>JAJNQE010000154.1 GCA_021154985.1 Hydrogenophaga sp.
ATGTAGGGCGGCGCGAACACGAGGTTCTCGCCCGCGTTGCGCACCAGCACGCCCCGGTGGTAGCAGTCCATGAACACGTCGAAGGCGCGCTTGCCCGGCAGGCCGGCGATGGGCGCCAGCTCCACCGCCGCGGCCAGCCCCAGGCTGCGGATGCCGATCACGTTGGGCAAGCCCTTGAGCGCGGCGTGCATGGCATCGCCCAACACCGGACCCATCTCGCCCGCGCGCTTGAACAGGTCTTCTTCCCGGAACAGATCGAGCGTGGCGATGGCTGCCGCGCAGGCCACCGGATGGCCCGAGTAGGTGTAGCCGTGGAAGAACTCGATGGCGTGCTCCGGCGCGCTGCCGTGCGCGCCCATCATGGCGTTGTAAATGCGGTCGGTGCAGACCACGCCACCCAGCGGGAACACGCCGTTGGTCACGGCCTTGGCGAAGTTCAGCATGTCGGGCTGCACGCCGTAGTAGTCCGATGCGAACGCGGTGCCCAGTCGGCCAAAGCCGGTGATCACCTCGTCGAAGATCAGGAGGATGCCGTGTTTGTCGCAGATTTCGCGCAGGCGCTGGAGGTAGCCCTTGGGGGGCAGGTACCAGCCCGCGCTGCCGGCCACCGGCTCGACGATCACGGCCGCGATGTTGCTCGGGTCGTGCAGCGGCAGGATGCGGTTTTCCAGTTCCAGCAGCAGGTCTTCGTTCCACACCGGCTCGGCGTTGTGAATGTAGGCGTGATTCACCGGGTCGTGGATGAAACGCAGGTGGTCCACGCGCGGCAGCAGGCTGGTGCCGTAGACCTTGCGGTTGGCTGGGATGCCCCCCACCGACATGCCGCCGAAACCCACGCCGTGGTAGCCGCGCTCGCGGCCGATGAAGATGTTGCGGTGGCCTTCGCCGCGTGCGCGGTGGTAGGCCAGCGCCACCTTCATCGAGGTATCGGCCGCTTCGCTGCCCGAGTTGCAGAACAGCACCTTGTTGAGGTCGCCCGGCGCCATCGCGGCGATCATCTCGGCGGCGCGAAAGGCCTTGTCGTTGCTCACGCTGAAGGCGGTGCTGTAGTCCAGCGTGTCGAGCTGTTTCTTGATCGCTTCGTTGATCGGTTTGCGGTTGTGCCCGGCACCCACGCACCACAGGCTGGAGATGCCGTCGATCACCTGCCGGCCGTCGTGCGTGGTGAAGTGCATGCCGTCGGCCGCCACAAAAACGCGCGGGTCCTTGGCAAAGCTGCGGTTGGGGGTGAAGGGCAACCACTGGTTGTCCATGCGAAGGTCGTTGTAGGCCATGGGGCGTCTCCGGCACAGATGTAAAACGGGAATTGTGGCACCGGCCATGCCCTGGCGGGGGCTCCACTGCCCGCGCCACACGCAGGCCCACCGCCCATGGGTCGAAAGGCTTGCTGCGACAATCATCCGGCCATGAACCACACCTATGTCCTCACCCTCTCCTGCCAGGACCGCCCCGGCATCGTGCACGCCGTCTCCGGCTTCTTGTTCGAGCACGGCGGCAACATCGAAGAAGCCGCGCAGTACAACGACCACGACACCGGTCTTTTCTTCATGCGCGTGCAGTTCGCCTGCGCCCAGCTCACGCAGGACGACCTGCGCCTGCACCTGAAGCTGTTTGCCGAGCCCTTCGGCATGCGCTGGAGCCTGCACCCGCTGGCCGAACCGGTGCGCACCGTCATTTTTGTGAGCAAGGAAGGCCACTGCCTCAACGACCTGATGTTCCGCTGGAAGAGCGGTCTGCTGCCGCTGGACATCCGCGCCATCATCAGCAACCACCGCGAGTTCTACCAACTCGCCGCCAGCTACAACGTGCCGTTTCACCACATCCCGGTGACGGCGGCCACCAAGGCGCAAGCGGAAGCGAAACAGCTCGACATCATCCGCAGTGAAGGCGCCGAACTGGTGGTGCTGGCCCGCTACATGCAGGTGCTGAGCAACGACCTCTGCCGTGAACTGGCGGGCAAGGCGATCAACATCCACCACAGCTTTCTGCCCAGCTTCAAGGGTGCCAAACCCTACTACCAGGCGCACGACCGCGGCGTGAAACTGATCGGCGCCACCGCCCACTATGTCACCGCCGACCTCGACGAGGGACCGATCATTGAGCAGGACGTGGCCCGCGTGGACCACACCGACACGGTGGAAGACCTCACCGCCCTGGGCCGCGACACCGAAAGCCAGGTGCTGGCGCGCGCGGTGAAGTGGCACAGCGAGCACCGCGTGCTGCTCAACGGACACAAGACGGTCGTGTTCAAGTGAGCAAACGAACCGCCGCCGGGCCGCCCCAAGGCGGGTCACCCCCCTCGGGGGGCAGCAACCCGCATCAGCGGCAGAGCGTGGGGGCTTCATGATCCGGATTCCGCCGATCCAGTGTCTGCTGACCTTCGAGGCGCTGGCGCGCCTGCGCAGCGTCACGCAGACGGCGGATGAGCTCAATGTGACGCCGAGTGCGGTGAGCCATCGCATCAAGCAGCTGGAGCAGATCCTGGGCACCAAGCTGTTTGGCCGAGCCGACTTCTCGCTCACCACAGAAGGCAGCGAATACCTGGCCCATGTGCGCGACGGCCTTGCCACGCTGCAGAAATTCCCCAGCAACGCGGCTGCGCCGGGCCGGCGCAAACTGCGGGTGGCGGTCACCCCCACGTTTGCGCGTTCGGTGCTGCTGCCGCGCCTCAAGCAGTTCAGCGACGCCTACCCCGAGATCGACCTCACGCTGCAGGTCAGCATTCCCTTGCTGGACGTGGTGGCCGAAGACGCTGACCTCACGGTGCGTTTCGGCACCGGGCGATACGCCGACGTGGAACACGTCTGCCTCATGAAAGACGAGGTGACGCCGCTGGCTTCACCTGCCTTCGTGCGCGAGCATGGCCCGTTTGAATCGGCCCACGACCTGGAAAGCGTGCCCCTGCTGCGCAGCCCGCTGGAGCCTTGGCGCACCTGGTTCGCTGCGCACGACCTGGACTGGCCCGAGCCCAACGAAGGCTCGCAGTTCAACGACATCGGCCTCTTGTGCGACGGCGCGGCCGCCGGCATGGGCGTGGCCCTGGTGCGTCTCAAACTCGCCGCACCCTGGCTCGAACACGGCACGCTGGTGCCGCTCTACAGCCGCCACGTGCCCAGCCCGCATGCGCACTACCTGTGCTGGCGCACCGGCACCATGGACCGCTGGGAATGCGCGGCGTTCGCCGACTGGCTCAAGAAGGCTGTCAGTTGATCACTCAATGATCAATCGTTGACCAGCCGTCGGCAGTTTTTTCGGCAGCGTCAGCTGAAGCACACCGTTCTCGTACTTCGCCTTCGAGGCCGCGTTGTCGATGTCTTGCGGCAGCTGAAAACTGCGCGAGACGGCGCCGTAAAAGCGCTCGCTGCGCAGCAGCTTTTCGCCGTCCGACTGGCTGTCCTGCTGGCGAACTTCGGCGCGCAGCGTGACCACCGGGCCGTCGATCGTCACATGGATGTCGTCGCGCGACACACCGGGCACCTCGGCTTCCACCGCGTAGGCGTCGGGGGTTTCCTTCACGTCGATCCTGATCTGCGCCGGCAGGCCGTCGCCGTGCAGGGGTTTAACGTAGAAACCAGGGGCGACGTCCTTGAAAAAGTCGTCGAACAGGTTGGTGCGGGCAATCAGACGGTTCATGGCAGATGCTCCTGAAAAGAGGGGTTGAACGGTTGCGCCCGGGGGCGCTGCGTTGTGATTCCAAAGTGAAGCTGGTGGCGGGAAATTTCAAGGGGGTTGCAAGTTTCTTCAAACCGCGGGCAGAGCCTTGTCCTAAACTGGCCCAGCCAACCTGCAGACACCCCGAGCACGCCATGAACGCACCCACCTCCCCCGCCCAGACCACCCAGCTGCAGCGCGCTGCGCGCCAGGCCGAGGTGGTGCGAGCCCTGCAGGCGGTGGTGCCGCCCCATGCGCTGCTCTGGCAGGCGGAAGACACCGTGCCCTACGAATGCGACGGGCTCACCGCCTACCGCGAGCGTCCGCTGGTGGTGGTGCTGCCCGAGACCGAAGCGCAGGTGGCCGCCGTGCTCAAGGCCTGCCATGCGCTCGATGTTCCGGTGGTGGCGCGCGGCGCAGGCACCGGGCTCTCGGGTGGGGCCATGCCGCACGCGCTGGGTGTGACGATGTCGCTGGCCAAGTTCAACCGCATCCTCAAGATCGACCCGCGCTCGCGCACGGCGGTGGTGCAGGCGGGTGTGCGCAACCTCGCCATCTCGGAAGCCGCCGCGCCGCATGGCCTGTACTACGCGCCCGACCCAAGCAGCCAGATCGCCTGCACCATCGGCGGCAACGTGGCCGAAAACTCGGGTGGCGTGCACTGCCTCAAATACGGTCTGACCGTGCACAACGTGCTGCAGGTGCGCGGCTACACAGTCGAAGGTGAACCCGTCACCTTCGGCGGCGAGGCACTCGACGTGCCCGGCTTCGACCTGCTCTCGCTGGTCATCGGCAGCGAAGGCATGCTGGCCGTGACCACCGAGGTCACGGTGAAGCTGGTGCCCAAGCCGCTGCTGGCGCGCTGCATCATGGCCAGCTTCGACGACATCCGAAAAGCCGGCGATGCGGTGGCCTCGGTCATTGCCGCCGGCATCATTCCCGCCGGGCTGGAGATGATGGACAAGCCCATGACCGCCGCCGTGGAAGACTTCGTGCACGCCGGCTACGACCTCAACGCCGAAGCCATCCTGCTCTGCGAGAGCGACGGCACGCCCGAGGAGGTGGAAGAAGAGATCGGCCGCATGAGTGCGGTGCTGCGCGGCTGCGGCGCCACCGCCATCACGGTGAGCCAGAACGAAGCCGAACGCCTGCGTTTCTGGAGCGGGCGCAAAAACGCGTTTCCGGCCAGCGGGCGCATCAGCCCCGACTACATGTGCATGGATTCGACCATCCCGCGCAAGCGCCTGGCCGACATCCTGCTGGCCATCGCCGAGATGGAGAAGAAGTACGGCCTGCGCTGCGCGAACGTGTTCCACGCGGGCGACGGCAACCTCCACCCGCTGATCCTGTTCGATGCCAACGACGCCGACCAACTGCACCGCTGCGAACTCTTCGGTGCCGACATCCTGGAGACCAGCGTGGCCATGGGCGGCACGGTCACGGGCGAACACGGCGTGGGCGTGGAGAAGCTCAACAGCATGTGCGTGCAGTTCTCGGCCGAGGAGAACGAGCAGATGTTCAGCGTGAAGCGGGCTTTTGATACCAAATCGCTACTGAACCCCGGCAAGGTCGTTCCCACCCTGCAACGTTGTGCTGAATACGGAAAAATGCTGGTGCGCGGAGGCCGTCTGGCGCACCCCGATCTGCCGCGATTCTGAGGGTCAAATATCACGTTCAACACAGTGCCCCCTGGGGTACAGTTGATCGATGAGCGCTCTCTTCCCTCCGAAAGACAGCCGTCTTGAAGGCACTCGAGCCGAGGCCTCGATCTCGGCTCGCGAACGGGCGCTGCTGCTGGAGATCGAGACCCTCAAGGCGGAAAACCTGCACCTGCGGCGCAACTACGCCCAGCACATGGGCGGCAGCCTGCACGAGGGTTCTTCCAGCGCGCTGAATTTTCACGCCGAGCTCCCGCTGTCGCTCGAACTGGCGCTGGAAGCCGATCGGGGTTCCGCCGTGGCCGCCGCGCCACTGGAGTACGAGGCGTTGTTTGCGGCGCTGGGCAGCGCGTTTCCCATCGGCATCTTCCGCACCGACCAGGCCGGCCTGCTCACCCATGTCGATGCGCGACTCCAAGAGATCTTCGGGCTCGAGAAGCACGACTTTCCCAATTTCGGCTGGCTCGACCGTGTGCATCCTGACGATCTGTCCCGGGTGCAGGAGCACTGGGTCCGAGGCATTGCCACCGGCGAGAGCCTGAGTGTGGAGTTCCGGCTGATCCGGCCGGGCAACGAGATCGTGCATGTGCTCGCGCGCAATTCGCCGCTGCGCGACAAAGGTGGCAACGTCACCAGCCAGCTGGGCTTCATTCAGGACATCACACCCATGCGCACGCTCGAAGCCGAGGCGCGCATCAAGGACGAGCTCAACCGCCAGATCATCGCCAGCAGTCCCGACTGCACCAAGGTGCTCGATCTCGAAGGCCGCGTGGTCCAGATGACGGCGCAGGGCTGCCGCCTGGTGGAGGTGGACGACTTCGAGCAAGTGCGCCTGGGCGCCTGGAGCGACTGGTGGCCCGACGATGGCGTGCAACTGGCCCTGAGCTCGATCGCCTCCGCGCGGCGCGGAGAAAGTGCTCGCTTCGTGGCCTACGGCCCCACGTTCAAGGGCACCCCGAAATGGTGGGACACCATGGTGACGCCCATCTGCGACACCCATGGCCAACCCGTGATGCTGCTGGCGGTCTCGCGCGACATCACCGAGCAGCATCTGCAGCAGGAAAGCATCCAGCGTTTCAACGCCGAGCTGGAAAGCGCGGTGAGGCAGCGCACCGAAGAACTGGCCGAGGCCAAGGACCGCATCCAGAGCGCGCTGCGCGAAGCCCAGATCGCCTACAACCAGGCACCGTGTGGCTACCACTCGGTGGATGCCTCCGGCCTGTATGTGCTGATCAACCAGACCGAACTCACCTGGCTGGGCTACGAGAGCCGCAACGAGGTGGTGGGCAAGAAACACTTCCGCGACCACGTGCAGCCGGCCTACCTGAACGAGGTGCTGCAGCGCCTGCAGCGCCTGATACGGGGCGAAACGCTGGAAGCCGCCGAGATCGGCATGCTGCGGCGTGACGGCACCGGCTTCATTGGCCTGCTCAACACCACCGCAGTACTGGACGAGCAGGGTCGGTTCCTGCGAACCAACAACACGCTGGTCGACATCACCGCGCGCAAGGCGGCCGAGGTCGCCCTGGCCGCTCAACGCAACTTCCTGCAGACCATCACCGCCAGCGTGCCCGTGCAACTGGCGTTTTTCGACACCCGGCTGATCTGCCGCTTTGCCAACGCCAGCTACGCGCGCTGGCTCAACGGCACACCCGAGCAGCTGGTGGGCTTGCACCTGAGCCAGATCGCCCGCCCGCAGGACTTTGAAGCGGCGCGCCCGCGACTGGAAGGTGCGTTGGCGGGGGTGGCCCAGCGCTTCGAGGGGGAGCGCGTGTTCCCCGACGGCACGGCGTTCTACGCCAGCATCGACTACACCCCCTACTGGCTCGACGGTGCCGTCGCCGGCCTGTTCATCCAGATGCTCGACATCACCGAGCGCAAGGCCTCGGAAGACCGGGTCAGCCACGCCAACTGCCAGCTCAACGAGGCCCTGAACCAGGCGCAGGCGCTCTACAACCAGGCACCCTGCGGCTACCACTCACTCGACATCCACGGCATCTTCGTCTCGATCAACGACACCGAGCTGGAGTGGCTGGGCTACAGCCGCGACGAGGTGGTGGGCAAGCTGAGCTTTCGCGACGTCATTCCCGCTGCCGACGTGCCGCTGCTCGAAGCGCGGATGCGCAAGATCCTCAAGGACGATGCGCTGGAGGGCGTGGAGTACCGGATGTGCCGGCGCGATGGCAGCACCTTCCATGCGCTGCTGTCCTCGTCGGCGGTGCGCGACCGCGAAGGGCAGTTTCTGCGCAGCAACACCACGGTGGTGGACATCACACACCGCAAGGCAGCCGAGATTTCCCTGCGCGACAACCAGCGTTTCCTGCAAACCATCACCGACCATGTGCCCGGCCTGATCGCCTACCTGGACGCCGGCCTGCGTTTCCGCTTTGCCAATGCCGAACACCTGCGCGTCTACGGTATGGACCCGGTGCACATCATGGGTCAGCACATCAGCCAGTGCGTGCGGCCGGAAGTCTGGGCCGACATCCAGCCGCGCATGGCAGCGGCCCTGGCCGGCGAAGAGCAGAACTTCACCACCTGGCGCCCGGCGGTGGGCGGCAAACACATTTTTGTCAGCGCCCGCTATTTGCCCGATGTGCAGGATGGCAAGGTCCGTGGTCTTTTTGTGCAGATCATCGACATCACCGAACGCAAGCTGATCGAGGAGCGGGTGAACAACCTCAACGAGGAGTTGGAGGAGCGCATCCGCGAGCGATCGAACGAGCTGCTGGAGGCCGAGCAGCGCTTCCGCCTGATGGTCGACAACCTGCGCGACTACTGCATCTTTTTCATGGATGCCGACGGCCTGATCACCGACTGGACCGACAGCGCCCAGCGCATGGACGGCTACTCGCCCACGCAGATGCTGGGGCGCCACTACGGCGTGTTGTTCGACCCGGCCAACCCGGAGCACGGCAAGGTTCGCGCCGACCAGATGCTGCGCCTGGCCGCCTCGCGCGGCCAGCACGAACTGCACAACTGGCACATGCGCAAGGACGGCACGCAGTACTGGTCGCACTCGGTGCTGATCGCCCTGCGCGACGATGGCGGCGAGCTGCGCGGCTTTGCCAAGATCAACCGCGACATGACCGACGCCAAGCGGCTCGACGACCTCATGCGCAACATCAACGACGAGCTGGAAAACCGCGTGGTCGAGCGCACGGAACAGCTGCTCGCTGCCAACAAGGACCTGGAATCGTTTTCGTACTCGGTCTCGCACGACCTGCGCTCACCGCTGCGCCACATCTCCAGTTTCGTGAGCCTGCTTGAAGAACACATCGGCAGCCAATGCGACGAGGTGAGCGCGCGCTACCTCAACACCATTGGCAATTCGGCGCGCCACATGAGCCAGCTCATCGACGGCCTGCTGGCGTTTTCGCGCCTGGGCCGGGCTGCGGTCAACGTGACACCGGTGGACTTCCAGTTGCTGGTGGAGGCGGTGGTGGCCCAGATCGGGCACGACACCGAAGGCCGCGTGGTGGACTGGGTGATCGCGCCCGACCTGCCGGTGGTGCAGGGCGATGCCCTCTTGCTGCGCGAGGTCTGGGCCAACCTGTTGGGGAATGCCTACAAATACAGCCGGCCACGGGAACGATCGCGCATCGAGGTGGGATGGAGCGTCGACCCGGTGGTGGGCTACACCTTCTTTGTCCGTGACAACGGTGTGGGTTTCGACACAAAATACGCGCAGAAGCTGTTTGGCGTGTTCCAGCGCTTGCACCGGGCCTCGGAGTTCGAGGGAACGGGCATCGGACTGGCGCTCACGCGGCGCATCATCGAGCGGCACAGCGGCAGCATCTGGGCCGAAAGCGAACTCGGTGTCGGCAGCGTCTTTTATTTCTCCTTACCTTTTGAGGGCCCTGGTTTTTCGGATGCCAACCTGGATTCGATGCCTGCCCCCCTGGAATCATGAGCAAAAACGCCGACGCGATTCTCCTGGTTGAAGACAACCCCGACGACGCCGAACTGACGAAACTGGCGCTCTCGCGCCACGGTCTGGACGGGCGCGTCACCCACGTGTCCGACGGCATGCAGGCGCTGGACTACCTGCACCGGCGCAACGGCTTCACCAACCGCTCCGGCAGCAACCCCGTGCTGGTCCTGCTCGATCTCAAGATGCCCTTGCTCGACGGCATCGGTGTGCTCAAGGAAATCAAGGGCAGCGACCTGCTGCACAACATCCCGGTGGTGGTGCTCACCTCGTCCACCGAGCCCAGCGACCTGCTGCGCGCCTACGACGCCGGCACCAACGCCTACATCGCCAAACCCACCGAGTTCTCGCAGTTCCTCAGTGCCATGAAGCACGTGTGCGAGTTCTGGATCAACATCAACCAGACCGCACCCCAGACCGTCACCGCCACGGTGCGCAACACCGGTTTTGGTGACCTGATCTGAGCCAGGCTCCGACCCCGCTCACCAGGTATCGATGAAGCGGGTGGCCGACGGCTCTGCCACCTTGGCGCCCGCCAGCCCCTGCACCAGCCAGTGCCGCGTGTGCGCCGGGTCGATCACCGCGTCGATTTCCAGCGTGGTGGCCATCTGCTCGGCCGAACCCTTGGCGTACTGCTCGGCCAACAGGCGATCGAACAGGGCGTCGCGCTCTGCGCCCTCGGCTGCGGCCCGCAATTCCTTGCGGTAGCCCAGGCGCACCGCACCCTCCAGGCCCATGGCGCCGAACTCGCCGGTGGGCCAGGCCACGGTGAACACCGGCGCATGAAAGCCGCCGGCCGTCATGCCCATCGCGCCCAGGCCATAGCCCTTGCGCAGCACCACGGCAAAGAACGGCACACGCAGTTTTGCAGCCGTCACGAACAACCGGCTCACGTGCCGCACCTGCGCCTGTGCCTCGGTCGCCGGACCCACCATGAAACCCGGGGTGTCCACCAGGCTCACGATGGGCAGGCCATGGGCATTGCACAGCTGCATGAAGCGCGCTGCCTTGTCGGCCGCGTCGGCGTCGATGGCGCCACCCAGGTGCAGCGGGTTGTTGGCCATCAAGCCCACCGCACGGCCTTCGATGCGTGCCAGCGCGGTGTGGATGCCCACACCAAAACCGGTGCGCAACGGCAGCAGGCTGCCCTCGTCCACCAGGCCTTGCATGATGCTGCGCGTGTCATAGCTGCGCAGGCGGTTTTCGGGCACAGCGTCGCGCAGAGCCGCACTGTCGGGCGCCACCCAGGTGGCCAGACGTCCCTGGAAGAACGACAGGCAATGCCGCGCAGCCACCACGGCCTGTGACTCGTCGTCCACCAGCACGTCGATCACCCCGTTGGTGTGCTGCACATCGCTCGGGCCGATCTCCTCGGGCCGGAACGTGCCCAGCCCGCCGCCTTCCACCATGGCCGGGCCACCCATGCCGATGTTGCTGCCGCGCGTGGCGATGATCACGTCGCTGCAGCCCAGCAACGCGGCGTTGCCGGCAAAGCAGCGCCCGCTCACAACGCCCACCACCGGCACTTCGCCCGAGAGCCGGGCCAGGGCGGCGAAGGTGCCCACGTGCAGCCCGGCCACGATGGGCATGTCGATGTCGCCCGGTCGCCCTCCCCCGCCTTCGGCGAACAAAACCACGGGCAGTTTCTGCGCCAGCGCAATGCCCAACAAGCGGTCGGTCTTCTGGTGGTTGCGCATGCCCTGCGTGCCCGCGAGCACGGTGGCGTCGTAAGCGAGCACCACCGTGCGCGACCGCTCGGTACCGAACAACGCGCCGTTGACAGCGCCCACACCGGTCACCATGCCGTCGGCCGGGGTGTTCGCGATCAGGTCTTGCTCGCTGCGGCGGCTTCGCTGCGCCGCCACCGCGAACGCGCCGTATTCGAGAAAGCTGTCCGGGTCACACAGATCGGCGATGTTTTCGCGCGCCGTGCGCAGGCCCAGTGCGTGGCGGCGCGCCACCGCCTCGGGCCGGGCCGCGTCGCGGGTGAAAGCCTCGCGTGCCTGCAAGGCCTGCAGGTCGGGGCGGACCCGGGCACTGCCGCCCTGGGGCGTCACGGTGGGCCCAGCGGGGGCATCCGCAGCAGGCACCCATGGCTCCAGGCGCATCAACACCTCACCCATCTGGACAGGCTCGCCCGAGGCCAGCAGGAGCTCCAGCACACGCCCATCGGCTTCGGCACGCAGTTCGTGCTCCATCTTCATGGCTTCGAGCACCACCAGCGCATCACCCCGGCGCACCGCATCGCCCGGTGCCACCAACCATTCAACAATCCGGGCCTGCAAAGGAGCGCGCAAGGTGTTCATGGCCGGATTCTGCGCCGCGTGGGCCATGTTCACGGTCGATGGCGCGACAGGTCTGCCCACAACAAAACAGGCCCTGAAAAGGGCCTGTTTCGGGGGAAGCGCGAAGCGGCTTCAATAAATGTCGGAGTCGGCCCACTGGGACGAAGGGCCAAAATCGTCGGCCGTCACCGGCGTGTTGAGGTTCAGCACAAACACCACCTCGCCACCAAAACGCCCCACGCCCAGGCTCTTCATGAGCAGCTGCTCCTGTTCAGGGCGTTCCATGCGGAGAAAGCAGATGGCCTGCTTGGTGCCTTCGTGCATGGCGGTGAGGATGTCCAGGCGCGTGATGCGACCGAACTCGCTGCACAGCTGGTGCAGCGCGGATTTCAAGCTCGGCACATCGCTGTGTTGCCTGAGTTCTGCAAGTGTGCTCACAATCAACTCCCCAAGTTCGTTGCCGTCATCACATTGGTGCGCCGCTGCGGGCATGGGCTCCCTGCAACGGAACGCCATGGTAGAACAGAAGTAACGAAAAGCCTGCGGATTGTTACAAATTCGCCGACTGGCCGCCGCTCTTGTGATCTTGATCACGCTGTGGGTGTGAAGCATGCCCTCACCATGTGTGTGTTGCGTGACAACGCACACTTTGCCGACCCCCAACCACCGGGCCCAATCTCCATGCGAAACGGAACTCCCACACCGCGCAGCGCGCTGATCAAAGAAATCGACTTCGAGGCCACGGGCACCTGGTCGAGCGCGCGGGACTTCTCGGGGTTTCATCAGCTGGCGCAGCTGGCCGCCCAGTTGGCGGGGAGCGCTGCGGCCGTGGTGCTGGACACCACCCCATGGCCGCCGGTGGTGCTGGGCGTGCACGGTGTTTCCAGCGATGCGGCGACCAGCGCGGCCCAGTTCAGCGCGGCGGCGCTCCCGGACCGTGGTCGGGAGACGCGCGTGATCGATCTCCGCTCGGAGCCCGGGTATGGCAGCGCAGCGGCGGGCACCGAGTGGTCCAGCGTGCGCCATGCGCACTGGTTGCCGGTGGCCCCCATGGGCGGACAGGCCGGTGTGGCCCTGCTGTTGCTGGACGCCACGGCCCAGCCGCCGCAGTCCCCGACCAACGCCACGCTGAACCTGCTGGCAGTCCACGCGGCCGAAGTGCTGTCGCTGTGGCGCCGCTGCGAAGTGAGCGAGCAGTACAACGTGAACGTGCTGCGCAAGAGCGAAAGCCGCCTCAACCTCACCGAGCACACCGCCGGTGCGGGCAGCTGGTCGATGCAGGTGTCTTCGGGACTGGTCACGCACTCCGACGAGTTCGCCACCATCCTGGGCCTGCCGGACCACCGCCATGTGGTCTCGCTCGACTCGATGGTGCAGCGCTACAACCCCGAGTGGCGCAGCGGCATCCGCCAGCGGCTGGAGCGCTGCGCGGTCATCGGCGAGGGCTTTGACGAAGAAATACAGATCATGGTGGAGGGTGGCTCGCCCAAGTGGGTGCGCACCGTGGGCACCGCCGTGCGCAACAAGGATGGGCGCATCCTGCGCATCCAGGGCGCGATCCAGGACATCTCGGCGCAAAAACAGGCGCAGCAGGACACCCTGCGCCTGGCGATGCGCCTGACCACCACGCTGGCCAGCATCACCGAGGCCTTCGTCACGCTGGACCGCCAGTGTTGCTTCACCTACCTGAACCAGGAGAGCGAGCGGCTGCTGCAAAAAACCACCGCCGAGCTGCTGGGCGAAGAGGTGTGGAAGGACTTCACCGGCGGACTGGCCGAGCGGCTGAAGGACAAACTCACCCGCTCGCTCAACACCAACCGCCGGGTGGAGCTGGAAGATTTTTTCCCTTCGCTGGGCAAATGGCTGGAGGTGCGCGCCTACCCGTTTGCCGAAGGCTTGGCCGTGTATTTCCGCGACGTCACCGAGCGCCGGCGTTCGCAGGAACAGCTGATGCTGCTGGAGACCAGTGTGTCCCGGCTCAACGACATCGTGGCCATTGCCGAGACCGGCGCCAGCGCGCAGGAGCCGCGCATCGTTTTCGTCAACGACGCCTTCGAACAACACACCGGCTACACCCGCGCCGAGGTGCTCGGCCAGACGCCGCGCATGCTGCTCGAGCTCGACCCGGCCATCACCAAACTCAAGGCGCTGGCCGCAGGCTTGCAGCAGAACCAGCAGGCCCGCACCGAGCTGATGGTGCGGCGCAAGAACGGCGCGCTGTTCTGGGTCGAACTGGAGGTGGTCTCGGTGCAGGCCAATGCCGAGGAGGTGACGCACTGGGTGGCGGTCGGACGCGACATCACGCAGCGAAAGACCGCCGAAGACATGATCCGCCACCTGGCCTTCTACGACGCGCTCACCGACCTGCCCAACCGCCAGTTGCTGCTGGACCGGCTGCAACAGGCGCTGGCAGCCAGCGCGCGTTCGGGCCAGCACGGCGCGCTGATGTTCATTGATCTGGACAACTTCAAGGTGCTCAACGACACGCTGGGGCACCACATGGGCGACCAGCTGCTGCAGAAGGTGGCGTCGCGCCTGACGCGCAGCGTGCGCAAGACCGACATGGTGGCGCGCCTGGGTGGTGACGAGTTTGTGGTGATGGTGGACGACCTGAGCACCGACCCCGATGCCGCCGCCTACAAAGCCCGTGCGCTGGCCGAGAAGGTGCTGAACACCCTGCGCGAACCGTTCCAGCTCACGGGCCACCAGCAGTTCGCCACCCCGAGCATTGGGGTGACCTCGTTCTGTGGCGACCACAACGACGTGGGTGAGCTGCTCAAGCAGGCCGACCTGGCGATGTACCAGGCCAAATCGCTGGGGCGCAACACCGTGTGTTTTTTCGATCCCGGCATGCAGGCCACGGTGAGTGCCAACGCCACCGTGAGCTCCGACCTGCGCGTGGCCCTGCGCGAGGCGCAGTTCGTGGTGCACTACCAGCCGCAGGTGGACCGGGTGGGCGTGATCACCGGTGTGGAAGCCCTGGTGCGCTGGCAGCACCCGCAGCGCGGTCTGGTGTTCCCGGCCGATTTCATTCCAGTGGCCGAAGACACCGGCCTCATCCTGCCGCTGGGCCAGTGGGTGCTGGAGACCGCCTGCGAACAGCTCGCCGCCTGGGCCGACCGACCGCAGACCGCCAGCCTGAGCATCGCGGTGAACGTGAGCGTTCGCCAGTTCCGCCACCCCGATTTCGTGGACATGGTGATGGCCGCCATCCAGCGCACCGGTATCCGGCCACACCGCCTCAAGCTGGAGCTCACCGAAAGCCTGCTGGCCGACCGCATGGAGATCACGATCGGCAAGATGGGCATGCTCAAGGCGCTGGGGGTGACGCTCTCGCTCGACGATTTCGGCGTGGGTTACTCGTCGCTCTCGGTGCTCAAGCGCCTGCCGCTGGACCAGCTCAAGATCGACAAAGGTTTTGTGGCCGACGTGCTGACCGACCCCAACGACGCCGCGATCTCACGCGCCATCATTTCGCTGGCCCAGAGCTTGAGCCTGCAGGTGGTGGCCGAAGGCGTGGAAACCCAGGAGCAGCGCGACTTTCTGGCCTACCAGGGCTGCGACCAGTTCCAGGGGCACCTGTTCTCGAAACCGCTACCGATCGAGGCTCTGGACGCCATGCTGGAGAACCCGACCTCCGGCATGTTGGTCATGTCGTAGGCGCGACGGGCACGCCGCCGGGCCGCCCCAAGGCGGGCCCAGCCCCCTCGGGGGGCAGCGGACCTCGCGAAGCGGGGGAGCGTGGGGGCTCGTTCCTAGACATGGAGCAACAAGAAGCGCCGCTCCCACGGGCTGATCACGTCGAAGAACTCGCGGTACTCGGTTTCCTTGATCGCGCTGTAGGTCTGAATGAAGTGCTCGCCGAACAGGTCCACCAGCGGCGCGCAACCCATGAGCTTCTCGATGGCATCGTCCAGGTGGCGCGGCAGCTGGTGCGGCTGCTCGTAGGCGCTGCCGGTGAGCGGATCGTTCGGCTTCAGCCCCTGCTTCATGCCGAGGTAGCCGCAGGCGAGACTGGCCGCAATCGCCAGGTAGGGGTTCACGTCCACCCCGGCCAGACGGTTTTCAACGCGCCGGTCTTGCGGGCCCGAGTGAGGCACGCGCAGGCCACAGGTGCGGTTGTCGTAGCCCCAGCTCAGGTTGATGGGAGCTGACGTGAAGCGCGAGAGCCGGCGGTAGGAGTTGACGTAGGGCGCAAAGAACGCCGTGGCCGCGGGCAGGTAGGTTTGCAGGCCGCCGATGTAATGAAAGAAAGCGTCGGACGGTTCGCCGTCGGGCTTGCTGAAGATGTTCTGTCCGCCATCGATGCCGACCACGCTCTGGTGGATGTGCATGGCGCTGCCGGGCTGGCCCTGCATGGGCTTGGCCATGAAGGTGGCGTACATCTGGTGGCGGATCGCCACCTCGCGGATGGTGCGCTTGAACAGGAACACCTGGTCGGCCAGCGGCAGCGGGTCGCCGTGGTCGATGTTGATCTCCATCTGCGCCGTGCCCATCTCGTGGATCAGCGTGTCGAGCTGGATGCCCTCGGCCTCGCACCAGTCGTACATCACGTCGAAGATGTCGTCGTACTCGTTGATGGCATCCATCGAGAAGCTCTGCATGCCGGCCTCGGTGCGCTGGGTTCGCCCCACCGGGGGCTTGAGCGGAATGTCTTCATCGGGCTCGATCTGCACCAGGTAGAACTCCATCTCGGGCGCCACCACCGGCTTCCAGCCTTCATCGGCATAGAGCTTGAGCACGCGGCGCAGCACGTTGCGCGGCGACAGCGCGAACGGCTTGCCGTCGAACGCAAAACAGTCGTGGATGATCTGCGCGGTGGGCTCCTTGGCCCAGGGCACCGGGCGCAGCGTGTTCGGGTCGGGCTTGAGCAACATGTCCGGGTCGGCCACCGAGGTGAAGTCCTTCTCGGGGTAGTCGCCGGTCACCGTCATGGCCAGCACCGCCTCGGGCAGACGCAGGCCCACCGCCGGGTTGTACTTGTGGCGCGGCACGATCTTGCCGCGCGCCTGGCCCGCCATGTCGGGGATCAGGCACTCCACTTCGGTGATGCGGTGTTCGTCCAGCCATTGCTGGATGCGCTGGGCGTCGGCGGGGGCGGTGAGGTCGGCCATGGGCTTGATGTGTTGCAAAGGTGGCGCCACTGTAAGCCCGCGCCACGCCCGCGCACAGGCCGCTTCTCAGCCGGTGAACAGCGCCACGTTGCCGCCCGCAGCGGTGGTGTTGATGGTCAGCGTCTGCTCGGCGCAGAAGCGCAGCAGGTAGTTGGGGCCACCGGCTTTGGGGCCGGTGCCGCTCAGGCCTTCGCCGCCGAAGGGCTGCACGCCCACCACGGCGCCGATCATGTTGCGGTTCACGTAGACGTTGCCCACGCGCGCCGCAGCGGCCAACGCCTGCGCGCGGCTGTCGATGCGCGTTTGAATACCCAACGTGAGGCCGTAGCCCAGCGCGTTGATCTGCTGCACCACGGCCATGGGGTCGCCGCTCCAGCGCACCACCTGCAGCACCGGGCCAAAGATCTCCTGCGTCACCTCGCCGATCGCGGTCACTTCAAACATCTGGGGTGCGATCACATGAGGCATGGCGGGTGTGGCACGGAGGCTGCCCAACAAGGGCCTGGCGTCGGTGTGCAGGCGCTGCACGTGGCGCGTGATGCCTTCAAACGCCTCGGCGTCGATCACCGGGCCGAGGTCCGTGGCCAGATCGGACGGATCGCCCGCCACCAGCTCCTTCGCAGCGCCTTCGATCATCTCGATCACGCCGTCGGCAATGGCTTCGTGCACGCACAGCAGGCGCAGCGCCGAGCAGCGCTGGCCGGCGCTGCGGAAAGCGCTCTGCACCACCGCGTCGGCCACCTGTTCGGGCAGTGCCGTGCTGTCCACCAGCATGGCGTTGATGCCGCCGGTTTCTGCAATCAACGGGATGATCGGCCCGTCTTTGGCGGCCAGCGCGCGCTGGATGATCTTGGCCACCTGGGTGGAGCCGGTGAACACCACACCGGCAATGCCGGGTTGGGCCACCAGCGCGGCGCCCACGGTTTCGCCGGGGCCGTGCAGCAGTTGCAGGGCACCGGCGGGCACACCGGCGGCGTGCAGCAGCTTCACCGCTTCGAGCGCGATGGCGGGCGTCTGCTCGGCCGGCTTGGCCAGCACGGTGTTGCCGGTGGCCAGCGCGGCGGCCACCTGGCCGGCGAAGATGGCGAGCGGGAAGTTCCACGGGCTGATGCAGACCCAGGCGACACGGCCTTCCATGCGCAGCGTGTTGCTCTCGCCCGTCGGCCCCGGCAGGGTTTGCGGCGCCATCACGCGCTCGGCATCGTTCGCGTAGTAGCGCAGGAAATCGATGGCTTCGCGCACTTCCGACACGGCATCGTTCCAGCCCTTGTGCGCCTCCTTCACCAGCAGGGCGCACAGGCGCGGCAGTTGCTGTTGCATCGCGTCGGCCGCGCGGCGCAACGTGGCGGCGCGCTCGGCCACGGGGGTGTGGTTCCAGCCGTTGAAGGCCTTGCCCGCTTTCTCGACAGCGGCTTGTGCGTCGACTGCGGTAGCCTCGGGCACGGTGGGCACCACCAGCGCGGCGTGCGCGGCCAGCAGGGGCGCGCGGTGCTCGACCACAGCCAGATCGAGACCAAGGCTGTTCGGGCGCTTCGAACCATAGAGCCCGGGCGGCAACGGCAGCGAGGACTTCATGTCATCGGGCTTGGACTGCTCCAGTGGCGAGAGCAGCAGCTCGTCCATGCCCACCGACTCGTCGGCGAGCTGGTGCACAAACGAGGAGTTGGCGCCGTTCTCCAGCAGGCGGCGCACCAGGTAGGCCAGCAGGTCGCGGTGGGCGCCCACGGGCGCGTAAACGCGGCACGAGACGGCCGGGTTCTTCAACACCTCGCGGTAAATGCCTTCGCCCATGCCGTGCAGGCGCTGCAGTTCGAACGGGGCGCCTTGGCGCGCGGCCATGTTCAAGATGGCGGCGATGGTGCCTGCGTTGTGCGTGGCGAACTGCGGGTAGATGGCGTCGGGCGCGTCCAGCAGCGCACGCGCACATGCCAGGTAGCTCACATCGGTGTGCGGCTTCTGTGTGAACACCGGGTAAGCCTGCAGGCCCAGCTCCTGCGCGCGCTTGATCTCGGCGTCCCAGTAGGCGCCCTTGACCAGGCGGCACATGAACCTGAGCTGGTACTGCCGGCCGAGAGCCGCCACGTGTTCGATCAGTTCGACCGCGCGCGTCTGGTACGCCTGCAGCGCCAGACCAAAACCCTGCCACTGAGGGCAATGCTGCGCCACCAGCTTCGCGAGCGCCTCGAACACATCGAGTGACAGCTCCAGCCGATCCACCTCTTCGGCGTCGATGGTCAGGTTCAGGTTGGCCGCCGCCGCGCCTTCGCACAAGGTCCACACGCGGGGCACGAGTTCGCGCATCACGCGATCGTGTTGCGCGTCCTCATAGCGCGGGTGCAGCGCGCTGAGCTTGATGGAGATCCCGTCGTTCTGGCTCGGCGGGCGCTTCGGATCGGCCGTGCGCGCGATCGCCGCGATCGCGTTCTGGTAACTCGCGAGGTAGCGCAGCGCATCGGCATCGGTGCGGGCGCCTTCGCCCAGCATGTCGAAGCTGAAGCTCAGGTTGGCCTGGCGCCGGCGGGCCGACGCGGCTTCCTTCATGCCCTCTTCAATGGTCTGCCCGAGCACGAACTGGCGGCCCAGCAACTGCACCGCGCGCAGCGTGGCGGCCACCACGGTCTTGGCGCCCAGTTTGGCCATCAGGCCGGCTTCGTTCCCGGCCTGCGGCAGGAAGTGTTTGGACATCGCAATCGCCGTGGAGGACAGACGCGCCAACGTCGAGTCCGCCGCACCATCGAAGTCGGCGCGACCGAGCTGGTCGGCAGTCAAGGCGATCGCCGTCTCGGCATCGGGCACGCGCAGCAGCGCCTCGGCCAGGCGCATCAGGGCCAGGCCCTCGGCGCTGGAGATCGGGTACTCCTTGAGCAGGCTTTCCATGGCCCAGAACGGTGGCGGATTCTCGCGCACCGCGCGCACCCACGGAGCAGCCTGGGTGGCGGCGGCGGCCCAGTCGAGCGCGCCCTGAAGCGCGCTCAGGCGCGGAGCCAGCACGCCGGCTTCGGGTCGGTAGGGAAAGGGCAGGCGGTCGGCGGTGCGCGGCATGAAGGGCTCCAGAACAGGGCTTGTTTGTGAATCTGCGTATGCTCTCGCCACAAACACCGAACATTTCACCAAAAAATTGTCTTCAACTGGATAATTGACGGTCATGGACGCCCACGCCATCGAACCCGACCGCATCGACCTCAAGATCCTCAAGCTCTTGCAGGCCGACGGCCGCATCACCAACCTCAAGCTCGCCGAGGCGGTGGCGCTCTCGCCCACCGCCGTGCTCGCGCGCACCCAGCGCCTGCAGCGCGACGGCTACATCCTCGGCTTTGAAGCGCGACTGAATCCCCTGAAGCTCGGGCGCGGGATGATGGTGTTCGTGGAAGTGCTGCTCGACCGCACCACGCCCAACGTGTTCAACGAATTCAAGGCAGCGGTGCAGGTGCGCGACGAAATCATGGAATGCCACATGGTCGCCGGTGGCTTCGACTATTTGCTCAAGACCCGCATGGCCGACATGGCGGCCTACCGCGAATTCGCCGGCAGCGTGCTCTGGCAGCTGCCCGGCGTGCGCGAGACGCGCACCTACGCGGTGATGGAAGAGGTGAAGAACAGTTCGCAGCTGCCTTTGTGATGCGTTGACACGGGCGTTGACAGCCGCGGGCGCGTTTGCACAATGGGCGCACCACCTTCAGGAGCCAGCATGTCACGCACCTTCACCCTGCTGATCGGCGCATTCGTTGTCTGCGCCACCGTGCACGCCCAGAGCACCAAGCCCGGCTTGTGGGAAATCAACCAGAAGATGGGTGGCAATCCCGAGATGGACAAGGCCATGGCGCAGATGCAGCAGCAGATGGCGGGCATGTCGGCGGCCGAGAAAAAGATGATGCAGGACATGATGGCCAAACAGGGCATGACCATGCCCACGGCGGGTGCCGGTGGCGGCATGGCCATGAAGGTCTGCATCACGCCCGAGATGGCCGCCAAACAAGACATGCCGGTGCAAACCGAGGGCGACTGCACCACCACGATCACCTCGCGCAGCGCCAATGCCCTGAAGATGAACTTCGTGTGCAAGAACCCGGCTTCCTCGGGCGAGGGCACCTACACCTTCAGCGGCGACACCGCCTACACCATGAAGATGCTGATGAAGAGCACGCACCAGGGCAAGCCGGTGAACACCACGCTCGACGGACAGGGCAAGTGGCTGTCGGCGAGCTGCGGCTCGGTCAAACCGATGAAGTGAGCTTGGTCGGCCGGCTGCCGAACACACCCCGCCCCACCCGCACCATGGTCGAGCCGGCGGCCACGGCCGCTTCCAGGTCGTCGCTCATGCCCATGGACAGGGTGTCGAGTTCCATCCCCCGCGCATTGAGCTGGTCGAACAAGGCTTTGGCGCGCAGAAACAGTTCACGCTGGGTGTCAAAGTCGGGTGATGGTTCGGGAATGCACATGAGCCCGCGCAGCTTCAAACGCGGCAGAAGGACCACCACCGAGGCCAGATCGGCCAGGGCCTCGGGCGCCACCCCCGATTTGTTCGCGCCGCCGTCCACATTGACCTGCAGGCAGATCTGCAGCGGCGGCAAGTCCGCAGGGCGCTGCTCGCTCAAGCGCTGCGCGATCTTGAGCCGGTCGACCGACTGAACCCAATCAAAAGCCTCGGCCACCGGCCGGGTTTTGTTGCTTTGCAACGGTCCGATGCAATGCCATTGCAGTGCAGCATCGGGTCTGCGTTGGCGCAGCACTTCGATCTTTTCCGCGCCTTCCTGCACATAGTTTTCGCCAAAAGCATGCTGACCGGCATCGAGTGCCAGACAGACGGCGTCGGCGTCGAAGGTCTTGGAAACCGCGAGCAAGCTCACGGCGTTCGCATCGCGTCCCGTGCGTGCACAGGCCTGCTTCAAACGCTCTCGAACCCCTTTGAGATTGCCTTCAATGGTCGTCATAATCAGTCGTCATACCTCAACACCGCACGGGACCTCGGGATGGATATCACCCAATTGCTGGCCTTCAGCGTCAAGAACAAAGCATCCGATCTTCACCTCTCGGCCGGTCTCCCACCCATGATACGGGTGCATGGTGATGTGCGACGCATCAACGTCGAACCACTGGACCACAAACAGGTCCACGGCATGGTGTACGACATCATGAACGACAGCCAGCGCAAGCAGTACGAAGAGTTCCTGGAGTGCGACTTTTCGTTCGAGATCGAAGGCCTGGCGCGTTTCCGCGTCAACGCCTTCAACCACAACCGAGGCGCTGGCGCGGTGTTCCGTACCATCCCCAGCAAGATCCTCACGCTGGAGCAGCTCAACGCACCCAAGATCTTTGGTGACCTGGCCTTGCGCCCTCGCGGTCTGGTGCTGGTGACCGGCCCCACGGGTTCGGGCAAGTCGACCACGCTGGCCGGCATGGCCAACCACCTGAACGAGACCGAGTACGGTCACATCCTCACGGTCGAAGACCCGGTGGAGTTTGTGCACGAATCCAAGAAGTGCCTGGTGAACCAGCGCGAAGTGGGGCCGCACACGCTGAGCTTCTCCAACGCCTTGCGCTCGGCCTTGCGCGAAGACCCTGACGCGATTCTGGTGGGCGAGATGCGCGACCTGGAAACCATCCGCCTGGCCATGACGGCTGCAGAAACCGGCCACCTCGTGTTCGGCACGCTGCACACATCGAGCGCGGCCAAGACCATCGACCGCATCATCGACGTGTTCCCGGCCGAAGAAAAAGACATGGTGCGCGCCATGTTGTCCGAATCGCTGGTGGCCGTGATCTCCCAAACCTTGTGCAAGACCAAGGACGGCTCGGGCCGCGTGGCGGCGCACGAAATCATGCTGGGCACCAGCGCGATCCGCAACCTGATCCGCGAGGCCAAGGTCGCACAGATGTATTCGGCCATTCAGACCGGCAGCAACGTGGGCATGCAGACGCTCGACCAGAACCTCTCGGAGCTGGTCAAGCGCAACGTGATCAGCCCGGCGGAAGCGCGCGGCAAAGCCAAGATCCCGGAAAACTTCCCCGGCTAGTCATGACGACCCCCACGCTCCACCGCTGCGCGGGTCGCGGCTGAACAAGAGGCACTTTCAATGGAACGCGACCAGGCATCCAAATTCGTCAACGACCTGCTGCGCCTGATGCTCAGTCGCAGCGGCAGCGACCTCTTCCTCACCGCCGATTTCCCGCCGGCCATCAAGGTCGACGGGGCCGTGGTCAAGGTGTCGCCCCAGCCGTTGAACGCTGCACACACGCTGGCGCTGGCGCGCGCCATCATGAACGACAAGCAGGCGGCCGAGTTCGAGCGCACGAAGGAGTGCAACTTCGCCATCGCACCGCCCGCCATCGGGCGTTTCCGCGTGAGCGCTTTCATCCAGCAGGGCAAGGTCGGCATGGTGATGCGGACCATTCCCGCCGTGTTGCCCACCATCGACAAACTGGGTTTGCCCCAGGTGCTCAAGGACGTGTCGCTGTCCAAGCGTGGTCTGTGCATCCTGGTGGGCGCCACCGGTTCGGGCAAGTCCACGTCGCTGGCCGCCATGGTCGACTGGCGCAACGAAAACACGCACGGGCACATCATCACCATTGAAGACCCGGTGGAGTTCGTGCACCCGCACAAGAACTGCGTGGTGACGCAGCGCGAAGTGGGCCTGGACACCGACAGCTGGGAAGCCGCGCTCAAGAACACGCTGCGCCAGGCGCCCGACGTGATCCTGATGGGCGAGATCCGCGACCGTGAAACCATGGAACACGCGATCCAGTTCAGTGAAACCGGTCACCTGTGCCTGGCCACACTGCACGCCAACAGCGCCAACCAGGCGCTGGACCGCATCATCAACTTCTTCCCCGAAGAACGCCGCACCCAGCTGCTGATGGACCTCTCGCTCAACTTGCGCGCGCTCGTGTCGCAGCGCCTGATTCCGCGCCAGGACAACAAGGGTCGCCACGCGGCGGTGGAGATCATGTTGAACTCGCCGCTGATCTCGGATTTGATCTTCAAGGGCGATGTGGCCGAGATCAAGGAGATCATGAAGAAGAGCAACCAGATGGGCATGCAGACCTTTGACCAGGCGCTCTTCAACGCGTTCGAAGCCAACCTCATCACCTTTGAAGACGCGCTGCGCAACGCCGACTCGATCAACGATCTGCGCCTGCAGATCAAGCTCAACAGCCAGCGGGCAAAAACCCTTGATCTGGCGGCGGGCACCGAGCACCTTACGATCGTTTGACCCCCCCGCGCCGCGCCTTGCGGCGCGTCACCCCCCAGGGGGCAATGCCTGCGGCCTGGCGGAGCCAGTTCCGCGGCATTCTTGTTTTAGATCCCTTCCAACCTCCGAGACAACGTCATGAGCAACATCGCAGAGAAAACCTACGAGCCATCGCCCTCCAAAAAAGTCGCCTTCATCGGCCTGGGTGTCATGGGCTATCCCATGGCTGGGCACCTGGCACGTGCCGGGCACTCGGTGACGGTCTACAACCGGTCGAGTGCCAAGGCGGCGGCCTGGGCGGCCGAGTTTGGCGGAGCGCACAAGCCCACGCCGCGTGAAGCGGCACAGGGTGCCGAGATCGTGTTCGCCTGTGTGGGCAACGACGACGACCTGCGCTCCATCACACTGGGCGCCGACGGTGCGTTTGCCGGCATGGGCAAGGGCGCGATCTTCGTGGACCACACCACCGCGTCGGCCGATGTCGCGCGCGAGCTGTACCAGACCGCCAAAGCCCTCGGCCTGGCGTTCGTGGACGCGCCGGTGTCCGGTGGACAGGCGGGTGCTGTCAACGGCATGCTGACCGTGATGTGTGGCGGCGACGCCGCGGCGTTTGACGCGGTGAAGCCCGCCGCCATGGCGTTCTCGCGCGCCTTCACGCTGCTGGGCGAGACCGGTGCCGGTCAACTCACCAAGATGGTCAACCAGATCTGCATCGCAGGGTTGGTGCAAGGCCTGTCCGAAGCCATTGCCTTCGGCCAGAAGGCCGGGCTGGACATGAACCAGGTGCTGGACGTGATCGGCAAGGGCGCGGCACAAAGCTGGCAGCTCGACAACCGCGGCAAGACCATGGTGGCCGACAAGTTCGACTTCGGTTTTGCCGTGGACTGGATGCGCAAGGACCTGGGCCTGGTGCTCGACGAGGCCAAGCGCAACGGAGCGCGCCTGCCTGTCACGGCCCTGGTGGACCAGTTTTATGCCGACGTGCAGGCCCTGGGTGGCCACCGTCTGGACACCTCCAGCCTGATCAAGCGCCTGAGGTGAGCGCCTGAGGCCAGCGCGGCGCCGACGAGGCGCCGCGTGCGGGTCATTTCGTTTCGTTGGCGGCCGGCTTGGGCAGCATGCGGGCGAGTTCTTCTTCGGTAAGGATCTCGAACGAACGCACGACACGCTGCACACCCGAAATGTTGCGCGCGATGTCGGTGGCACGGTTGGCTTCGCGTTGTGTCACCCGACCCATCAGGTAGACCGTGTTGCGCTCGGTCACGACCTTGAACGCCGTGACCGACAGGTCCTTGGCATCCACCAGAGACGCCCGAACGCGACCGGTGATCAAGGTGTCGCCAGCGCGCTCAGTCAAAGACGGGCTGTTGGTCACCGCCAGCTCGTTGATGATCTCCGTCACGTTGTCGACACCCGACACGATCTTGCCCGCCAGCTCCTTGTCGGCCGCGCTGGCCACCTCGCCGGTGAGCAACACACGGCGGTTGTAACTGGTCACCACCGCGCGGGCCCGGTTGCCCATCTGGTCGCGCACGCGGTTGGTCGCGCGCAGCTCAATGCCTTGGTCGTCCAGCTGGGCACCCGAGGTGCGGCGGTCCACCGCCACCAGGGCACCGCCCACGGCGCCCCCCACGATCAAGGGGGCGCAGGCCGACAGGCCCATGCTCAGCGTCAAGGCAGCGAACACGCCCGCGACAGCGCGGCGGCGAGCGGCAAATGGGGAATGGGTCATGGGGAGCTCTCCGGTTCGTTGGTCAAGACGTCGGGCAAGCCCAGCAGCTGGGCGTCCACGCCGTCACAAATGCAGTGCAGCACCAGGTGGTGCACTTCGAGAATTCGGGCCGCCAGATCGTGCGGCACACAGATGTGCACATCGGTGTCGCGCAGCAGGCGCGCCAACTGTCCACCGCGCGCGCCGGTGAGGGCCACCACCGTCATGTCGCGCTCATGCGCGGCCTGCACCGCCGCGAGCACGTTGGCCGAATTGCCCGAGGTGGTGAGCGCCAGCAGCACGTCGCCCGCCTGGCCGAGCGCGCGCACCTGCCGCGCGTAGACCGAGCTCACGTCGAAGTCGTTGGCAATGCCGGTGAGCACCGCAGCGTCGGCCGAGAGCGAGAAGGCGGCCAGCTCGGGGCGTTCACGGTCGTACCGGCCCACGAAGCTCGCGGCGAAATGCTGGGCGGCCGAAGCCGAAGCGCCGTTGCCGCAGGTGAGCACCTTGCCGCCACCGGTGACGCTGGCCAGCACCGCATTGGTGGCCGCTTCGACCACCGGCGCCAGCGCCTGCGCGCACTGGTACTTCAGGTCGGCGCTGTCGATGAACTGTTGCTGGATGCGTTGCAGAAGCATGGGGCGATCATAGCGGTGGGGTCTGTATCAAATTGCTCAGGACGCGTCGAACGCTGCGCGCAGCCAGTCGATCTGCCCGCTGCTGCCGTCGATCAGCACCACATCGAAACGGCATGCGGGTTCAGAGCCGAGCCGCAACAAAAAGTGCCGCGCAGCGAACACGATGCGGCGTTGCTTGAGCGGAGTGATGCTGGCACCGGCGCCGCCCTGGCGCTGGCTGGCGCGCTGGCGCACCTCGATGAAGACCAGCGTGCCATCGGGCTCACGCATAATCAAATCGATCTCTCCACCGCCACGTCCGGGCGTCTTGAAATTGCGTTGAACCAGCTTCAAGCCCTGGCGCTGCAGGTGCAGCAGCGCAGCGTCTTCGGCCGCATCGCCCCGGGCCTTGGTGGTGGGCACAGGCGCCACCCGCGTCCCCTGTTTTGGAGTCGCCACCGGCGCCCCCTGTTTTCTGGAACTCCACATTGTCTGCAAGCTCTCCATCCCTGTTGGCGGCCGCGCGCGAAGCGGCGGCGCACCAGCATTATCCGCAGGGCGCGCTCTACATGATCGCCACGCCCATCGGCAACCTGGCCGACATCGGGCTGCGCGCGCTGCAGGTGCTCTCGATCGTGGACACGGTGGCCTGCGAAGACACGCGCCACACCGCCGCCCTGCTGCAGGGCTATGGCCTGCACAAGCCGCTGCTGGCCCTGCACGAGCACAACGAAGCCGAGGCCGCGCAAACCGTGGTGCAGCGCCTGCAGGCCGGTCAGCGCGTGGCCTACGTGAGCGATGCCGGCACGCCCGGCGTGAGCGATCCGGGTGCGCGTCTGGTGGCGGCCGTGAACGCTGCGGGCCTGCGCAGCGTGCCGATACCGGGGGCCAGCAGCATCACGGCGCTGCTCAGTGTGTCGGGCACGGTGGCGGGCATGGGCGGCTGGGATGGGCGCTTTGTGTTCGCGGGCTTTCTCGCCAGCAAGGCGGCCGAGCGGCAGCGCGAGGTGCAGTTGATCGGTGCCGACGCGCGGGCCTGTGTGTTGCTCGAAGCGCCGCACCGCATCGAGGCGCTGGCCAAAGACCTCGGTGCACTCGGCGAACGCATGCTGACCGTGGGCCGTGAGCTCACCAAACAGTTTGAAGAAGTGGCGCACCTGCGCTCGCGGGACTTCAGCGCTTGGCTGCAAGCCAACGCGAACCGCACGCGCGGCGAATTCGTGTTGCTGGTGCACCCGCAACCGGCCATTGCGGAAACCGAAGGCGCGGTGGACGCCGCCGCGCTGCGCACGCTGGACGTGTTGTTGAAAGAACTGCCGCTGAAAACCGCGGTGAAGCTGTGCGCCGAAATCACCGGCCAGCCCCGCAACGCGCTGTACGACGCCGCGCTGGCGCGCCGCCAGGGCGCGGGCGATTCAGACGACTGAATTCAGCGGATCACGCGCGCCATCGGGTCACCACCCGAACGGGGAGCCGCTTCGCGCGGCGCGGGCGCATCGGGCACTTCGTGGGCTTGCACATCAACCACATCGCCCATGGAACGGGCTGGCCCGCGGCCTGGCCACACACCCTGCGTGTAGCGCTGCGAAGTCTGGCGGAAGCGGTTGAACACCACGAAAGGCGCGGGTTTGCGGCCGGTGATCAGCGCCCAGAGCGACACGCCCAGCACCAACACCAGCGAGGCCAGCAGAAGGCTCAGCACGAAGACCAGCGCGGCCACGCCCAGCACCAGCCTGAACACGCCGCGCACCAGGCGGGCAAAGAAGTCGAATAAACCGTTCATGTGTGACAGAGCCCCAGGGGCCGGTGTTGGTTCCGCAGGCAAGCTGCGCGCCGATCCGGCCCACACCGGTTGCAGGGCCAAACATTTCAAAGATGGGGCCATTGTCCCCGGATGCAAGATGGATACGCGCACTGGATACGCGCACCGACGGTCGTCACACCGCCGCCCGAATCCGGCTGATATGCTGCCCGCTGCTCGCGCGCATCGCCTGCGCGATGTCCACCCAAGGCCCCCATGAAACCGATCACCCAGTACTTCTTTCGCGGCCTCATCACCTTCCTGCCGCTCGCCCTCACGGTCTATGTGCTCTACCTCACCGTGGCCTGGATCGAGTCGATCGCCATCTGGTTGCTGCGCCCGTTCCTGGGCGACTTTTACCTGCCCGGCCTGGGCATCGTGCTGGGCGCGGGGCTCATCCTGGGCCTGGGTTTTCTGATCTCGCAGCCCAACGTGGCGCGCTGGCTCTCGTGGATCGAACTGCCGTTCACCAACCTGCCGGTGGTCAAGAGCATCTATTCATCGCTCAAGAGCTTTGCCGACTACTTTTCGCCCCACAAGGACACGCCGCAGCAGGCCGTGGTGGTGCTGCGCATGCCGGGCAATGAGCTGTCCATCGTCGGTCTGGTCACGCGCCAGAACATGCAGGGCCTGCCCCCCGCGCTGTCCGGGCTGGACCACGTGGCCGTGTACCTGCCCATGGGCTACATGATCGGTGGCTACACGGTGTTTGTGCCGCGCAGCTGGATCACGCCCATCGACATGTCGGTGGAAGAGGCCATGCGGTCTTCGCTGCTGGCCTGGATGAAGGCGAAGTAGGTTTCCCCCCGCGCCGCCTGCGGCGTCACCCCCCATGGGGGCAACACCTGGGGCCGGCGGAGCCGGACCCGCGGTGTTTCTGGGAGGGGTCACCTCACGCCGGCAGCTTGGCGTGGGAGAGAGGAACTTGCGCGCCGGCCAGGTTTCCAACGGGTTCCCTTTCGCCTGGAGTCCTCCATGCCCGCTCTGCGTCGCCGCCGCCTTCTCGTTGCCACCGCCGCCGCCGTGGCCGCGCCAGTCTGGTTGTCGTCTGCGCTGGCACAGGCGAAAAGCCTGCGGCCCACGCCCAGCCAGACCGAGGGTCCGTTCTACCCCGTGTCCATACCGGCCGACAGCGACGCCGACCTGCTGAAGAACGGCAACGTGAACTACGGTCGGGGCCAGCCCGCCTGGGTCGAGGGCACGGTGGTGGATCTGGCCGGTGTGCCGGTGTCGGGCGCGGTGGTTGAAATCTGGCAGTGTGACCATGCGGGCCATTACCACCACCCGGGCGACGGAGGCCGCGCTGACCCGGCGTTCCAGGGTTTCGGCAAGGTCACTGTGGGGCGCGATGGCCGCTACCGCTTCCGCACCATCCGCCCGGTGCAGTACGGTGGGCGCACGCCGCACATCCACGTGAAGGTGCGGCTGGACCGCATGGAGCTGCTCACCACCCAGCTCTACGTGGCAGGTGATCCGGGCAACGAGCGCGATTTCCTGTGGCGCCGTCTCAACGACGACGGTCGGGCCGCGCTCACCGTGCCGTTCACCGCCGGCAGCGACGGCGTTCGGGCCACCTTCCCCATCGTCGTTCAGGCCTGACGCCCCACCCTGAAAGCCCGCGCAAGCCACGGGGCTCTGCGCCCGCGCTTAAGCTCGCGCCCCATGGATTCACTCTCTCAAATTGCACTCGGCTCTGCCGTCGGCGTGGCCGTGATGGGCCGGCGCACGGCGGTGTGGAAAGCCGCGCTGTGGGGGGCCATCGGCGGCACCCTGCCCGACCTCGACGCCTTCATCGACCACGGCGACGCCATCCTCAACATGACGCGCCACCGGGCAGAAAGCCACGCGCTGTTCATCCTCACACTGGCCGCGCCGGTGATGGCCTGGATCGTCTCGCGCATTCACGGTGAAGCCGCGCTGTTCAAACGCTGGTGGCTCGCGCTGTGGCTGGTGCTCATCACGCACCCGCTGCTGGACACCATGACGGTGTACGGCACACAGCTGCTGCAGCCGTTCACCGATTACCCGTTCGGCGTGAGCAGCATCTTCATCATCGACCCGCTCTACACCCTGCCCCTCATCGTGGGCGTGGTGGCCGCGCTGCGCCTGAAGAACACACGGGGTCTGAACTGGAACGTGGCCGGCCTCGCCCTGAGCACGCTCTACCTGGCCTGGAGTGTGGGCGCGCAGCAGCACGCCACGCAGGTGGCGCGCGCCGCGCTGCAACAAGAAGGCATTGCCGCCACCGGTCTGCTGGTCACCCCCGCGCCGTTCAACACGGTGCTGTGGCGCCTGGTGGCCACCACCCCCACGCAATACCTGGAAGGCCACTATTCGTTGATGGACGACGACCAGCGCATCACCTGGACGCGTCATGAGCGCGGCGCCGGCCTGCTGGAGCGCCACGCGGACGAGCCCTCGGTGGCACGCATGGCCGCCTTCACACACGGCTTCTACAGCGTGTCGGAAACCGGCGGACGGCTGTTCGTGACCGACCTGCGCATGGGCCAGGAACCCAACTACACCTTCCACTTCGACCTGGGCACCGAAGCGGCGCGTGCCAACGGCGGCCACCGCCCTGCGCTCGAAGGTCGGCGACCCGAGATCGGTCCGGCGCTGGACTGGTTGTGGCGGCGCATGTGGGGCGAGCGCATTCCTTCACCGCGCCCTGGCGCCTGACGGATCAGCTGCCCAGCTGAGCCAGCAAGTCCGGCTGCACGATCTCGATCCAGTAACCGTCGGGGTCCTTGATGAAGGCCACGTTTTTCATCTTGCCCTGCTCGGGCCGCTTCACATAAGGCACGTTGTTCTCGTCGAACCAGGCCACGGCGTCAGCGAGGTCGGGCACCGAAAAGCAGATGTGGCCGAAGCCCTGGGGCTGGGCGTTGCCGTCGTGGTACTTGAAATCGGCCTGGGTCTCGGTGCCCCAGTTGTGGGTGAGTTCGAGCACGCCGCGCTGGCTGAAGGTCCAGCGGGTGCGATCGCCCACGTCGTCGGGCGCTGCACCGTCTTCCGGGCGCGCCAGGAAGTACAGCGAAAACGACATCTCGGGAAAATCGAGCTTGCGCAGCAGGCGCATGCCCATGACGCGGGTGTAGAAGTCCAGCGCCACGGCCGGGTCTTTCACGCGCAGCATGCTGTGGTTGAACACGAAACCACGCGTGGCATCGCTGGGTTGGGCGCACACGCCGGGCTGCTGTTCGGTGGTGAAGCTCATCGACAGTCTCCCGCTCAACCCAGCAACAAGGTCGCTGCGATGGTGACGACACCCAGGATCAGGTTGACGCCGACCCAGGTGCGGATGGAGGCCAGTGCCGCGCCACCGGCGGGCCAGTCGCTGGCGCTCACCGCGCGCGCGAGGCGCTTGAACAGCGCGAAGCGGATGTGGCCGAAGACCACGACCATCAGGATGCCCAGGGTGGCCATCACGGTCCAGCCCAGCGGCATGTTGAACGGCAGGCCGGCCTGCACCGTTTCCTTGGCCACGCGGCCGATCATCCACAGGCCCGAGAACAGCACCAGCAAGACCACCACCTGCACAGTGGAGAAGAAGCGCTTGAGCACGTCGTGCATGAGGCGCACGCGCAGCGGAGGTTCGAGAAACTGCGCCGCCGGGCGCAGGTAGGTGTGGGCGAAAAACATGCCGCCGATCCACAGCACGATGGACAGGACGTGGATGAGCTTGAGGCTGGCGTAGATCATGGGTGTGGGAGGAAGGAGAAAAGGAAAAGGTTCAATGGCGCAAGGGCCATCGGGTGCCGGCGGATGGTATCGCGAGCGGGCGGCATATGCGGTGTCGCGCCGATGGCGCTTTTGCGAGCGATGGATAGATTGGAATTCCCTGCACCGCTTTGCTTGACGCCATGAACCAAAGACTCCACCCCGTTGCCGTCGCCCTGCTGGCCAGTACCGTCCTGAATGGCTGTGGCGGCGGTGGCGACGAGGTCAGCGCGCTTTCCTTCACGCCGCCAGCGATGGGCCTGGCGGTCTCAGGAACGCCGCGACTGGCCACCCTGAGCAACACCGGCGCGCTGCCGATGGAGCAGCTCACGCTCACGCCCGAGGGCCTGCCCGCCGGCACGACGCTCATCCACAACTGCCCGAACCGGCTGGAACCCCAGGCGTCCTGCAGGCTCGTGCTGCTGCCGGGCGATCAGCCCTCGGCCGTCCCCGGCGACGACACCGCCCGGCCGGCCACCGTGCGGGTGAGCAGCTTGAGCGCCCCACCGGCGGCGCTTCCGGTGTCGGTGGTCACTTTCGGCAGCGTCTACCAGGGCGGCTACGTGTTCGCCATTGACGACAACACACCGATCAGCGGCAGCATCGGCGGCAAGGTCGCCGGGCTGACCGACCTGCCCGGCCTGCACAACTGGAGCCCGGCGCTGGGCGCGGCGGGTGTCAGCGGGGTCGATGTCGCCGGGCCAAACAGCTGCGACGGGGCCACCGACGGCGCTTGCAACACGGCACGCATCGTGGCCCTGCATGGCAGCGGCACGTATGCGGCCGCCCTGTGCACCGACAGCACCGAGGGTGGCCAGGACGACTGGTACCTGCCGACCTTGTGCGAGCTGGGCTACGACCTGAACACCACCGCGCCCGGCAACTTCTGCGGCACCCCAGCGCAACCTCGCCTGGCCGGCAACATCCGTTCGAACCTGATCGATCGGCAGCCCCCGGCCGGCCACTTCGATGAGAACCTTCGCTGGTCCTCGAACGAACGGGCTGGCGACCCGGACCTCTGGGCGCTCGCGTCGAGCACCACGACACAGGATGCGTTTGCCGGCGGAGGCAAGGTCGCGGGTGAACGCCTGGTGCGCTGCGTGCGCCCCCTCACACCTTGACGTCGACCTCCACCCCGTCAACCCGGCGCTGCAGCCGGTACGGCGGCAGGCCTTGCAGCATGCGCCGGCCGTAGCTCTGGCGCAGCAGGCGGGCGTCGTAGCAGACCACCACCGCTTCGTCGGTTTCGCTGCGCAACGCGCGCCCGGTCCACTGCAGCAGGCGCGCACCGGTGGCGGGCACCACGAGTTCGCTGAAGGGGTCGCGGCCCTGGCTCTTGAGCCAGTCGGCGCGCGCCTGACCAACAGGGTCGCTGGGTGAGGCAAAGGGCAGCTTGGTGATGAAGACCCACTCGCACAGCTCACCCGGCAGATCCAGCCCCTCGCCAAACGACTGCAGGCCGAACAGGATGGATGCCTCACCCTCGGCCACGCGCTCGGCGTGGCGGCGCAGCAGCACCGTGCGCGAGGCTTCGCCCTGCACCAGCACCCGCTCGCGCAGCGCGCCGTGTTCGCCACGCTCCAGCAGGCCCTGCGCCTGGCGCATCTGGGCTTTGGAGGTGAACAGCACCAAGGCGCCACGTTTCACCTCTCGCAGGTCGGTCATGAGCGCACCCAGCATCTCGCGCGTGTAGCCCTCCACATCCTTCGGGTCGGCCACGGTCTGCACCACCACCAGGCGGCCCTGGCGCGCGTGGTCGAACGGGCTCTGCACTTCGCGCGCGGCCACCGCATCGTCGTAAGCCAGGCCCGACTCGTGCAGGAAATGGTCGAAGTTGCCGCAGGTCACCAGCGAGGCCGAAGTGACGACCGCCGCGCGCACCTTGTTCCACAAATGGTTGCGCAGCAGGCTGCCGGGCTGCAGCGGGCAGGCGTGGGCGGTGAGCGTGACCAGGCCATGGTGGATACCGGCCTCCAGCCACTTGGCCAGCGGCGGCGCGCCGTCGGTGGGGACCTGCATCCACAGGGTGGCGGTTTCCTGCGCGCTCTGCAGGCGCGGCGCCAGCACGCCCAGGCGGCTGTAGAGCTTGGCGCAGCGCGCAGCGTCGCCGGGGTTCTCGCGCGCATTGGCCTTGAGCTGGGTGGCCAGGGCTTCAAACACCTTGAGCAGCGCGCTGGCGTTGGCGTGCATCTGCGCCACCACCTCGGCCCATTCGGACGGCAGCGCACCGCCGTCGAAGCGGTCGACGATGGGCGGGGCGTTGTCATTGAAGCCGCTGCGTGTGGACGCACGGCCAGCGGTGCGGCCAATGAGATCAAGCCAGGCCGGCAACGCGCCGATGCGCTGCATGGCCAGCCGCGCGAGTTCGCCTTGCGCGGTCTTCAAGTCTTTGGCGAGTTGCGCCACGTCGGACGTGGGTCGGGCGTCCAGCGCACCGGCCACCTCGTCCACTGCGCGCGGCAACTTGTCGAGCCAATTGCTGCGCATGAGGTCCATCGACGCGGTGAACTGGCCCTGCGCCACCGAACCCAGGTGGTGCGCTTCGTCGAACACAACGTAGCAGTCCTGCGGCGCGGGCAGCGCGTGCAAGCCGAGCGTGGCGAGCAGCAGGTCGTGGTTGACCACGATCACCTGCGCTTGCGCCAGCCTGGCTCGCGCCTGGTAGTAGCTGCAGCTGTTGTAGCTGGGGCAGTGGCGCGCGGTGCAGGTGTGGCGCTCGGCCGCCACCGGCGCCCACAGGCTGCCTTCGGGCGGTTCGTCAAGCCGGTCGCGGTCGCCGTCCCAGCTGCCGCTGTCCAGCGCATTGGCCCAGGCGGTGTACTGCACGCCGCGCTCCTGCCAGCGCGCCGCCGCGGAGGCCGAGGCCACGGCGCGCGCGGCCACGCCCGTCGCGCTGGTGTCGGTGGGCGCATCGTCGCTCTCGAACAGGTCGGCGCTGGCGGCATCGCCGCCGCTGAGCTGATCGAGCTTCAAGCGGCACACGTAGCGCCCGCGCCCCTTGGCCAGCGCAAAGCTGAACGGCTGCGGCAGCGTGGACGCCAGCGCCGGCAGGTCTTTGGCAATGAGCTGCTCTTGCAGCGCCACGGTGGCGGTGGAGATGATCACGCGCTTTTGTGCGCTGAGCGCCAGCGGGATCACGGTGGACGCGTACGCCGCCGACTTGCCCACGCCGGTGCCGGCCTGCACCACCGCGATGCCGCGTGCGGGCAGGGCCGCATCCGACGCCACCGAGTCGTCGCCCGGCGTCACACCCGAGAGCGTGTGCGCGATGTGCGCCGCCATCTCGCGCTGGCCCGGCCGGGCGCGGTAGCCGCTGGCGTGGGCCACCACGTGGTCAAACGCGGCCAGGGCCAGCGCTTCGCGCGCCAGCGGGCCGCTGGGCAGCGCGGCGCCGAGGGCAGCTTCGTCGGCGGTCGACTCGAGGGTGGTGGACATGCGGTGGCGAACAGGCAAAGCGCGATTGTCCCAGACACCTCCATAGGCCTTCGAGAACATGGTGCAATGCACAAGACCGACCTTCGGAAGCCACCATGACACCCCGATCCCGCACGAAACGCAAACCCGCTCCCCGCACCGCCAACGGAAAGCTCCCGATCGACCTCGCCCTGCAGGGCGGGGGCTCGCACGGCGCCTTCACCTGGGGCGTGCTCGACCGCCTGCTCGAAGAAGAGTGGCTGGAGATCGCGGCCATCAGCGGCACCAGTGCGGGCGCCATGAACGCGGTGGCCCTGGCCGCCGGGCTCATGGAAGGGGGTCGCGCGGGCGCGCAGCGTGTGCTGCGCCAGTTCTGGACGCGGGTGGCCGAAATCTCGCCCTTCCACACCCTGCAGAGCAGCCCGCTGGGCGCCGCGTTTGCGCCGGCCCAGGCGCTCATGGCGCCGTGGCTGGCGCCGTTCAAACAGTTCAACGCGGCCCTGGGCAGCCAGCTCTCGCCCTACCAGCTCAACCCGCTCAACCTCAACCCGCTGCGCGATGTGTTGCTGGAGACGGTGGATTTCAAACGCGTGTGCGCCTGCCACAAGACGCAGCTCTTCATTGCCGCCACGCAGGTGCGCACCGGCCAGCTGCGCGTGTTTGGCCAGCACGAACTCACCGCCGACATGGTCATGGCCTCGGCCTGCCTGCCGCTCTTGTTTCAGGCGGTGGAGATCGATGGCGAGGCCTACTGGGACGGCGGCTACGCGGGCAACCCTTCGCTGCTGCCGCTGATCACCGACAGCCCGGCCGACGACCTGCTGCTGGTGCAGATCAACCCGCTGCAGCGCGAAGCGGTGCCCAAGCGCGCCAGCGACATCCTGGACCGCATCAACGAGGTGACCTTCAACGCCAGCCTGCTCAAGGAGATGCGCACCCTCGCACTGATGCAGCAGCTGGTGGGCACCACCCGGCGCGAGGACAGCCCGCCCCTGTTCCAGCGTGTGCAGGACCTGCGCGTGCACATGATCGATGGCGGCGAGTCGCTCGCGCCGCTGGGCGCCGACAGCAAGACCAACACCCAGTGGGCCTTTCTGTCGCAGCTGCACGACCTCGGCGTGGACGCCGCCGACCGCTGGCTCGCGGCCAACCGGCAGGACGTGGGCCAGCGCAGCAGCTTTGATCTGTCCAGCGTGCTGCAGGCCTGACGTTCAGACGCGTTTTTTGACGCGCTGGTCGTAGCCCCGGCGCGCGGTGTGTTCAATGTGCTCCAGAAACACCGCCGCCACCGGCGACAGGCGCTTGCCGCGCGGGTAGAGCGTCCACCAGTTCGATGGCACCGGGAACCCCGCCACCGGCAGCTCGACCAGGCGCGCGTCGGCCAGCGGCGCGGCCAGCGCGTGGCGCGACACCACCGCCAGCCCCATGCCGGCGGCCACCGCCTCCTTGATGGCCTCGTTGCTGCCCAGCTCCAGCCGCACCCGGGGCGCAAAACCCTGCGCGGCGAAATGGGCGTCGCAGGCCAGGCGCGTGCCCGAGCCGCGCTCGCGCATGATGAAACGCTCGTCCGTCAGGTCCGCGAGCGCGAGCCGGCGGCGCTGCGCCCAGCGGTGCGAGGCCCAGGCGATGACCACCAGCGGGTTGGGCAGGAAGGCGTGTTTCTCCAGATCGATGTCCGGCGGCATGGACATGATGTAGAGGTCGTCGCGGTTGTGCCGCAGGCGCTCCACCACCGCGTCCCGGTTGAGCAGCTCCAGCGCGATGTCGATCTCGGGATGCGCGTCGCAAAAACTGCCCAGCAGGCTCGGCACAAAGTACTTGGCCGTGCTCACCACCGCCAGCCGCAAGCGCCCGCGCGTGAGCCCCTTCAGAGCGTCGATGCGCTGCTCGAACGCGGCCCAGTCGTCTTCCATCAAGCGCGCGGTGTCCACCAGGGCCTCGCCGGCCTCGGTGAGAAACAGGCGTTTGCCGATCTGCTCGTACAGCGGAAGGCCCACCGCATCGGCCAGCTCCTTGAGCTGCATCGACACCGTGGGCTGCGTCACATGGCAGGCGCGCGCGGCCGCCGTGATGCTCTTGTGTTCGGCCAGCGCCAGAAAGAGCCGCAGTTGCCTGAAAGTGAAGTTCATAGACTTTGCTCGATGAAAACAATCAGAAGAATTGATTTTTAATTATCAACGTGCGCGCCTAGGATCGGGTCCATGTCCAACCTGCTCGACCCCACCATCCTGTTTTTCGTCTTCGGCGTGCTCGCCGGCACCGTCAAATCCAACCTGGAAATCCCGCCCCAGATCTCGCGCTTTCTCTCGCTCTACCTGCTGATGGCCCTGGGCTTGAAAGGCGGCTTTTCCCTGGCGAAATCGGGACTCACCGCCGAGGTGGCCATCACCCTGGGTCTGGCCGTGCTGCTGGCGGTGCTGATCCCCCTGGTCAGCTACCAGTTGCTCAAGCGCCGCCTGAGCGGCTTCGATGCCGCGGCCATCGCAGCCACCTACGGCTCGGTCAGCGCCGTGACCTTCATCACCACCGTGCAGTACCTGGAAAACCAGGGCATCGACTTTGGCGGGCACATGGCCGCGGCCATGGCCTTGATGGAGTCGCCCGCGATCATCATGGCGGTGCTGCTGGCCAACACCTTGCGCCAGACGGCGGCCGCCGGCGCGCCGGCCGGAGGCGCGCTCGCCCTGTCCGCGCCAGCCGTCCCGTCGTTCGGCCTGGGCAAGGTCCTGCACGAATCGTTCACCGACGGCGCCCAACTGCTGCTGCTCGGCGCCATGGTGATCGGCGTGGTCACAGGCGAAGCGGGGCAAGCCGCCATGGCACCGTTCTCCACCGACCTGTTCAAGGGCATGCTCGCCTTTTTCCTGCTCGACATGGGCCTCATGGCCGCGCGCAACCTGGGCGAGCTCAAAGGCAAACCACTCGGGCTGATCGCCTATGCCCTGCTGGCACCCCTGGCCCACGCAGCGCTGGCACTGGGGTTGGCCGTGGTCGCCGGCGTGAACCCGGGCAACGGTGCGTTGCTGATGGTGCTGGCCGCCAGCGCCTCGTACATCGCCGTGCCCGCCGTGCTGCGCCACGCCATTCCCGAGGCCCAACCCGCGCTGTACTTCGGCATGTCGCTGGGCATCACCTTCCCGTTCAACATCGTGGTGGGCATTCCGCTGTATGTGGGCCTGGCGGAGCGTGTCCTCGGGTGATCTGTGGGTTTCGGTAAACTCGCCGGCCCACACGAACACCGATGCGCCATGCCTTATTCCGTCTCCCACCACAAACTCAGCCAGATCCTCTCTGCCCACGGCCTCAAGGCCGGTGACGCCGGTGGCATCGACAAGCTCTTCGGAGGCAACGACGGCTACTACTGGTTCGGCACCGTGCGCGACCTCTGCCCACCCGGCAAGACGCTGGTCTGGGAGTCGCAGTACGACATGGTCAACGCGATCCAGGCGCACGAGAACGCCACCGCCGCCGAAGACGAAATGAAGCCGCAGGTGCCCAGCGCGGCCAACATCGCCGCGCTCTCCAAAGCCCTGCACGACCCGCTCTGAGTGCGCGTGCCCAAGTTGCAAGGGCCCTGGCGGCGGGTCGTCTACATCAGCCTCTACGAAGTGCTGGCCATCGCACTGGCCGGGCTGGGCCTGATGCTGATGTCGGGGGAAAGTTTGCTGGCCAGCGGCGCGCTGGCCACCGCCACCTCGGCCGTGGCCGTGGTGTGGAACCTCGTGTTCAACAGCCTCTTCGAGCGCTGGGAAGCGCGCCAGCCGGTGAAGGGCCGCAGCGTCCAGCGCCGCGTGGCGCACGCGGTGGTGTTCGAGACCGGCCTGGTGCTGATGCTGGTGCCCCTGATCGCCTGGTGGCTGGGCATCGGCCTGTGGCAAGCGCTGGTGATGGACCTCGCCCTGGTGGTCTTCTTCCTCGTCTACACCTTCGTCTTCAACTGGGCGTTCGACGAAGTCTTCGGCCTGCCGGCCTCGGCCCAGCCGGTCTGAATCAGCGCCCTCGGGGGGCAGCAGGGACCGCTGGGGGCTTCAGTCCCCGGGAAGACTGAAGTAGAAGGCAGCGCCGCGCCCGACAGCGCCTTCGCCGCGCACCCGCCCGCCGTGCCGCTCGATCACCCGGTGCACCGTGGCCAGGCCCACGCCCGAGCCTTCAAATTCGTGGTGGGCGTGCAGGCGCTTGAAAGGTTCGAACAACTGGTTGGCGTAGGCCATGTCGAAGCCGGCACCGTTGTCGCGCACACAGAATTCCACCGAACCATCGGCCAGCCGGGTCTGGGTGAAACCGATCTGGGCGTCGGGCGTCTGGCCGGTGTATTTCCAGGCGTTGCCCAGCAGGTTTTGCAGCACCACCCGCACCAGCCCGCGGTCGGCCCACACCTGCATACCGTCGTCAATGTGCCACTGCACACAACGGCTCGGCTCGGTGGCGGCGAGTTCGCGGCAAATGGAGTGCGCCATGCGCGTGAGGTCCACCGCCTCCCGACGCATCTCGGTGCGGTTCAGGTGGGCCAGCGCGAGCAGGTCGGAAATGAGCCGACCCATGCGCCGCGACGAGGCGCGAATGCGGTGCACGTAGGCCTTGCCATCGTCGTTGAGCAGCACACCGCACTCTTCTTCCAGCAAACTTGCAAAACCTTCGATGCTGCGCAGCGGTGTGCGCAGGTCGTGCGACACGCTGTAGGCAAACGCCTCCAGCTCGCGGTTGAGCACCGACATCTCGCGCGTGCGCTCGGCCACGCGGTGTTCCAGTTCTTCGTTCAAGCGCTTGAGTGCTTCCTCGGCGTTGTGCACCTCGGTGATGTCCTGCACGGTGCCCACGCTGCGCAGTGGGCGGTCACCTTCGAAGTGGGTGAAGCCGGAGATGCGCACGTGTTTGATGCGCCCGTCGGCCATGAGCAGGCGGTGCACCAGTTCATAGGGCATGCGCCCGTCGTACGAACTCTGGTAGGCACTGATCACGCGGTCGCGGTCGTCCGGATGCACGCGCGTGATGAAAAACTTGTAGGTCGGAACGGCCCCGCTCGCCAGTTCGAAGATGCGGTAGGTCTCTTCGGACCAGCTGATCTGCTCCGTCACCAGGTCGCGCTTCCAGCTGCCCACGCGGGCCAGGCGCTGCGCCTCTTTCAGCCGGGCCTCGCTGTCCTGCAAGGCGGCCTCCGTGCGTTTGCGCTCGGTGATGTCCTGCATGCTGGACTGGATGAGCGCGTGCCCGCCGAGCTCGAACGCCATCAAATGGCCTTCGCCGTCCCATTCGCTGCCATCGGGGCGCAGGTGCCGCCACTCGAACACCGTAGCGCCAGAGCGGCGGGCTTCCTCAAAGCAGGCCCGCCCTTTTTCAGCCGAGGTGCGGCCATCCGGCTGAACAGGGACCGAGATGTCCATGGGCGACTTGCCCAGCAGGGTCTCCCGGTTCGCGTGGCCGTAGAGCGACAGCGCCGCCTCGTTGCAGTCCACAAACTGAAAGGTTTCGGCGTCCATCAACAGCATGCCCAGCGGTGAGCTTTTGAACTGCCGCAAACGCAGCACCTCGCTGGCCTCCAGCGCAGACGCCTTGCGCTGCAGGTGCACCAGCAGCGCAATGATCAAGCCGCCACTCAAGAGCAGCAGGGCGATGAGCACCGCCGCCAGCTGGCGCTTGCCATCCAGCGCCGGCGCCAGCGGTGCCAGCACCGCCTGATCGGCGATGCCGATCGCCACGATCAGTCCGGAGCCTTCCAGGCGGGACCAGCCATAGGTGCGGCGGATGCCGTCGAGCAAGCCTTCGGTGTGAAAGCTGCCACTGAAAGCGCCTTGGTCGGTGAGGAAGGGCCTGTCGGCCGGCACGTTCGTGCCCATGGCGCCCTGGTGGTCGAGGGTGCGCGCAATGAACGCGCCGTTGGGGGCGATCAAGGCCACCACATCCTTTTCAGACAGCTGCAGCGCCGCCAGGCGGTGAGCGAAGAAGTCGGTGGAGACCACCAGTTGCACGGTGCCGTCGAAACGCCCGTCCCGCAACAAGGGGCGGTTGACCACAAACGCCCAGCCGGTTGCGATGCGCGAAGCCACCGGGGGACCGATCAGGAGGCGGTCCTCGCCCGCGGCGTCGCGCTGGGCCTGAAAGTGCATCCGGTCGCCAATGTAGGTGGCGTTGGGATGGGCCAGGCTGTCGTAGACCACGTAGCCCTGGTCATTGGCCACGGAAATGTGGCTCACGAACCCGGCCGGCAGAACTTTCAGGACGCTCTGCGCCGTCGCATCAAAATCTTCCCGCCCCCGCATCCACTCGCGACGCAGTTTGATCAGCTCAAGGTCCAGCGCCGTGATCAGCAGGGCGACCTGACCGCCCATGGCATCGGCCAGATGCACGCTGCGCTTTTCGGCCTGCATGAGCACTTGCTCGCGCAGCAGCGCCTGGGACCGCTCCGACTGCCACCACAACAACACCGCGGCCAGCACCGTGAACAGTGCCACCAGAACCGGCAGGAGACGGGCACGGGTGGTCACACAGCGGGCTCGAACGCTGGAACGATGAACAGGGCGCGCGGGACGCGGTGTGGCATGGATGGGTGCCGAAAACCATCAGCGGTTGCCAATGTTTCAAAAATATACCCCGGTGGGCATGCGCTTGCGAAGCGGATTCACCCTACACCCCACCCGATTTCAGACCATCAAACCCCGCAGCAGCTCGCTCAGCCCGTCCCACACGATCTGCACGCCCAGGCACAGCAGGATGAAGGCCGACAGACGCAGAAAGATCACGCTGCCCGCCTCGCCCAGCGGCTTGAGCAGTTGCTGGGCATAGCGAAACGCCAGGTAGAGCAGCAGGCCGATGGTGAGCAGTGCCAGCACCCCGCCACCCATGCGCGCCAGCGACAACGCCAGCCGGGTGTCGTTCAGCGCCACGCCCACGGTGATGGCCGCCGCGATCGAGCCCGGTCCGCAGCTGATGGGAAAAGTGAGCGGGTAGAAGGCCTGGCGACGCGCCTGCTCGGGCGTGAACGATTCGGCCAGCACGGTGCGGCGGTCGTCGGTGGCGTGGCTGGTGTTGAGCAGCCGCCACGCGGCCGCGGCCACGATCAACCCACCCCCCACCCGCACGATGGGCAGCGAGATGCCGAAGAACTCCAGCACATAGGAGCCCACCAGCATCGAGCCCACCATGAGCGCAAACATGTTGCGCGCGATGCGCCGCGCCAGCAGGGCGCGGGTGCTGGGCGAGGCGCCTTCGGTGAGACCCAGAAAGATCGGCGCGGTGGCCGCCGGGTTCAAGATGGGCAGGATGGCGGCGAACACGAACCGGTAGCTCTTGCCCACCGCCAGCAACAACTCCGAGGTCATGCCACGGGCGGTTGGGGTTGCGCCTGATCGACCAGGTTCTTCATGCGCCGGCGCAGGGCCTTGTCGCGCTTTTGTTCGTCGTCCCAGTCGGTGCGCACGCCGCGCCACAGCGCCACGGCCATGAGCACGATCACCAGCGTGAACGGCAGCGCAAACACGATGGTGGCGGTCTGCACCGCTTTCACACCACCGGCCAGCAGCAGGCTGATGGCGATGCCCGAGACCAGCAGGCCCCAGACGATCTTCACGCGCGCGCTCGGGTTGGCCTGGCCGCCCGTGCTCATCATGCCCAGCACCAGCGTGGCCGAATCGCCCGAGGTGACGAAGAACACCAGCACCAGGATGGTGGCCACGCCACTGAGCAGACCGCTCATGGGCAAGGCTTCAAACATGGCGAACATGGCGGTGGACACGTCGGCACCCACGGCCTCGGCCATCGGCAGGCCCTGCATGATTTCCTGGTTGAGTGCAGTGCCGCCAAACACCGAGAACCACACAAAGGCCGCCAGCGTGGGCGCCAGCACCGTGCCCAGGATGAATTCGCGGATGCTGCGACCGCGCGAGACACGCGCGATGAACAGGCCCACGAACGGCGACCAGCTCACCCACCAGGCCCAGTAGAAAACGGTCCAGCCGCTGACCCAGCCGCTGTCGCGGAACGGCGTCATGCGCAGGCTCATGCGCACGAACTCGCTCACATAGCTGCCCAGCGTGCTGGTGAAGGTGTCGATGATGGCCACGGTCGGGCCCATCACGAAGATGGCCAGCGTGAGCAGCGCGGCCAACAGCAGGTTGATGTTGGACAACCACTTGATGCCCTTGGTGACACCCGTGACCGCCGAGGCCAGGAACAGCACCGTGGTCACCACGATGATGCCGACCTGCGAGGCTTCACCCACCGGCAGGCCCATGAGCGAACTCAGGCCGCTGTTGATCTGCAGCGCACCCATGCCCAGCGAAGCCGCCACGCCGAACGCGGTGGCAATCACCGCCAGCACATTGACCACCGGCCCGAGCTTCCTGATCGGCGCCCAGGGCAAGGACTCCACCGCCGTGCTCACCAGCGCAGAGCCGCCCTTGCGGAACTGGAAAAACGCGATGGCCAGCGCCACGATGCTGTAGACCGCCCAGGGGTGCAGGCCCCAGTGGAAGAAGCTGTAGCGCATGGCGGCGTTGGCCGCCTCGGGCGTGTTGGGCGCGATGCCGGGCGGCGGCGCGCCGTAATGCGAGATCGGCTCGGCCACCCCCCAGAACACCAGGCCAATGCCCATGCCTGCGGCAAACAGCATGGCAAACCAGGAGCCGAGCGAAAACTCCGGCTCATCGTCTTCGCCACCGAGCTTGAGGTCGCCGTAGCGGCTGAAGGCCAGCACCATCGCCAGCACCACCAGGCCCAGCACCACCCACAGGTAGAGCCAGCCGAAGTCGCGCGTGATGACCGCCAGCAAGGTGTCGAACACCCCGCCCAGCGAATCGGGGGCGACGACACCCCACAGGACGATGGCCAGGATGAGCCCGGCCGAGACGATGAGTTGCATGGAAAAACTCCTCCAGATGAAAGGCGCGCACCGCCGATGCCGTTGTCGGGAACGGTCGGGCAGACCCGGCACAGGGGACCGGGGCAGTGGCGATGCGCCAGGATGGGACGTTGAGTGCGGCGACGGCGGCGGTGGCCCGATGTGGCAGAGACACCGGCCGAGCACCCGGTGAACACGGGTCTCTGGAAGCAACCCGAGGGGTCGCTTCATTGCGGCGCTGTCAGCAAGGGCCGGCACCGCCAGCGCGGGTGGTGCGCCTGGTGATGCCGTCGGAAGAGCCAATATTTTGCCGGGCTTTGCCGCGGGCGTTGGGGCCAATGTGGCGCCTGCGGGCAGACCCAAAGTGGCACCACCGCAGCAAACACCGCCGGCTCATCGGGGCAAAGAACCGGTCTTCAGTCCCCGCCGTCCTTCGGCTCGGGCGTCCCGGGGTGGTCGGTCACCAGGCGGCCGGCCTGTGCCTGGAGCGTGCTCAGCATGGCATCCAGCTCCCCACGCTGGGCGGGTGTGAGGCCGGCCACCAGCTCGCGGTTGATCGCCGCCACGCGCGGAAAGATGGCACCGTACAGGCGCCGTCCTTCGTCCGTGAGGAACACATGCACCTCGCGCCGGTCCGAGGGCCTGGGCTGGCGCACCACCAGCTTCTTGCTCGCCAGCGAGGTCAGCGCGCGCGAAGTGCGGGCACGGTCGAGCATGGCGTGTTCGGCCAGCTGGGACGAGAGGGCACCCTCGCGCTCGGCCAGAAACGACAGGATGCGCCACTCGCGGCGTGTGATGCCGAACTCGCTTTCGCACAGGTGCACAACCAGCCGCCCGGCGGTGGTGTGGATGCGGTAGAGCCGGTACAGCAGCAGGTCGTTCTGGTGCAGTGGCGCGCCAAGGCGGTCGGGAAGGTTCATCAGGGAAAACACCCGCAATGATTGATTTCTGCAATTGATTGTGCGTGCATAGCATGACCGGTCTCAACGGGGAACACCCGTCAACCTTGGAGACCACCCATGAGCCCTTCCCCCAACATCCGTGTCCGGCTGAGCCGTTTTGCCCATCTCGCAATGGCCGCCGGCTTTGCCATGGGCTGCGCCACCGCCCTGGCCCAGGACGCCTACCCCAACAAGCCGGTGCGCTTTGTCAACAACTTCCCCGCCGGCGGCCCGTCGGACCTGCTGGCGCGCTCGGTGGCCGCTGTGCTGCAGGAAACGCTCAAGCAGCCCTTTGTGGTGGAGAACAAGGCCGGCGCGGCCGGCAACATCGGCGCGGCCGACGTGGCCAAGAGCGCACCCGATGGCCACACCGTGCTGTTCGGCATCGACACCGTCTTCACGGTCAACCCCTACCTCTACAACAACATGCCCTTCAAGACCGCCGACTTCAAGCCGGTGGTGGTGATGGCGTCTTCGGGTCTGCTGGTGGGCGTGCACCCCGGCACCGGCATCAAGACACTGGCTGGCATGATCGAAGCCGGCAAGACCAAGGGCCTGAACTTCAGTTCGGCCGGCAGTGGCAGCCCGGGCCACCTCGCGGTGGAGGTGATCAAGGACGCCACACCGGCCAAAATCACCCACGTGCCCTACCGGGGCAACACCCCGGCCGTGACCGCCGTGCTGTCGGGCGAGGTCGACGGCGGCGTGCTCGCCACGCCCGGCATGCTGCCCCACGTGCAGGCCGGCAAGATCACGGCGCTGGCCGTCACCAGCCGCCAGCGCTCGCGCCTGGCGCCCGAACTGCCCACGGTGGCCGAAGCCGGCCTCAAGAGCCTGGAGCAGGAAGTGCTCTACATCGTGATGGCGCCCGCCGCCACGCCCGACGCGGTGGTGCAGACGCTGCAGAAGGGCATCATCGACGCGCTCAAGCGGCCAGACCTGCAGGCCCGCATGGCCAACCTCGACCTGTTCTACGAAGGCCTGACCGGCGCAGCGGCCAGCCAGCGCATCGAGGCGCTGCACACGCGCTACGGACCGATCGTGAAAGCCACCGGCATGAAGGTGGAGTGAGCGAAGCATGAGCCAGCGCCCCAACATCATCTACATCGTCTGCGACGACCTCGGCTACGCCGACCTCGGCTGCTACGGCGGACGCTCGGCGGACTTCGGCGCGGTCTCGCCCAACATCGACCGCCTGGCCGCCGGCGGCATGAAGTTCACGCAGGGTTATGCCAACTCGCCGGTGTGTTCGCCCACGCGGTTTGCGCTCATCACCATGCGCTACCAGTACCGCCTGCGCGGCGCGATGGAAGAACCCATCAACAGCCGCAGCAAGGGCAGCGCCACGCTGGGCCTGCCGCCCGAGGTGCCCACCCTGCCCTCGCTGCTGAAGAAGGCGGGCTACCACACCGCCCTCATCGGCAAGTGGCACCTGGGCTACCCGCCCAGCTTCGGGCCACTGCGCTCGGGCTACGACACATTCTTCGGCATCATGGCCGGCGGCGTGGACTACTTCACCCACTGCTCGTCGAGCGGGGAACACGACCTCTACATCGACGAAGACGAACACCACGAAGTCGGCTACCTCACCGACGTGCTCTCCCAGCGCGCGGTGGACCACGTGCACCAGCACGCGGCCGACGCGAAAGCCGGCAAGCCCTTCCTGCTCAGCCTGCACTACACGGCACCCCACTGGCCATGGGACACGCGCGACGATGCGCACGTGGCCAGCGATGTGGCGAAGAACCTCTTTCACCTGCACGGCGGCGACGTGCACACCTACCGCCGCATGATCCACCACATGGACGAAGGCATCGGCAAGCTCATGGCCGCGCTGCGCGAAGAGGGCCTGGAAGACAACACGCTGATCGTTTTCACCAGCGACAACGGCGGCGAACGCTTTTCAGACAACTGGCCGCTGGTGGGCGGCAAGATGGACCTCACCGAGGGCGGTATCCGCGTGCCCTGGATCGCACACTGGCCTGCCGCCATACCGGCGGGCACGGTGAGCACCCAGCACTGCATGACGATGGACTGGTCGGCCACGCTGCTGGACGCTGGTGGTGGCCAGCCCGATCCCGCCTGGCCCATCGACGGCCTGAGCCTGCTCCCGGTGCTGCGCGACCCGGCACAGCGTTTCGATCGGCCTTTGTACTGGCGCATGAACCACCGGGGCCAACGCGCGCTGCGCGAGGGCGACTGGAAATACCTGCAAGTGGATGGCCACGAATACCTGTTCAACATCAGCAAAGACGAACGCGAACGCGCCAACCTCGCCACACGCGAGCCCGATCGGCTGGAACGCCTGCGCGCGCAATGGCTGGCGTGGAACGAGAGCGTGCCGCCGATTCCTGCGGACGCATCGGTGAGCCTGGGGTTTTCCGTCAAGGACATGCCGCAGAGGTAGAGAGCACCCCCCTGCGCCGCTGACGCGGCTTCCCCCCTCGCCTCTGCAACCTACCCCGGTACGATCGGCGCATGTCCCGCCTGAAACGCCTGCTGCCCTTCCTCAACTGGCCTCGCCCCGACGCGGCCCTGTTGCGCGGCGAGGCCATGGCCGGTCTCACCGTGGGCCTGATGGTGGTGCCGCAAGGCGTGGCCTATGCCGCGCTGGCCGGCATGCCGCTGATCACCGGCATCTACGCCTCGCTCCTGCCCGCGCTGATCGCCGTGCTGTTCAGCTCGTCGGTGCGTCTGTCGGTCGGGCCCACCGCGCTCACCTGCCTGCTCATCAGCGCCTCGCTCAGCGGCCTGGCCGAGCCGGGCAGCGCGCAGTGGATCGCACTCGCCGTGTGGCTGGCGCTGCTCAGCGGGCTGCTGCAAATCGTGCTGGGTTTTGCGCGCTTCGGCTGGCTGCTCAACCTGGTGAACTCGCCGGTGCTCATGGCCTTCACCCAGGCCGCAGCGGTGCTCATCATCGCCTCGCAGCTGCCCGCCCTGCTCGGTTTGGGTGGCTGGGACAGCCTGGCGCTGCCAGCCCAGGTGCACCTGCCCTCGCTGGCCTTTGGCCTGGGCAGCCTGGCCGCGCTCATGCTCGCGCGACGGTGGCGCCCGGGCTTTCCCACGGTGCTGGCGGTGGTGGTGGTCAGCGCCGGCATCAGCCAACTCACCGGCTTTGAGGCCGGGGGCGGCGCGGTGGTGGGCACCCTGCCGCAGGGCCTGCCCATGCCCTACCTGCCAGGCTGGCCGGGCTGGGGGGTGCTGGGCCAGCTGGTGCTGCCCACGCTGGTGATCACGCTGGTGAGCTTTCTGGAAACCGCGTCCAGCGCCAAGGTGGACAGCGGGCAGCGCGGCCAGCGCTGGGACCAGGACCAGGATCTGATCGGCCAGGGCCTGGCCAAACTGGCCTCGGGTTTCAGCGGCGCGTTTCCCACCAGTTCGTCGTTCTCGCGCTCCGCGCTCAACCTCTACGCGGGCGCCCGCACCGGCTGGGCCACGGTGTTTTCGGTGGTGGTGGTGCTGGTGGCGCTGCTGGTGCTCACCCCGCTGCTGCACCACGTGCCCCTGGCGGTGCTAGCGGCCATCGTGCTGGTGGCCATCCTGGGTCTCATCAAGCCGCGCGCCTTCGTCCACCTGTGGACCGTCTCCCGGGTGGAAGCCGGCATTGCCGGCGTCACCTTCGCCGTGACACTGCTGGCCGCGCCCCGCCTGTACTGGGGCGTGCTGGCCGGCGTGCTGATGGCGCTTTCGCACTTTCTGTACCTGCGGCTGCACCCGCGCATCATCGAGGTGGGCCTGCACCCCGACGGCAGCCTGCGCGACCGCCATCTGTGGCTGCTGCCGCCGCTGGCGCCCCACCTCTACGCGCTGCGCATGGACGCCGCGCTCGACTTCGCCACCGCCAACGGCTTCGAGCGCGCGGTGGCCGAGCACATCGCGGCCCATCCGGACACACGCCATGTGATGCTGATCGCCCACCCCATCAACTGGATCGACGCCACCGGTGTGGAAGCCTTTGGTCGGCTGCGCGAGCAACTCGACGACCAGCGCATCGAACTGCACCTGGTGGGCATCAAACTGCCGGTGGAAGCGGTGTTGCAGCGCGCGGGGCATTTGACCGAGAGCCCCCGGCTGCACCTCTACCGGACCGAAGCCGAGGGCCTGCGGGCCGCCGCAGCGCTGGCGCAAGCCGCCAACTGACGGTGCACAATGACGCCGCTGGTCGCGCGGTGGGACAACGTGGATCAAGAAGCCGGCCCCAAGAGCCGATAACCACGGAAGCCCGGTCTGGCTTTCATTCAGGGTTGAACAAAAAAATACCTTCTGGAGCCCTGATGAGCTGCCGCGTGCTGATGGTTGACGACAACGAGAACGATCTGCTGTTCACCCGCATCGCCTTGCAACGCTGCGGCGTGGACTACGAGGTACAGGCGTTCGAGCGCGCGCAAGAAGCGCTGGACATGCTGAGCACCCGGCCCGATCACGGCATCGACCTCATCCTGCTGGACATCAACATGCCCGTGATGGACGGCTTTGCCTTCCTGCAAGCCTTCGAGGCCTTGCCACCCGCCCAGCGCGGTCGCGCCGTGGTGGTGATGCTGTCGTCTTCATCCGACCCGGCCGACCACGCGCGCGCGTCGGGCCATGCCAGCGTGCGGGGTTTCCTGAGCAAGCCGCTGACCCAAAACGCCGCCGCCGAACTGTTGCAGCTGGTCCGAGCAACATGACGCCCAGCCAGACCAGCCGCCGCTGGGCGCTGGCGCTGTGGTGCACGGGGGTGCTGCTCAGTGCGCTGGCCGGCTGGTCGGTGCACCAGGACAACCAGCGGGTGTTGCGACACCAGACCGAGATCGCGGCCGATGCCCTGAGCGGCGCGATCCAGGAGCGCTTCAAACTGTACGAATACGGCCTGCGCGGCGCCCGGGGCGCCGTGGCGGCCAGCGGCGGGATCAGCGCCACGCCGCAGCAGTTCGGCGCGTACATCGAGAGCCGCGACAGCGCACTGGAGTTTCCGGGCGCTCGCGGCTTCGGCTTCATCCAGCGCGTGGAGCGCTCCGACGTGGACGCCTTCGTGGCCCGCGCACGCAACGAAGGCCAGACCAACTTCGGCATCCGGGAACTGGCGCCGCACACCGAAGACCGCTTCGTCATTCGATACATCTTTCCGGAAGGCCCCAACCAGGGCGCCACCGGGCTCGACATCGCCTCGGAACCCAACCGCCGCGCTGCGGCCCTGGCGGCCTCGCGCGAGGCGCAAGCCCGCCTCACCGCACCCACCACCCTGGTGCAGGCCAGCGGGCTCGCGCGCCGGGGGTTCCTGCTGCTGCTGCCGGTCTACCGAGACCTGCGGCCCAACCCGGCCCCGGCCGCCCGCGAGGCCGCCACGCTGGGCTGGACCTACGCGCCGCTGGTGGTCGACGAGGTGCTGGCCGACCTGCAGCCGCAGTTGGACCGGGTGGCGATTTCCCTGACCGACAGCGCCGAACAGCAGCCCTTCTTCAAGTCACAGGACGCCTTCAGCACCGACCTGGAGGTCGTTCGCGCCATGCATGTGCAGGGCCGCGAGTGGGTGATGCGCGCGTATCCGCTGCCGGCCCTGGGTGCCTTGACGAACCCGGGGTCGCCCGCCATGACAGGGCTGGTCGGGGTGATCCTGAGCAGCGTGCTGGCGATGGGCCTGCTCCTGTTGCTGGAGCGGCGGCGGTTCCTGCTCGGACGCGCAGGCAGAGGGCCCAACATCCCGTTGTCGCGCGACCAGCCGATCCATCTGGCGGCCTTTGTGCGCAGCCGGCTCGCCGTGCGCGCCGGGCTGGGCTTCACCCTGGCGCTGGTGCTGCTCGTCACCAACCAGTACTTCCAGGCTCTGAGCATCCAGCGCCACCAAGCCGGGCTCGCGCTGCAGAGCGCTGTGGACTCGCTGGCGCGCACCGCCGAGAGCAAGTACGCGGAACGCCGGCGCAGCGTGCTGTTCCTGGCCAACACACCGCCGGTCAAGGGCCTGGTCCGGGCGCTGCAGCAAGGCGGGGTGGACGCGCAGGAGTCGTCCACCACGGCGCTGTGGCAGCGCCGCATGGAACAGATTTTTTCCGCCTACCTGGCCGCCACGCCAGAGGCCTTGCAGGTGCGGTTCCTCGGTACTGCCGATGAGGGCCTGGACATCGTGCGGGTGGAGCGCCAGGGCGACCAGCTGGTGGTGGCAACCAGCACCAACCTGCAACGCAACGGCGACGCGGTGCATGTGCGGGAGGCCTTGCGCCTGGGTGAAGGCATGGTCTTCGTCTCGGACCTCGGCCTCCACCGGGAACAGGGCCAGGTCGGCTTGCCACACCGCCCCACGATCCACTACGCCACCCCGGTGCACAGCGCCTACAACCAGGTGTTCGGCGCCATCGTGGTCACCGTGGATGTGTCAGGGCGGGTGGGTGCGCTGGCGCCGGGCGTCGGCCCACGACCCCAGGTGTACGCCACCAATGCGCAAGGCGACTTCGTGGCCAACCCCGATCCCTCGCTGAACTTCGGTTTTGACCTGGGCCAACGCCACGTGTGGAACGACAGCTTCCTGCCGGCACCGGCGCCCGATGGCTTCAGCGGGGATCGCGTCGGCTGGTGGAAAGGGCCGCAAGGCCTGGTCATGGCGGCGCAAGCGAGCGTGATGGGCAACCCCGATTCGTCCATCGGCGTGTTGCGCTACACCGCCACCCGGCTGGACAGCGAGCTGAAGACCGAGGCCATGGCCAGCGCCCGCGAGGGGGTGCCGCCCCTGCTGGGCACGGGCGCTGCGGGCGCGCTCATGCTCTACCTCTACTGGGTCGGTGTGCAGCGGCGCTTGCGCGCTCGCGAAGATCGCCTGCAACTGGCCGCCATCGTCGACCAGTCGCCCGACGCGATCGTGGGGCTGGACCCCGAGGGGCGTGTGACCTCGTGGAACCGCGGTGCTCAACGGCTCTTTGGACACTCGGCACAGGAAGCGATCGGACAAGGTCTGGACGAGCTCACCATGCCACCAGGGCAGACCGGCGAAGCGGTGCAGGCGATCGGGAACCTGGCACACACCCGCGGTGAGGCCCCGGTGGAGATGTGGCGGCAGACCCGCGACGGGCGGGCCGTGCTGGTGTCCATGACGCTCTCGCGGCTGGTCGGCGACAACGGCAAGCCCCTGGGCGCATCGGCCATCGTGCGCGACATCACCGACGAGCGCGCCGCCCAGCGCAAGGTGGTGGAGCTCAAGGAAGGGCTGGAGCAGGAGGTGAAGGAACGCACCGCCGCCCTGGCCGACGAGCACGACCGGCTGGAAAACATCCTCATCGGAACGGACGCGGGCACCTGGGAGTGGAACGTGCAGACGGGCGAAACCCGTTTCAACGAGCGCTGGGCGACCATCATTGGCGAGCAGCTTGACGAGCTGCAGCCCACCACCATCGACACCTGGATGCGGTTCGCACACCCGGACGATCTGGCCGAGTCCGGGAGACGTCTGGAGGCTCACTTCAAGGGCGAGACCGACCGGTACGAATGCGAGGCGCGCATGCGCCACCGGGACGGCCACTGGGTCTGGGTGCTCGACCGGGGACGTGTGCGCAGCTGGACCCCCGACGGACAACCGGAGTGGATGTACGGCACGCATCAGGACATCTCGGCCAGCAAGCAGGCGCAGGACACCGTGGCGCACAACGAAGTCTTGCTGCGCGGCGCCATCGACGCGGTGGACGAGGCCTTTGTGTTGTTCGATCCCGAGGACCGGATGATTTTCTGCAACGAAAAATACCGGCAGATCTCGCCCGAACTCGCGCCCATGTTGGTGCCGGGCGTGAAGTTCGAGGACATCCTTCGCGCCAGCGCCTTGCAGGGCGACCACCGGGATTCCAGCGAAAACGTCGAGGCCTGGGTCGCCGAGCGCATGGCCGCCCACCAGGACGGCAACACGGAAATGGTGCAGCGACTCACGAACGGTCGCACGCTGCGCGTGGTGGAGCGCCGCATGCCCGACGGCCACACGGTGGGCTTTCGCATCGACATCACCAACCTGGTGAAGGCCAAGGAACAGGCCCAGGAAGCCTCGCGCATCAAGGGCGAGTTCCTGGCCAACATGAGCCACGAAATCCGCACACCGCTCAACGCCATGATCGGCATGACCCACCTGCTGGGCGACACGCCGCTGACGCCCTACCAGTCCCAGTTGCTGGCCAAGTCGCGGGTGGCCAGCCGCTCTCTGCTGGGCCTGGTCAACGACGTGCTTGACCTGGCCAAGATCGAGGCCGGCGGGCTCGATCTGGACATCCGCCCCTTCAGCCCGCAAGACATGCTCGGTGAAATGGACGCCCTGTTCCGCGCCCAGACCGAGGCCAGCGGGATTCGCTACACGATCACCGTGGCGCGCGAGGTGCCGCCGGTGTTGCTGGGTGACGCCCAGCGCGTGCGCCAGATCTTCACCAACCTGATTGGAAACGCCTGCAAGTTCACCAAGGCCGGCAGCGTGGCGGTGTCGCTCGGCCTGGTGCCGCCGCTCGCCACCGATGAGCCGCAGCAGGTGCGTCTGCGCGGCGTGGTGCGCGACACCGGCAGCGGCATCGATGCCGAGACCCAGGCCCGCCTGTTCACGCCCTTCACCCAGGCCGACACCTCGTCCACCCGCCGATTCAGCGGCACCGGACTGGGCCTGTCCATCGTGCGCAAGCTCGCCCACATGATGGGTGGGCAGGTGGGCTTGAAGAGCGTGCCGGGCGAGGGCAGCGAGTTCTGGTTCGAACTGGTGCTGCGCCGGCCCTCGGCCGCCGAACTGCACACGCTCAACCACCAGCTCCACCAAGAACGGCCCGAGGAACAGGGCCGGGCGCTGCACCACCTCAACCTGCTGCTGGTGGACGACAGCGAGATCAACCTGGAGGTGGCCGCCGGCCTGCTGCAACGCGAAGGCGCACGCGTGTGCCTGGCGCGCACCGGGCGCGAAGCCCTGGAGGCCCTGCGCACCACGCCGAACGCCTTTGACGCGGTGCTGATGGACCTGCAAATGCCCGAGATGGACGGCCTGGAGGCCACGCGGCGCGTGCGCAACGAGCTCGGCCTGGGCGACCTGCCCATCATCGCGCTCACCGCCGGCGCGCTCGCCGAAGAACGCCAGTTGGCGTTTGCGGCGGGTATGAACGCCTTCCTCACCAAACCACTTGACCCCGAACGGCTGGTGCGCACGGTGCACGGCTGCATTCACAAAACTGACGGCACACCCGAGCTGCGGCCAGCGCCGGTGGCGGCTCCGGTGCAGGACGGGCCAGCAGCCTGGCCGCAGATCCCGGGCGTGGACACCGAGCAGGCGTCGCAACGCCTCGGAGGTGATCTGGACCTGTGGCTGAAATCGTTGCGGCGCATGCTGGCCGAGTACGCCGACTGGGCGGGTGGCGAGCTGGATCTGCCACAGGACGAAAGCGCCCGGCAAACCCCGGCAGCGCGCCTGCACAAGCTGCGCGGCATTGCCGGCACGCTGGGCATCACCGAAGTGATGGCGCTGGCACAGGCACTGGAAGCCGACCTGCTGCAGGACACCCCGACCGCACAACTGGCCGCGCAATGGCAGGCGTTGCAAGCGGCCCTGGCTTCGCTGCAGCGGCACAGCGAACCGGTCCTGAAGGCGGCGCTGGCGCCCAGGGCGCTGGAGGGCCAGGTCGACGCCAGCGAGGCCGATCTGGCGCAGCTGTTGGAACTGCTGCAACGTCAAGACCTGGACGCATTGACCTGGTGGCGCGACCGGACGCACTGGTTGCAAGCCCGGTTTGGCGTCACACTCGTCGAACGCGTGAGCCACCTGCTCGACGATCTGGATTTCGCAGGCGCCAGCGCGGCCCTGACCAAGGAACCGCCGCCATGATTTCCCCTGTCACGGGGCACCCCGCCCCGATCGACACCCCGCAGAGCACCGCGCTGCCCCCCGACATCCTGATCGTGGACGACGACCCGGGCATGGTGCAGACGCTGGCCCGCGTCATCCGCCCGCTGGGCCGGCTGCGTTTTGCCACCCAGGGCATGGACGCCCTGCGGCTGATGGCCGAGGCGCCGCCCGACCTGGTGCTGCTCGACGCCCAGATGCCCGGCATGTCGGGCTTCGAGGTGCTCGAAGCCATCAAATGCGACGCGCAGCTGGCCGACATCCCGGTGATCTTCGTCACCAGCCAGGCCGAGGCCCAGTTCGAGCAGACCGGCCTGGAAAAAGGCGCGGCCGACTTCATTGCCAAACCGATCCGTCCCGCCATCGTGCAGGCGCGCGTGCGCACCCAACTGCGGCTCAAGCAGGCCAACGATGCACTCAAACAGGTGGCCGCCACCGACCGCCTGAACCTGGCCGAAGCGCTGGCCGAGTTGCGCGCGAGCCACGCCCAGCTGCAGAACACCGCCGAAGAACTGAAGCTGGCCAACGAAGGCCTGCTGCAGTTCGTGCGCATCAGCTCGCACGACCTGCGCGAACCCTTGAACACCGTGGTGCAGTTCGTCGGGCTGGTGGAAGAAGACCACAGCGCCGGTCTGCCCGACGATGCGCGTCACTACCTCAAGCTGGTGCGCAGCGCCGGTGAGCGCATGCGCACGCTGCTCGATGACGTGGTGCGCTACGCCCGCCTGCAGCGCGGTGAAACCGAACCCCGCACCCCGGTGGCATTGGGGCCGCTGCTGGCCGAACTGTGCGAGGCGCTCGCGGCCCAGCTGGACGCGAGCGATGCCGAGCTGCGCATCGGCGCCCTGCCGGTGGTCCAGGGCCACGCGAGCCTGCTGTCGCTGTTGTTCCAGAACCTGGTGTCCAACGCACTCAAGTTCATGCCCGAAGGCCGCGCGCCGCGCATCGATGTGTCGGCGCGCAGCGCCGGGGGCATGGTCACCGTCACGCTGGAAGACAACGGCATCGGCATCACACCCGAGGGCATGGAGCAGCTGTTCCAGCCGTTCGCCCGCCTGAACCTGCGGCGCGAATTCGAGGGCTCGGGCCTCGGTCTGGCGATCTGCCGCCAGATCGCAGAAGCCCACGGCGGCACGATCAGCGTGCGCTCACGGCCAGGCGAGGGTTCCGCGTTCGAGGTGACGCTGCCCCCGGCTTGAGGACGTCCCGGTGTCCGGGCTTCGGGCCGCTGACACGATGCGTTCCAGGATGTCGGGGATTTCAAACAGGGCGCGGTTGTTCATGGCCCGCGCGCTGGCGCGGAATTCGTCCAGGCGGTCGAGCAACTCGGCCACCGCTCGATCGATGCTGCGAAAGCTGCGGTGCACGATGCCCAGGCGGTGCTCGGTGATCCACTGTGCGTTGTAGCGCTCCTGCGGCATGGTCCAGGCGTTGTCGACCACGATCACGGGCAGGCCTTGCTGCACGGCTTCGCTGAGGCTGCCCGGCCCGGGTTTGCCGATGAAGAAGTCGGCCAGCCGCATGTAGCGCGGGATGTCGGGCGCGAAGCCCACCACCACGCGCGGCGCACCGGGCGGCAAGGCGCTCAACTGGGTGGCCAGCCGCTGGTTGTGGCCGCAGACCAGGATGAGCTGGGTGGTCGCACCCAGCCGTTTGGCAATGCCCAGCATGGCCTTGGAGCCGTGGCCGCCAAACAGGACCAGCGCGGTCGGTCGGCTCGGGTCCAGGCCGAGGCGACGCATCTCGCCGGCGCGGTCCAGCGCAGGCGTTTCATAAAACTCGGGGCGGATGACCATGCCGCTGGTGGCGTGCACCCGCTCGGGGGGGTGACCCAATGCGTGGGCCTGGGCCACCGCACGCGCGCTGCCGCAGATGAAGTGCTGCGGCTGGCCGCGCTCGATCCAGAAACGCGGCGGCGTGTCGGCCAGGTCGGTGAGCACGGTGGCGTAGGGCACGCCCGGCAGCGTGCTGGCCAGGCTCTCGAACATCGCGCGGTTGAAGTTGGGCACCAGCGAGACCACCAGATCGGGCTCGGTCTGCAGCCAATGCTGCTGCAGGGCTTTCACCAGCGTGGTGTGGCCCAGCCGGATCAGGCCTTGAAGGATCTTGAGTTCCTGCGCCATGCCGATGGTCCAGCCGCGTGCCAGCC
>JAJNQE010000053.1 GCA_021154985.1 Hydrogenophaga sp.
TCGGCCGCCGCAGCCAGCACCTCGTTTGACGCCGATTCCACCCTCTTCCCCGACCCCAGCGATCGCCGCAATGGACTTTGACTTCACCTGGCTGCTGTGGGGCCTGCCCCTGGCGTTTGCAGCGGGCTGGGGCGCTTCCCGCCTGGACCTTCGTCAGTGGCGCATGGAAAGCCGCCAAGCCCCCAAGGCCTACTTTCGTGGCCTGAACCACCTGCTCAACGAACAACAGGATCAGGCCATCGATGCCTTCATCGAAGCCGTGCAGGGCGACCCCGACACGGCCGAGCTGCACTTCGCTCTGGGCAACCTGTTCCGCCGCCGTGGCGACTACGACCGTGCGGTGCGCGTGCATGAACACCTGCTCTCGCGCGCCGACCTCTGCAGCAAGGACCGCGACCGCGCGCAGCACGCACTGGCACTCGACTTCCTCAGGGCCGGCCTGCTGGACCGGGCCGAGGCGGCTCTCAACAAGCTGCAGGGCTCGGCGTTCGAGGGCGAGGCGTTGATGGCGCTGCTGGGCATCTACGAGCGCTCGCGCGACTGGGCACGTGCCCGGACGATCGCCGAACGTCTGGAAACCGCCGAGCAGGGCAGCTTTGCGCCGCGGCTGGCGCACTACCTCTGCGAGCAAGCCGAGATCGCACAACGCGCGGGCGACGCTCCAGGGGCCCTGGCTTTGCTGCAGGAGGCGGTCCAGCGCGCGCCCCAGCTGGCCCGGGGCTGGATGGCGCTCTCTGCCCTGCGGGCACAAACGGGCGAGACGTCTGCGGCTTTCGATGCGCTGATGCAACTCATCCGCCATGCACCGCAATACCTGCCACTGGCTGCGCAACAGTTCGCCGCACTGGCTCGCCAAAGCGGGCGCGAAGCCGAAGCCGTGGCACAGCTGCAAGCCAGCCACGACCGGGCCGCGTCGGTGGATGTGACCGAGGCGCTGGCCTCGCTGAGCGCGGACGCTCCCTCGGCGCGAGCTCGCTATTTGAATCACCTCGAGCGTGAGCCTTCGCTGGTGATCACAGCGCAGTGGCTGGCGGGGGAAACCCTGTCAGACGGATCGGCGCAAGAACGCGTGATGCGAGCGCTGGACCAAGCCAGCGCACCCCTCAAGCGCTACCGCTGCGCGGCCTGTGGCTTCGAGGCACGCCAGCACTTCTGGCAGTGCCCTGGCTGCCAGGCCTGGGACAGTTACCCGGCCCGCAGGGTGGAAGAGCTTTGACGCTCAGGCGCTACGGTTTTCCGTAACCACCACCGCCAGGCGTGTGGATCTCGAAGATGTCACCGGGCTTCATCTCGGCCTGACCGATGTGCTCCAGTGCTTCGACCGATCCATCTGATCGCACGACGCGGTTGATGCCCACCTGCCCAGCTTGCCCGCCAGCCATGCCGAAGGCGCCGTGCAACCGGCCGTTGGACAAGATGCTGGCGGTCATGTCTTCGAGGAAACGCACACGCCGCACGCCGCCGTGGCCACCGTGCCAGCGGCCTGAGCCACCCGAGCCTTCGCGGATCTCGTAGCTCTCCAGTCGCACCGGGAAACGGAACTCGAGCACTTCGGGATCGGTCAGGCGCGAGTTGGTCATGTGGGTCTGCACCACGCTCGTGCCGTCAAAACCCTCACCCGCGCCGCTGCCGCCCGAGATGGTCTCGTAGTACTGGTGCCTTGCGTTGCCGAAGGTGAAGTTGTTCATGGTGCACTGGCTCGCCGCCATCACACCCAGCGCGCCGTACAACGCATTGGTGATGCAACTGGACGTTTCCACGTTGCCCGCCACCACCGAGGCCGGTGGGTTGGGGTTGAGCATGGAGCCCGGCGGGATGATCACCTTGAGCGGCTTGAGACAACCCGCATTGAGCGGAATATCGTCGTCCACCAGCGTGCGGAAAACATAAAGCACCGCCGCCATGCACACCGCCGTGGGCGCATTGAAGTTGTTGGTCTGCTGGGCCGAGGTGCCGGTGAAATCGATCTCCGCGCTGCGCTGCGCAGCGTTCACCCGCACCGCCACCTGGATCTGCGCACCGTTGTCCAGCGGCAGCGTGAAAGTGCCATCTTTCAGGCGCGTGATCACGCGGCGCACCGATTCTTCCGCGTTGTCCTGCACATGACGCATGTAGGCTTGAACCACGTCAAGCCCGAACTGCTCCACCATCTTGCGCAGTTCCTGCACACCCTTTTCATTGGCGGCGATCTGGGCCTTCAGGTCGGCCATGTTCTGCTGCGGGTTGCGGCTTGGAAACTCGCCGCTCTGCAACAGCGCCACCATTTCGGCTTCGCGCAACACGCCGCGGTCCACCAGCTTCACGTTGTTGATCTGCACGCCCTCTTCTTCAATGCGCGTGGAGAACGGCGGCATGGAACCCGGCGTGGTGCCGCCGATGTCGGCGTGGTGGCCGCGTGAACCCACGTAAAACGTGGGTTCTCCGCCCAGGTAAACCGGCGTGATCACGGTCACATCGGGCAGGTGCGTGCCGCCGTGGTACGGATCGTTCAGCGCATACACATCACCGGGCTGCATCTTGCCGGCGTTCTCGCGGATCACGGTCTTGATGCTCTCGCCCATGGAGCCCAGGTGCACCGGCATGTGCGGCGCGTTGGCAATGAGGTTGCCTTCGGCATCGAACAGCGCGCACGAAAAATCGAGCCGCTCCTTGATGTTGACCGAGTAGGCGGTGTTCTGCAGTTGCAGACCCATCTGCTCGGCGATGTTCATGAACAGGTTGTTGAACACCTCCAGCAGCACCGGGTCCACCGTCGTGCCCACGGCGTAGGTCACGGTGCGCGGGACACGGCGGTCGAGCACCAGGTGATCGAGTGCGGTCAGCACGGCTTCCCAGCCGGGCTCAACCACGGTCGTGGCGTTCTTCTCGGCAATGATTGCCGGGCCCGGAATCACATCGCCCGGGCGCAGATCCTCGCGCACCACCAGCGCGGCGTCGAGCCACTGGCCTCCGCAGTACATGCGCACGGTTTCGCGCCGTGGCACTTCGCGCGGCTCGTGCGTCTCGTGGCGAGGTTCGTCTGGCGCGTCGCCCGCCACCACCGCTTCGACCGACACCGCCTCCACCACCAGGCGTTTGCCCTGCATGAGGAAGGCAAAGCGTTGGCGGTACGCGGCCTCGAAGCCGGCCTGGACCGCGGCCAGGTCACCGAACGGCACCACCAGGGCCGAGTCGCTGCCCTCGTAGCGCACATGCACCCGGTGGTGCACGGTGGCCTCGCCCGCATTCACCTGCTGGCGCTGCAGCTCCGCCTGCGCGGCGCGGGCCAGCGCGTCGAGTTTCTCGGCAATCAAGGGCAGCGAAGATGCCACCAGTGGCAGTTCGATCGCCTGTTCGCGGATCACGTTCTGCTCGGCCAGGCCCATGCCGTAGGCGCTGAGCACCCCGGCCAGCGGGTGCACGAACACCCGCGTCATGCCCAGCGCATCGGCCACCAGACAGGCGTGTTGCCCGCCGGCACCACCGAAACACTGCAGCGTGTAACGCGTGACGTCGTAACCGCGCGCCACCGAGATCTTCTTGATCGCGTTGGCCATCTGCTGCACCGCGATGTTGATGAAACCTTCAGCCACCTCTTCAGGAGGCCGACCGGTTTGCTGCGCCAGTTCGCCGAACTTCGCCTGCACGGCCTCCAGGCTCAACGCCTCGTCCGCCCGGGGGCCGAACACTTTCGGAAAGTGGTGCGGCTGGATCTTGCCGGTCATCACGTTCGCATCGGTCACGGCCAGCGGTCCGCCGCGGCGGTAGCTCGCCGGCCCCGGGTTGGCGCCCGCGCTCTCGGGTCCGACGCGAAAGCGCGAGCCATCAAACGCGAGGATCGAGCCGCCACCGGCCGCCACTGTGTGGATGCTCATCATGGGCGCGCGCATGCGCACACCGGCCACCTGCGTCTCGAACTCGCGCTCGAATTCGCCCGCGTAGTGCGACACATCGGTGGAAGTACCCCCCATGTCGAAGCCGATCACCTTGTGCTGCCCAGCCAGGCCTGCGGTGCGCGCCATGCCGACGATGCCGCCCGCCGGGCCGGAAAGAATCGCGTCCTTGCCCTGAAAAGCGCGCGCATCGGTGAGGCCCCCGGAGGACTGCATGAAAAACAGCTTGACGCCCGGCATCTCGCCGGCCACCTGCTCCACGTAGCGACGCAGGATGGGCGACAGATAGGCGTCGACCACCGTGGTGTCGCCCCGGCTCACGAACTTCATCATCGGGCTGGTCTCAAACGAGGTGCTGATCTGCGTGAAGCCAATCTCGCGCGCGATGCGGGCCGCTGCCTGTTCGTGTGCGGTGAAGCGGTAACCGTGCATGAACACGATGGCCACGCTGCGCAGACCCCGGCCGTGAGCCGCCTGCAGATCGGCGCGCAAGGCGTTTTCGTCCAGCGCCTGCAGCACATCGCCATGTGCACCGAGGCGCTCTTGTGCCTCGATCACGTCGCTGTACAGCAGCTCCGGCAGCGCGATGCGGCGGTCGAACAGGCGCGGGCGGTTCTGGTAAGCAATGCGCAGCGCGTCGCGGAAACCGCGCGTGGTCACGAGCAGTGTGGGCTCGCCCTTGCGCTCGAGCAGCGCATTCGTGGCCACGGTGGTGCCCATCTTCACGCACTCCACCAGCTCGGGCGTCACAGGCTCACCGGCTTGCAGCCCCAGCAGGTGGCGAATGCCCGCCACCGCCGCATCGCGGTACTGCTCGGGATTTTCCGACAGCAGTTTGTGGGTGATGAGCGTGCCATCGGGGCGCTTGCCAACGATGTCGGTGAAGGTGCCGCCGCGGTCAATCCAGAACTGCCAGCGGGGGTCGATGCGTGGGGTCGAGGTCATGGTGTTCACAAAGAAGCGGCAGAGCGGGCTGCCTGGTCGTAAATGCCGGAGAGCACACGCAGCAGGCGCGCGAGTTCTCCGATGTCGTGGTTGAGTGCGTCGTCGGCCTTGAGGGCGTTGATGAGGCAGCTGTCACGGATTTCGCGGTAGCGCAACACATACGCCTTGCCCGCTTCGGTGGGACCGTAGGTGACTTCCTTGCCGTTCTTGCTGGAGACCACCACCCCCAGCGCCTGCAGCTTCTTCAGGGCGTAGTTGATGAGGTGCGTGTCTTCCACATTCATGATGAAAGCGATGTCGGCCAGGCGTTTGTCGCGGGCGCGGTGCGTCACGTGGTGCAGCACCAGCACGTCCAGCGCTGTGAGGTCTTTCAGACCCGCCGCACTCATGCAGTGCACCACCCACCGGTGGAAGGCGTTGCCCGAGACGATGAGGCCGAATTCGAACTCGCTCATCTCTGCGCTGTGCGGCGACACCAGGTGCGCAGACGACACGATGGGCTGCGATGGTGCGGCGGCTGGCTTGGTGCTTGCTTTGGTACGGGCCATGGTGTTGGATGCCTTGAAGCGATGCGGCGCAGTTTATGTTTTTTGCTGACGATTTGCCAATAATTTGTTGACATACAGGGAAAATACCGATCACACTTCGCCCGCTCGCCGATAGAGTCCATCCGCTGCCCTGTCCCTCAGTCCCCACTCAATTCAACGGAGCCTTCAACATGAAACGTCGCCTGTTCAGCGTCACCCTGGCCGCCTCTGCGCTGGCCCTGAGCCTGCCCGCCACCGCCCAGACCAAGTGGGACCTGCCCGCTGCCTACCCGGCCACCAACTTCCACTCGGTCAACCTGGCTGCGTTTGCAGCCGACGTTCAAAAAGCCACTGGCGGCAAGCTGCAGATCACGGTTCACCCCGGCGCATCGCTGTTCAAGGCACCCGAGATCAAGCGCGCCGTGCAAGGTGGCCAAGCCCAGATGGGTGAGATCCTGCTGGCCGCGTACCAGAACGAATGGCAGATGTTCGGCGCCGACGGCCTGCCGTTTCTGGCCACCAGCTACGCCGATTCCATGAAGCTGTACCAGGCGCAGAAACCCATCCTGGAAAAGAAGCTCGCCGAACAAGGCATGACCCTGCTCTACACCGTGGCCTGGCCACCGCAGGGCATCTACAGCAAGAAGCCGGTGACCAGCGCGGCCGACCTCAAGGGCAGCAAGTGGCGCGCGTACAGCCCGGCCACCTCGCGCATCGCCGAACTGGTGGGCGCCCAGCCCGTCACGGTGCAGGCCGCCGAGCTGTCGCAGGCGCTGGCCACCGGTGCGGTCGAGACCAACATGACCTCGGGCGCCACCGGTGTGGACAGCAAGCTGTATGAACACCTGAAGTTCTATTACGACGTGCAGGCCTGGCTGCCGAAGAACGCGGTCATCGTGAACAAGCGCGCCTTTGATGCGCTGGACAAGCCCACGCAAGACGCGCTGCGCAAGGCCGGGGCTGATGCCGAAGCGCGCGGCTGGGCCGCCTCGCAAAAGGTCAACACCGACACGCTGGCCATCCTCAAGACCAACGGCATGGCGGTGGAGCCGCCGTCCGCTGCGCTCAAGGCCGACATGCAGAAAGTGGGCGAGACCATGCTCAAGGAATGGCTTGAGAAAGCCGGCCCCGATGGCCAGGCCATGCTCGACGCGTACAGGAAGTAATACCCCGCCGCGCTCCGCGCGACCCCCTCAAGGGGGCGGCACCTGCGGCCTGGCAGAGCCAGTGCCGCGGTGCCCGCTGGGTTGGGCCCGGGCATGCGCAACGGGTCACTCTTTTGAAATCATTTCCCCATGCGCAAATTCCTCGATTCCCTCTACCTCGGTGCGGCCTGGCTGGCTGCGCTGTTCATGATCGGCGTGCTGGTCATGGTGCTGCTCTCCATGCTGGGGCGCATGCTGCAGTTTTACGTGCCGGGCACCGACGCCTACGCCGGCTATGCCATGGCCGGTGCGGGCTTTCTGGCGCTGGCGCACACGCTCAAAAGCGGTGAACACATCCGCGTGACGCTGATCATCGGCAAGCTCACCGGCGGCGCGCGGCGCGGGCTGGAGCTGTGGTCGCTCACGGTCGCGGTGCTGCTGGCAGGCCTGCTCGCGTTTTACGCCTGGCGCCTGTCGTGGCAATCGCACCAGTTCCACGACATCTCCACCTCGGCCGACGCCACACCGCTGTGGATTCCGCAAATCCTGATGGCCGTGGGCACCACGGTGCTGCTGATCGCCTTCATCGACGAGTGGGTGCTGGAGCTCCGGCACAAGCGCTCGCACGGCCACGCGGAGACCCGCCATGAATGAACTGCTCGTCACCTCGCTCCTGATCTTGGCGCTGTTTGCCCTGCTGGGCAGCGGTGTGTGGATCGGCCTCACGCTCGCTGGCGTGGCCTGGATCGGCATGGAGCTTTTTTCTTCGCGCCCGGCGGGCGACGCCATGGCCATCACCATCTGGGGCTCGGCCAGCAGCTGGACGCTGACCGCGCTGCCGCTGTTCGTGTGGATGGGCGAGATCCTGTTCCGCACCAAGTTGTCGGAGAGCATGTTCCGGGGCCTGGCACCCTGGGTGAACGCCCTGCCCGGCCGCCTGCTGCACACCAACATCCTGGGCAGCACCATTTTTGCAGCGGTCTCGGGTTCGTCGGCCGCCACCTGCGCGACCATCGGCAAGATGAGCATTCCCGAGCTCACCAAGCGTGGCTACCCCGCCGAGAAGATCGTGGGCTCGCTCGGTGGCGCGAGCACGCTGGGCCTGCTGATCCCGCCCTCGATCATCATGATCGTCTACGGCGTGGCGGCCGAGGTGTCGATCGCGAAGCTGTTCGTGGCGGGTGTGTTGCCCGGCCTCATGCTGGCCGGGTTGTTCAGTGGCCATTTGATGATCTGGGCGCTGCTCAACCCGAAACAGGTGCCCAAGAGCGACGTGAGCATGACGCTGGCGCAAAAGCTGAGCGAGTCGCGCCACCTGATCCCGGTGATCCTGCTCATCGGCGGCGTGATCGGCACCATCTACACCGGCATCGCCACCGCCACCGAAGCGGCGGCCGTGGGCGTGGTGGGTGCGCTCATTCTCTCGGCCGCGCAAGGCTCGCTGAACTGGACCACCTTCCGCGACTCGCTGCTGGGCGCCACACGCCTGTATTGCATGATCGCGCTGATCCTCGCGGGTGCGGCCTTCCTCACGCTGGCCATGGGCTACATCGGTCTGCCGCGCCACCTCGCCGAGTTCGTCACCGGCCTGGGTCTGTCGCCTGGCGTGCTGCTGCTGGCGCTCGCGCTGTTCTACATCCTGCTCGGCTGCTTCCTGGACGGCATCTCCATGATTGTGCTGACCATGGGCGTGATCCTGCCCACCGTCACCGCCGCCGGCATCGACCTGATCTGGTTCGGCATCTTCGTGGTGATCGTGGTTGAAATGGCGCAGATCACGCCGCCCGTGGGCTTCAACCTGTTTGTGCTGCAGGGCATGACCAAGCGCGAAATCACCTGGATCGCCAAGGTCTGCATGCCCTACTTCTTCCTCATGGTGCTGGCCGTCATGCTGCTGTGGTGGTTTCCGCAGATCGTGACCTGGCTGCCCTCCAGGATGTGAAGTCGCCATCCCCTAAGATGCAAGGCCCGCCACTTCCCAAAGTGGCGGGCCTTTTTTGTATTGCCGATCAACAAGGAATTTCGTGTTCAAGAATGTGACGATCTACCGCATCGCGCCCGGCTGGAGCGCAACGGTGGCAGACATGGAGGCCGCACTCGACGCGGCCCGTTTCAAACCCTGCGGCGCCACGCAGGACAAATCGGTCGGCTGGGTGGAGCCACGCGGTGAGGCCCACGGCCCGCTGGTGGAATCGGTCGCTGGTCAGCGCATCCTCAAGCTCCAGATCGAGACCAAGGGTGTGCCCGGCTCGGTGGTGAAGAAGAAGGCCCAGGAAGAAGCCGACCACATCGAGGCCACCACGGGCCGCAAGCCCGGCAAGAAGGAAACCAAGGCCCTGCGCGAAGACGCCTTGCTGGCCCTGTTGCCGCAGGCGTTTGCGCGCCAGATGAACGTGTGGGTGTGGATCGACCTCGCCAATGGTTGGCTGGTGACCGACGCCAGCAGCCAGGGCAAGCTCGACGAGGTGGTGACCGCCCTGGTGCGCGCCTTTGATGGCCTGGTCATCACGCTGCTGCAAACCGCCGTGACGCCGCAGACCGCCATGACGCAGTGGCTCTCGGCCACCACCCCCGACGACTGGCCGGGCGGTTTTGCGGTGGAGCGCGAATGTGAGTTGAAGTCGGCCGACGAAGAAAAGTCGTCGGTGAAGTTCACCCGCCACAACCTCGCCACCGACGAGGTGCGCCAGCACATCACCGAAGGCAAACTGCCCACGCGCCTGGCCATGAGCTGGGAGGGCCGCATCGGCTTTCTGCTCACCGAATCGCTGCAGCTGAAAAAGATCAATTTCCTCGAAGGCGTGTTCGACGGCCGGCCCGACGAAGGCGAGAACGGCTTTGATGCCGACGTGGCCCTGTCCACCGGCGAGCTGCAGAAGCTGCTGCCCGAGCTGATTGAAGCCTTGGGTGGCGAGATGGCCTTTGGCGCAGCGCCGACCGACGCGCCAGCCTCCCCCGCCGTGACCGCCAGCGGCGACGACGAAGGCCCTCCGTTCTGAAGCCTGAGCCATGAACACCCTGCCCAGCGTCATCGCCATCTGCCTGGGCGCCTGCGTGGGCGCGCTGGCGCGCTGGCGGCTGGGCCTGTGGCTCAGCACACCCGGCTCGCTGCTGCCCTGGGGCACGCTGGCGGCCAACTGGATCGGTGCCTACGCCATCGGCCTGGCGTTCGCGTTTTTCCATGCACAGCCACAGATGGACCCGGTGTGGCGGCTGGCCATCGTCACCGGCTTGCTGGGCGCGCTCACCACCTTCTCCACCTTCTCCATCGAGGTGGTCACGCTGCTGCAGCAAGGCCGCGTGCTGATGGCCAGCGGCGTGGCCGGGCTGCACCTCTTTGGCTCGCTGCTGCTGACCTGGCTGGGCCTCAAGACCCTGGGCTGACGCCTTCAGCCGCCGCCGCGCTGCATGTAGAGGTCAAAGCGCTTCATGAAGGTGTAGCGCTGCGCATCGTCCAGCCCGCTGAAGACAAAACTGACCCGCAGCACCGGCATGCGCATCAGCGCGATCACACGCGGTGGTTGCGGCTCCCAGCGCAGCGCCAGCCGCCCCGGCGGTACCTCGATCACCGCATGAGCGCCCTCGCGCCGCCATGCGCAGGCGCCCACCGCCGCTGGCAACCAGCCCAGCCACTCGGCCTCGGTGCAGCCCATGTCGCGCTTGAAGCGCTCTGCATAGCTCGACTGCACAGCCCTCAGCCTCCGGCAATCGGCGGCCAGATGGCCAGCACATCGCCCTCGACCAGGGTCGCACTCAAGCGGTCTTCGGGCTGGATGTACTTGCCATTGACCAGCACCAGATGCACCAGCTTGGGCGGCAGGCCGAAGGGTTCGATGATTTGGCTGATGGGTGTGGCCGGGTCGATGTCCAGCGACACCTGGTTGCTGCGCCGGGCCTCGGGGGGCAGGTAGTCGGTGAGGGTGGCGAAGAGCTTGAAAGTGATGTTCATGAAACCGTTTCTATCTCAGCGGCGACGCTCATCCGCAGCACCCGCCCACTGCCCCTGCCCCTGTGCACTGGCCAGGTAGGCGTCCATCAACTTGGTCGGGTCGTGCATGAGGCGGTCTTTCCACTCGCCCAGCTTCACCTGGCCTTCCACCAAACCGCGCATCACGCCCACGTGCTCGGTCCAACCCACCGAGTTGCAACCCACCATCACGTCGTCCTTGAATTGGAGGCTCAGGTGGCGGCCACCGGCCTTGTCGGTGAGCTCGGCGTGTTCACCGCCGGGCACACCTTCCCAGTTGCCGAAGCTGGTGGAGATGAGCCCCAGCGTGTCGAGCACGTTGATCTGCGTCACGCCCTTGAGGTCGGCCTTCTGGCCCACCATGTTGAGCGCGGCCACGCGCGCCTGCTCGGCGGCGTTGGGCTGGATGGCGCTGACGATGGTCTTGCCGCTCACCTTGTCAAACGCCTCGGCGCAATCGCCCGCAGCGTAGATACCGCTCACGTTGGTCTGCAGGTGTTCGTCGGTCAGCACCCCCACCAGGCAGGTGATGCCCGAGTCTTTCAAAAAGCCGATGGCCGGGCGCACGCCTGTGGCGCTGATCACCAGATCGGCCTCCACCACCTGCCCGTCCGAGAGCTTGACGCGCAGGCCCGTGGCAGGCTCCGACGAGCCCAGACCCATGGCGCTGACCAGCTTGCCGACAATGCCGCCCGACTCGTTGCCCGCGCGCTCGATGGCTTCGACCTTGGTACCGGTGTAGACCTTCACACCCTTCTTCTCGCACCAGTCGCGGATCATGCCGCCGGCCGTGGGACCCATCATGCGCGGCACCATGCGGTCGCCCATTTCCACCACGCTCAGTTCCACGCCGCGCGCGGCCAGCGCTTCCATGATGATGCAGCCGATGAAGCCCGCACCCATCTGCAGCACCCGGGCACCGGGCTTGGCCAGCGCCATGATGGCGCGCGCGTTCTCGAGCGTCCAGCAAGGGTGCACACCGGGTGAGTCCATGCCGGAGATGGGTGGGCGCACCGGTTGAGAACCGGTGGCGATCAGCAGTTTGTCAAAGCCCAGTTTCGTGCCGTTGTCCAGCGTCACGGTGCGCGCCGTGGTGTCCACCGAGGTGGCACGGCCGGGCACCTGGTCGATGCGCAGATCGTTGTAGTGCGTGAGGCTCTTGCGCAAATAGGTGCCGGTTTCCTTCACGTTGCCGATCAGCAAATAGGGAATGGCCATGCGCGAATACGGCGGCTCGCCTTCGTCGCCAACCAGGGTGATGGTGTCGGCGGGAGCGTGCTTGCGGATGGTCTCGGCGGCAATGACACCGGCGGGGCCGGCGCCCAGGATGACGTGGTGCATGTCGTGTCTCCTCGAAAAAAGAAAGGGGGCAGCGTGGTGACTGCCCCCTGGGTTCAGGCCAAAGACGGTTCGGGTCTTGGCTTACAGGCTCAAGCGCGCCTTGGTCTCGGCGGTCGGGCGGCCTTCGGTGTCCCAGCCGCGCGCGGCGTAGTACTTGGGCAGCATCTCGGGCAGCTTGCTGACCATGCCTTTGGAGGCGCCGGTCTTGGCCGCTTCGCTCAGCAGGCGTTTGGGCAGGCTGTCGTCCTTGGAGGTGAAGCCCGCGGCGTTGTTGAACTCACGCTCCATGTTCCAGATGCGCTCGCCGATCTTCTCCAGCTCTTCGGTGGTGAACTCTTCGTTGCACGCGGCCTGCAGTTGCGGCGCCAGATCGGCCACGCCCCAGGCGAAGGTGGTGAACACGCACAGGCCCGACGAATCGAACGCGGCGGTGGCGTCCTGGAACGCCTTCACCAGCTCCGGCTTGCCCTCGCTCTCGACCGGGTCGGTCTTCACCGGAATACCCAGCACCTCGGAAGCGATGGTGTAGCCGCGCAGGTGGCAGGCGCCGCGGTTGGAGGTGGCATAGGCCAGGCCGATGCCCTGGATGGCACGGCCGTCGTAGGCCGGGAACTCCTGGCCTTTCACGCTCATGGACAGGTCGGGGTGGCCGTATTTTTCGGTCAGGCGCTTGGAGCCCAGGCCGATCTCCTTGCCGAAGCCTTCGCCCCGGGCGGTGATTTCAGCGAAGTGGGCCAGCGCTTGCGCCGAGCCGAATTTCGCATCGATACCGAGCTGCTCTTTCGTGAGCACACCCATCTCGTAGAGCTCCATCACCGCGCCCACGGTGGCACCGAAGCTGATGGGATCAAACCCTTCTTCGTTGCACAGCAGGTTGGCGTATTGCAGGGCTTCCAGATCGTTCACGCCGTTGGCCGCGCCCAGCGCCCAGGCCGCTTCGTATTCCAGGCCGCCATTGGCGCCCCAGTACTGCGGCTTGTTCTTCACCGTGAAGTGGCCTTCGTCCATCTTGCTGATGCGGCCGCACGCGATGGTGCAGCCAAAGCAGGCCTGGTTGGTCACCAGGTGCTTCTTGCCGTCGCTCTCGCGCGGCGTGACCATGGCTTCGGCCGAGATGTCTTTTGCGCCTTCGAACTGCACGTCGCGGTGGTTGCGGGTGGGCAGTGCGCCGATCTCGTTGATCACGTTCATGAGCACCTGCGTGCCATAGGCCGGCAGGCCCTGGCCCGTCACAGCGTTCTCGGCCAGGATCTTCTTTTTCTCGAAGGTGGTCTTCATGAAGGCCTTGGGGTCGCGGATGTTGCCCACGCCCTTGGTGCCGCGCACGGCAATGGCCTTGAGGTTCTTGCTGCCCATCACCGTGCCCACGCCCGAACGGCCGGCCGCGCGGTGCAGATCGTTCACCACCGCCGCGTACAGCACGCCGTTTTCACCGGCTTTGCCGATGCTCGACACACGCACCAGCGGGTCCTGCAGGCTCGACTTCAAGGCTTCTTCGGTCTTCCACACGCTCTGGCCCCAGAGGTGGCTGGCGTCGCGCAGCTCCACTTCGTCGTCGTTGATGTAGAGGTACACCGGCTTGGGTGACTTGCCTTCAAAAATGACCATGTCCCATCCGGCCATCTTGAGCTCGGCACCCCAATAGCCGCCCGAGTTCGAGCAGGCAATGGCACCGGTGAGCGGGCTCTTGGTGATGACGGTGTAGCGGCCCCCGGTGGAGGCCATGGTGCCGGTCAGCGGGCCGGTGGCCCAGATGATCTTGTTCTCGGGTGCGAGCGGATCGACCTTGGGATCGACCTCGCTGATCAGGTACTTGCTGCCCAGACCGCGTGAGCCGATGTAGGCACGCGCCCACTCGGTGTTCAGCGGTTCGGACTTGACGGTGCCCGCGGTCAGGTTGACGCGGAGGATTTTTCCAGCCCATGACATATTGATGCTCCTTCGGTTAATCGGTTGGGGTCAGAGCACATCGCTGCGCGAGTGGTCTGACCCGCAAGGTCTTCGGTGCTGGGGTCAGAGCACATCGCTGCGCGAGTGGTCTGACCCACAAGGTCTCAGGTTGCGGACGGCTGGTTGCCCAGCTTGTCGGCCCACTGCTTCATCTTGTCCATGCCGGTCCAGTTGGCATCAATGAACGTGATGGCGGCCGTCGGGCAGGCCTCGGCGCAGGCCGGCTCGCCACCGCAGAGGTCGCACTTCTGGACCTTGCCGGTTTCCTGCACGTAGTTGATGGTGCCGAACGGGCAGGCGATGGTGCAGACCTTGCAACCCACGCAGGTGGTCTCGTTCACCACCTTGGCGCCCGTGACCTTGTCCACCGTGATCGCCTCCACCGGACAGGCGTGCAGGCACCAGGCCTCGTCGCACTGCGTGCAGGTGTAGGGCACCTTTTTGCCGGTGTGGTGGAAATCAAAAACCTTGATGCGCGACTTCGAGGTGGCGTAGGTGCCGTAGTTCTCGAACGAGCAGGCCATTTCGCACTGCAAACAGCCAGTGCACTTGTCGGGGTTGATGTGAAGGACTTTTTGCATCGTTGTCTCCGGGTGTGGGTAGAGGCCCGTCGTGCGGCTTGTTATGCAGACCTCTTCATACGATTGTTTGGTTGTGCCTGCGTTTCAGTTTCAGGGTTTACCCGCAACTTCTCCGCGCCCATTTAAAAAGTCTCAGATTGAGACACCGGGGGGCCCTGCATGAGACAACCCATGTCCGACCGGATTGGTCGGGGAAGCCGGTGTATGAATTGAATTGCATAGGAAATCCAATTAATTCCCGCAACCCTGTTCATTGGCATTCGAAGGCCATTCGTCTCAATTTGAGAAAGATTGAAACGGCCCAATTCAATTGAGGGTTATCACTCAATTCGGCGGTCAATCGAGCGTGTTTCACTCCCCCTCGCCCACAACACAAGGAGACCGACATGCAGGTTCAGATCCGGGTCAACGGCAAGGCCGTGACCGTCGATGCACCACCCCACACGCTGCTGGTTCAAACCCTGCGCGAGCACCTCAAGCTCACCGGCACCCACGTGGGTTGCGACACGGCGCAATGCGGTGCCTGCACGGTGCTGCTCGACGGCCGCGCGGTGAAGTCCTGCAACATGCTGCTGGCGCAGGCCGCCGGCAGCGAAGTCACCACCATCGAAGGGCTGGCCGCTGCCGACGGGACCATGCACCCCATGCAGGCCGCGTTCAAGGACTGCCACGGTCTGCAGTGCGGCTTCTGCACGCCCGGCATGGTGTTGAGCGCGGTGAGCCTGTGCAAGACCCATCCCAACGCCAGTGCCCAGGACATCCGCGAGGGCCTGGAAGGCAACCTGTGCCGCTGCACCGGTTATCAAAACATCGTCAAGGCCGTGCAGCAGGGTGCTGCGGGCGTGAAGGCATAAGGAGCCAGCAACATGGGTGCCATCGACTTCGCCAAGCTCCCCCACATCGGGGAATCCCTCCTGCGCAAAGAGGACTACCGCTTCCTCACCGGTGCGGGCCAGTACATCGACGACATCGTGCTCGCCAACATGCGCCACGCGGTGTTCGTGCGCTCGCCGCACGCCCACGCCCGCATCGTCGGCATCGACAAGACCGCCGCCCTGGCCGCGCCCGGTGTGGTCGGCATCTTCGACGGTGAAGACGTGGCTGCCGACAAGATCGGCGGTCTGCCCTGCGGCTGGCTGATCACCGACACCCAGGGCCAGCCCATGAAGGAGCCGCCCCACCCCATCCTGGCGCACGGCAAGGTGCGCTATGTGGGCGACCACGTGGCGATGGTGGTGGCCGAGACGCTGGAGCAGGCGAAGAACGCCGCCGAGCTGGTGGTGGTGGACTACGAAGCGCTGCCCGCCGCGGTGGACGTGCGCGATGCCATGAAGCCCGGCGCCGCCGCACTGCACGACGCTACGCCCGGCAACCACTGCTACAAGTGGTCCATCGGTGACCAGGGCCAGGTGGACGCTGCGTTCGCCAACGCCGCGCACGTGACCAGGATCGACCTCATCAACAACCGGCTCGCGCCCAACCCGATGGAGCCGCGCGCGGTGATCGGCTCGTACAACCGCGCTGGCGACGACTACACGCTGTACGTGGCGAACCAGAACCCCCATGTGGAGCGCCTGCTGCTCACCGCCTTCGTGATGGGCCTGCCCGAGCACAAGGTGCGCGTGATCGCGCCCGACGTGGGCGGCGGCTTCGGCGCCAAGATCTTCCTGTACGCC
>JAJNQE010000065.1 GCA_021154985.1 Hydrogenophaga sp.
GCCATGCGCTCACGAGCCTGAGGTGAAGTTGGCTTTCTCATCGATCGAGTGCCAACGAGGTCATCGGCGGCCATGGGGCACGGCGCAGCGAAATAAAGGCGGAGGGGCCGAAGGCCCCGGGGGACATTCGCGGAGCCGTGCGCCATGGCCGCCGAAGACCGGAACAGCCGGCGAGCAAGACGCCGATGACCGGAGCCGCCGAAGAAAGACAGTAGGCTTATCATTTCCCTCAACGACACCAACGCGTGAGGAGACATGAACGCACCGCAAGCCCTCGTGCGCTGGCACGACCGCGGCACCAGCCGCATTCCCTTCTGGGCCTACACCGACCCCGAGCTGTACCAGCGTGAGCTGGAGCGCCTGTTCTACGGATCGCATTGGTCCTACGTGGGCCTGGCCATTGAAATCCCCAACACCGGCGACTACAAGCTCAGCTGGGTGGGCGAGCGCCAGGTCATCATGGTGCGCGACCGCGTGGCGCCCAAGGACCGGGGCACCGACCCCGGCATCCGCGTGGTCGAGAACCGCTGCGCGCACCGTGGCGTGCGCTTCTGCCAGCCGCCCATGGACGGCCAGACCGGCAACGCGCGCAGCTTTGTGTGCCCCTACCACCAGTGGACCTACAAACTCAACGGCGACCTTGCTGGCCTGCCCTTCAAGGACGGCGTGAAGGAAGGCGAGTGCACCAACGGTGGCATGCCCGCCGACTTTGACCTGAGCCAGAACGGCCTGACCAAACTGCGCGTGGCCGTGCTGCACGGCCTGGTGTTCGCCACCTTCAGCGCGGATGCTGAACCCTTCGAGCAGTACATCGGCCCTGCCGTCATGCCCTGGCTCGAGCGCATCTTCAAAGGCCGTGAACTGAAGCTGTTGGGCTACAACCGCCAGCGCATTCCGGGCAACTGGAAGCTGATGATGGAAAACATCAAGGACCCGTACCACCCGGGCCTGCTGCACACCTGGTTCGTCACCTTCGGGCTGTGGCGCGCCGACCAGAAAAGCCGCATGGTGATGGACGAGCATGGGCGTCACGCGGTGATGATCAGCCGCCGCAACGACGGTGGCGAAAACAAGGCCGTGACCGAGGGCGTGACCAGCTTCAAGGCCAACATGACGCTCAACGATCCGCGCCTGCTCGACGTGGTGCCCGAGCCGTGGTGGACGATCGACGATCCCACCCAACCCGGTCAGACCATCACGCCCACGGTGACCATGATGACGCTGTTCCCCAGCGTGATCGTCCAGCAGCAGGTCAACTCCTTGAGCACACGCCACATCGTGCCGCGCGGCGCGGGCGAGTTTGACTTTGTGTGGACACACTTCGGCTTTGCCGATGATTCCGAGGAGATGACCACCCGCCGCCTGCGCCAGGCCAACCTGTTTGGCCCCGCCGGCTTTGTGAGCGCCGACGATGGCGAGGTGATCGAGTTCAGCCAGGACGGATTCAAGCAGTGGGGCGAGGCCGGCAGCACCTTGTGTGAACTCGACGGCAAGGCCGACGGCGTGGGCCAACCGCCCACCGAGCACATGGTCACCGAGACGCTGATCCGTTCGATGTACGCCTATTGGCGAAAGGCGATGAACCTGTGAGCACCACCACCCTTGACGCAGCGTTGCAGGCCGCGCTGCTCCACCACGGCATCGACCGCTTCAACGCCGACTACGCCGCCACGCTGGACGAGCGCCGCTTTGCCGACTGGCCCGAACTGTTTGTGGCCGAAGGCCGCTACCGCGTGCAGGCCCGCGAAAACGCCGAGCGTGGGCTGCCGCTGTCGCTGCTGAACTTCGAGAGCCAGGCCATGATGCGCGACCGCATCGTGGGCGCCACGCAAACGATCTTTCATGCGCCGTACTACACGCGGCATGTGGTGGGTTCCGCGCGCATCACGCACATGGGCGCCGGCCTTGAGTCCGACCCGATCCGCGCCGAGGCCAACTACGCCGTGTTCCGCACCAAACCGGGCAGCGTGAGCGAGGTCTACCAGGTGGGGCGTTACATCGACGCCTTCGTGAGCACCGAAAGCGGTTTGAAACTGCTGGAGCGCCGCTGTGTGTACGACAGCGAGATGGTGCTGAACTCGCTGATTTACCCGGTCTAGATCTGCCGGTTGCGCGCCAGCGGCGGGTTCTTGCTGAAGTAGGCCACGATGCCGCGCAGCAGCGCATCGGCCAGGTCGTCCTGGTACTTCGGATCGTTGAGGCGGGCCTCTTCGTCGGGGTTGCTGATGAAGGCGGTTTCCACCAGCACGCTGGGAATGTCGGGCGCTCGCAGCACCGCGAAGTTGGCTTGTTCGACGCGCGGTTTGTGCAGCTTGCCGACCCGCTTCACATGGCCGAGCATGGCGCTGCCGAGCTTGAGGCTGTCGTTGATCTGTGCGGTGGTGCTCATGTCGAGCAGGGCGCGCTGCACGGTGGCGTCCTTGGCCTTGACGTTGAGGCCACCCACCAGGTCGGCGGCGTTTTCCTTGTTGGCCATCCAGCGCGCGGCAGCGCTGGAGGCGCCGCGCGTGCTCAGCGCATACACGCTCGCGCCTTGCGGACGCGGCGTGTAAAACGCGTCGGCGTGCAGGCTGATGAACAGGTCGGCCTGCACGCGCTGCGCCTTCTGCACCCGCACCTGCAGCGGCACGAAGAAGTCCTTGTCGCGCGTCATGTAGGCGCGCATGGGGTTGCCGTTGACGCGGGTGTCGTTGATGCGGTCGCGCAGTTTCTGCGCAATCTGCAGCACCACTTTTTTCTCGTGCGTGCCGTTGGGGCCGATGGCGCCCGGGTCTTCACCGCCGTGGCCGGGGTCCAGCGCCACCACGATCAGGCGCTCGGTCTTCCCCGGTTTGCCGGGGGCTTGTTTGGCCGGGCTGCCGGGCTTGGAGCCGGCGGCCACGGCGGTGCCGGTGTCGCCTGTTGGCGGGGTGGGTTGGACGCCGGGTGCGCCCGGTTTGGCGCGCTGTGCGATCAAAGCGCCCAGGGGGTCGTCCGCCGGGGTGGCCGCTGTCACGCGGTCGTTCGGGTTGGGGCCCCCGGCCACCTGGCCCATTTCCAGCCCCAGCAGGCGCGCCGCGCGTTCGCTGGCCGCGTCGAGGTCTTTCATGCGCTGGGCAATCAGCTGCGCCAGCGGGTCGGGCGCATTCACCGGGTACAGGTCGAGCACCAGGCGGTGCTGGTAGGCGGCCACCGGTTCCAGGTTGAACACCTGCGGCTTGATGGCTTGCTTGAGGTCGATCACCAGCCGCACCACGTTGGACGCGTTCTGCGCCACGCGGATGCTGCCGATGTTGGGGTCGTCCGACTTGAGTTTGCCCACCAGTTCACGCAGGCCGGGCAGCAGGTCGATGCCTTCGATGTCCACCACCATGCGCGGTGGCTCGGTTACAAAGAACTTCTGCGCCTTGAGCTCGCCGTCGGACTCGATGGTCACGCGCGTGTAGTCCTCG
>JAJNQE010000085.1 GCA_021154985.1 Hydrogenophaga sp.
GGAGGACATTCGCGGAGCAGAGCGCCGTGCGTCCGCGAGCCCGCGAGGTCGCTGTGAGCCATCTCCAAACGGTCCACGAAGACCCACAACTCCTGGTACTGGAAAAACCCGCAGGCCTGCTGGCAGTCCCCGGAAAAGGCCAGGACAAGCAGGACTGCCTGAGCACAAGGGTTCAACAAAGGTGGCCCGACGCCCTCGTGGTCCACCGGCTCGACATGGCCACCTCCGGCCTCGTGGTCATGGCGCGCGGCATCGAAGCACAACGCACACTCAATCTCGCGTTTGAAGAACGCCGCGTGCACAAACGCTACACCGCCGTGGTGGCCGGTGCACTGGTCAACCCGCAACCCGACAACGGCTGGAACACCATCGACCTGCCACTCATCGCCGACTGGCCCAACCGGCCGCTGCAGAAAGTGGATCACGAACTGGGCAAACCCAGCACCACACGATGGCGCATCGCCCCGGGCCATTCGGACCCCGGCACCACCCGCCTCGAGCTCGAACCCGTGACCGGCCGAACCCACCAATTGCGCGTGCACCTGCAAGCCCTTGGCCACCCCATGGTTGGCGATGCGCTATACGCTGCGGCCAACATACAAGCCATGGCCGGCCGCCTGCTGCTGCATGCGCACTGGCTTTCGCTGGCGCACCCGGTTCATGGCCGAGCCATGGAATTCCACAGCCCCTGCCCTTTCTGAACACCGCATGACCTCACAACACCTCACCATCCTCACCGGTGCCTCGCGCGGCATGGGCCTGGCCATGGCCCGCCAGTTGCTGAGCCCCGGCCGACACCTGTTGTGCATTTCGCGCCAGGTCAACGACGCGCTGACCTCTGAAGCCAAGGCCCTCGGCGCCCCACTCACGCAGTGGTCGCAAGACCTCGCCGACACCACCGCTGCGGCCCACCGCCTGCAGGCCTTTCTTGAGAGCCAGCCACCAAACACCTGGGCCAGCGCCACGCTCATCAACAACGCCGGTGTGATCCCGCGCATCGGTCCGCTGGACCAGTGCCCGCCCGACGACCTGGCCAACGCGCTGCGCGTGGGTCTGGAAGCGCCGATGCAACTCACCGCCGCCTTCTTGCGCGCCACCACCGCCTGGGTGGAAGCGGGCTGGCGCGGGCCGCGCAAGGTGCTCAACATTTCCTCGGGTCTGGGCCGCAGCGCCATGGCCGCGCAGGCGCCCTACTGCGCCGCCAAGGCCGGCATGGACCATTTCACCCGCTGCAGCGCGCTCGACGAAGCCCACCGCGAACACGGCGCGCGCCTGGTGTCGCTCGCCCCCGGTGTGATCGACACCGACATGCAGGTGCAACTGCGCGCGGGCGACCCGGCCGCCTTCCCCGACCGCAGCCGCTTTGTGGAACTCCAGCGCCAGGGCCAGCTCACATCGCCCGACGCTGCAGCCGCGCGCGTGCTGGCCTTTCTGGAGCGCGCCGATTTCGGCGAACAGCCGGTGGCCGATGTGCGCGGCTGACACCCCGACCCCACGGAGCGATCCATGAACCGACGCGAATTTGCCCTGACCACCGCCGCGAGCCTGGGCGGCACAGCTTTGCCCGCCCTGGCACAGGCACCGGGCTTCTGGACGCTGCTGCGCGAAGGCGGCTGCGTGGTGCTGATGCGGCACGCCCAAACCGACCCCGGCGTGGGCGACCCGCCCAACTTCAAACTTGGCGACTGCAGCACGCAGCGCAACCTGAGCGAGGCCGGCCGTGAACAGGCCCGCCGCGTGGGCGCGGCCTTTCTGCGCGAACGCGTCAAGCTCGACCAGGTGCGTTCCAGCGCCTGGTGCCGCTGCGTGGACACCGCCATGCTCGCTTTCAAGCAAAACACGGTGTGGTCACCCATCAACTCGTTCTTTGGCGCTGGCGGGCAGGACGAACAGACCCGCGCCGTGCTGGCCGCCGTGCAGGGCTGGCAGGCGCCGCGCAACCTGATGCTGGTGACGCACCAGGTGAACGTGACCGCCCTCACCGGCGAATTTCTGTCCATGGGCGAGGTGGTCGTGACGCGACCCGGCGCGCAAGGCACCGACGCCACGCGCCTGCGTGTGCTGGCCCGCCAGACCTTCTGACCCAGGTCAATACCGGCGCAGGCGCGCGGGCTACGATGGCGGTTTTTCACAACCACCCGGAGACCCCCATGAGCAGAGAAGTTGTTGTCGTCAGCGCCGTGCGCACCGCCATCGGCACCTTTGGCGGCAGCCTCAAAGACCAGGCCCCCACCGAACTCGGCGCGCTGGTCGTGCGCGAGTCGCTCACCCGCGCAGGCGTCGAGGGCAAAGACGTGGGCCACGTGGTGTTCGGCCACGTGGTCAACACCGAACCCAAGGACATGTACCTCTCGCGCGTGGCCGCCATCAACGGTGGTTGCGCCGAGGGCACGCCGGCCTTCAACGTCAACCGCCTCTGCGGCTCGGGCCTGCAGGCCATCGTGTCGGCCTCCCAAAGCATCTTGCTGGGCGACGCCGACGTGGCCATTGGTGCCGGCGCCGAGAGCATGAGCCGCGCGCCGTTTGCCAGCCTCAACACCCGATGGGGCGCACGCATGGGCGACACCAAGATGGTGGACATGATGGTCGGCGCGCTGCACGACCCCTTCCACACCATCCACATGGGCGTCACCGCCGAGAACATCGCGGCCAAGTGGGGCATCACCCGCGAAGACCAGGACAAGCTGGCCGTGGAAAGCCACAACCGCGCACAGCGCGCCACCGCGGAGGGTCGCTTCAAGGACCAGATCGTGCCGGTGGTGCTCAAGAGCCGAAAAGGCGACGTGTCCTGGGCCACCGATGAGCACTTCCGCGCCGACTGCACGCTGGACGACATGGCCAAGCTCAAGCCGGTGTTCCTGAAGGAAAACGGCACCGTGACCGCCGGCAACGCCTCGGGCCTGAACGACGCCGCAGCCGCCGTGGTGCTGATGGAAGCCGGCGCGGCCAAGGCGCGCGGCGCCAAGCCACTGGCGCGCCTGGTGGCCTACGCCCACGCCGGCGTGGACCCGAAATACATGGGCATCGGCCCGGTGCCCGCCACCAAGATCGCGCTGAATAAGGCCGGCCTCACGGTGAACGACCTCGACGTGATCGAGGCCAACGAGGCCTTTGCCGCCCAGGCCTGCGCGGTCACGCGCGACCTCGGCCTGGACCCCGCCAAGGTCAACCCCAACGGCTCGGGCATTTCGCTCGGCCACCCCATCGGCGCCACCGGCGCGCTGATCACGGTGAAGGCGATCCACGAGCTGCACCGCGTGCAGGGCCGCTATGCGCTGGTGACCATGTGCATTGGCGGCGGTCAGGGCATTGCAGCGATCTTCGAGCGGATCTGAAGGCCGGGCGGCAGAATGACCGCCATGCCCCAAAACGCTCCCGCTCCAACCCGACCGTGGGCACCCGCCCTGGCCGAACTCGAACGCGGCCTGCTGCAGCGCGACGTGGCCGCCCGCGCGCTGCTGCTGGCCGCGCTGGCCGGTGAACACGTGCTGCTGCTCGGTCCGCCGGGCACCGCCAAGAGCGAACTCGCGCGCCGGCTACAGCGACTGCTGCCCGGCGCGCACTACTTTGAACGCCTGCTCACGCGCTTCACCGTGCCGGAGGAACTCTTCGGCCCGCTGTCACTGCGCGCGCTTGAGGACGACCGCTACGAGCGCCTGACCGAGGGCTACCTGCCCAGCGCCGAGGTGGCCTTTCTCGACGAGGTGTTCAAGGCCAACTCGGCCATCCTCAACACCTTGCTGGGCCTGCTGCACGAGCGGCAATTCGACAACGGCAGCCAGCGCCTGCCGGTGCCGCTGGTGTGCCTGGTGGGCGCGAGCAACGAGCAGCCGCAGGACGACAGCCTGCTCGCCTTTTACGACCGCTTCCTGCTGCGTGTGCCGGTGCAGCCGGTGGACGACGCGCACTTTGCCGCACTGCTGCAGACCCGCGCGGTCAACCCGGCAGCCCCTGCGGCCGAGGCACTGATCGATCCGCACCGCCTCGCGGGTCTGCGCGAGCAGGCGCTGCACATCGGCTTGAGCGAAACCGCCCTCGATCTGTTGCACCAGGCCCGGCGCCAAGCCGCGCAAACCGGGCAACCGGTGTCGGACCGGCGCTGGCGCCAGCTGGTGGACCTGCTGCAACTGCAGGCCGCGAGCCGGGGCGCCGCCGAGGTGGGCGCGTGGGACCTCTGGCTGCTGCCCTTCGTGCTCGCGGCCGAACCCGGCCAGGTGCCGGGCTGGACCGACTTCTTCATGCACCGCGTGGCTCAGACCGCGCCCCTCCCGCTGGACGGACTGGAGCGCGCGGTCACCGCATTCGAGCAACAGCTCGACATCGAGCGCCGCGCCCCGGCGGATGCACAGGACGACAGCGCGGGCAAGGTGGCGCTAGGAGTCTGCGCGGCAGAGCGTTTTGTCGGACGACTTGATGCGTGAGGAGTTGCCGGCGCAGTTGATTTGACGGTTGATGGGCCAAAGCGGAGCAGGATGAGCCTGCTGGAGTGTCTGAAGAGGGGGATTGACGGCCT
>JAJNQE010000088.1 GCA_021154985.1 Hydrogenophaga sp.
TGGACGTGATGTGCGACCAGACCACCAACACCACGGCGCAGATCGAGTCCGGTCGGGTGAAGGCTTTCGCGGTGACCACGGCCAAGCGCCTGGACAAGCACAAGCTGCTCAAGGACTACCCATCGCTGCAGGAAATGGGCCTGAAGAACTTCAACCTGACCATCTGGCACGGCCTGTACGCACCCAAGGGCACGCCGCCCGACATCCAGAAGAAGCTCAACGACGCGCTGAAGGTGGCGCTGAAGGATCCTGAGTTCATCAAGCGCGAGGAAGACCTGGGCGCCATTGTGGTCACCGACAACCGCGTCACGCCCGAGGGCCACAAGAGCTTCGTGGCCGGTGAGATCACCAAGCTCAAGACCGTGATCGACGCGGCCGGCCAGTTCGCCGACTGACCCCGCTTCGCTGCGTGCGAACCCAGCCGCCTTCGGGCGGCTTTCTTTTTTTTACGGCCTTTACACGGCTCGTCAAGGAAAGAACAGCAGGACGCCGAAGACCGCGAACAGCGTCAGATGCAGATAACCCGGCAGCGCCGATGTGCGCTGCCCGTTGAAGGTGAGCATGCTCAGCACCACGGTCGTCACGAACAACGCCGCGTCCATGTCGGACACGCCCATGGTGACCGGCTTCTCGAACAACAAGCCGATGGCCAGCACCGCCGGGACCGTGAGCCCCACCGTGGAGACAAACGCCCCCAGGCACAGGTTGATGGCGCGCTGCATCTCGTTGCCCAGCGCCGCGCGCACCGCCGTCAAGGACTCGGGCGTGAACACGATCAAGGCGATGAGAACGCCACTGACCGCCACCGGCGCCCCTGCCGCAGCAATGCCGTAGTCCAGCACGACGGCCAGGTGGTGCCCCAGCAGAACGATCGGAACGATCATGGCCAACAACAGGAGCGTGTGGACCCAGACCTCGGTGTGGTTATGCGTGGCCAAACCCGCTTCCTGCCCCACCGAGGCCGGCGCTTCGGCGACCCGCTCCCCGTGGCGCACCACCATCGACCCCGCTGCGGGCTGCACGAAAAGGCGCTTGTGGCGGCCCATCTGCTGCCAAAGAAAAGCGGCATACAGCAAGGCCGTGAGAGCCCCGATGCCGATCGCCTGCCCAGGACCGAACGCCCCCGCGGTGCTGGTGAACTTGGGCAGCACCAGCGCCACCGTGGTCAACACGGCAATCATCGACAGGTAGGCGTTCGCGCCCTGCGCATTGAACGCCTGCTCGCCATGGCGGGATGCACCAGCGATCAGACAAATCCCCATCACGAGGTTGAGGATGATCATCAGGACGGCAAAAATCGAATCGCGCCCAATCGTGGGCGCCTCGCCCGGCCCCAAGAGCACCGCCGCAATGAGGATCACCTCGATCGACACGATGGACAAAGTGAGGATGAGCGTGCCGTAGGGCTCTCCCAGCTTGTGCGCCAGGTAGTCCGCTTCGTGCACGACGCCAAACGATGCCGCCACGATGGTGGTCAGCAGCACGGCGAAGCTCACACCCGCGACGCCGGGTGTGAGCGGTGCGGCCAGCCAGGCGGCGCCCTGGAAGGAGAACAGTCCCACGACACCCCATGCGCCCAACAGCAGCGCCCAGGTAAGCGCTGTGACGCGGCGCGCGGGACGGCGCGCGGGGGAGGAAAAATTGGCCATGACGCCCACTTTCACAAGCAGTGCGGGGGCCGTCCCTCGCGGATGGATGCATGCGGGTGAGGTCGTCCTCACGCAGCCTCACGCGTTGCACGTGAGAGCGGCCCATTATGCCGACCCGGCCTGGGGGCCGATGCCCAGCCGCTATCCGAGCCTCAGACGCCCCAGACGATATCGGAGCCCGCTTTCTCGCAACGCTGCAGCATGTCGATGAACGGGGTGCTGCGCATGCGCAAGCTCACCGCCTCGAATTCCGGGGGTGGCTCACCCCGCTGCGCGGCTTCCTCTTTCATGCGCTTCTGTTTCGCCTCGTCGAACGCCACGGCCGCGTGGATGGCGTCCACGGCAGCGGCCATCTGACTGGGCTGGATCACGCCCGGACCCGACGGGTCCTTCCCCACGATTTCCAGCATGCGTTTGCCATGGGCCTGCAGCATGACGAGGTCGCCCGTTTCTCGGGATTTGAATCGGAAGATGGACATGGTGCCTCCTGTGAACTGTGCAAGCCATTCTTGCACCAATACGCCGCGCTGGGTCCCTTGACATGGGATACGGGTTTACCCGGTTGGCCTCACATAATTTAAATCTAAACTAATTAGACATGAACACATCACCGCAGCCCCAAAAACTCCAGCGCATCCTGTGCATCGGCGGGGGGCCAGCGGGTCTGTACTTCGCCTTGTTGATGAAGCGGCGCGATCCGTCGCTGCGCATCACGGTGGTGGAGCGCAACCGCCCGTTCGATACCTTCGGTTGGGGCGTGGTGCTGTCGGACCAGACGCTGGGCAACCTGCGCGCGGCCGACCCGGAATCGGCCGAGCTGATCGGCGAGGCCTTCAACCACTGGGACGACATCGAGGTGTTCTTCAAGGGCGGGCGCGTGCGCTCGGGCGGCCACGGCTTCTGCGGCATC
>JAJNQE010000101.1 GCA_021154985.1 Hydrogenophaga sp.
CCGAAGAAATCACCGCGCTGCTCACCGCCGACAAGGTTTTGCCCGGCGTGGACGACTTGCGCGGCATGGATCTGCCCCCGTTTGCCGCCGGCATGGGCGTGGCCTCGCGCGGCGGGCATGCGTGGAGCACCGCCACACACGGGCACGACGCGGCCTACCTCGGCCGCAGCGCTGCGCCCGAGGTGGCCGCCTCGTTCCTGCTGCGCCTGTCGGCCACGGCGGCCGAGGCTTCGCCAACCGGGCATGCACACGCCGACGCGCCCGAGGTGTGGGTGCACCGCGAAGGCCCGCAGGCTTTGCCCGACCAGTTCGACGGCGCGTCGCTCGCGCGCCAGGGTTGGCGCCAGGTGGTGACGCGCTACGACGCCGGCGTCACACGCACCGACACCCGCAGCGACACCGCGCGCTGACCCGCCCATCCGCTTCTTTTCCAGGACTTCCGCCATGCGAGACCCTTCCGTGCCTTCCGTGCCTTCCGCGCGCCGCCGCCACCTGCTGTCTTCCCTGGCCTGGGCGCCGCTCGCGCTCGCTGCCGTCAGCGCACCTGCCTGGGCGCAGATGCGCAAGCTGCGCATCGGCGTGACGCTGCACCCGTACTACAGCTTTGTGGCCAACGTGGTCGGTGACCTGGCCGAGGTGGTGCCCGCCATTCCCGCCGGCTTCAACCCTCACGCCTACGAGCCGCGCACCGAAGACATCAAGCGCATCGGCTCGCTCGACGTGCTCGTGCTCAACGGCGTGGGCCACGACGACTTTGCCGGCCGCATGATCGCCGCCAGCGACAAGCCCGACCTCAAGCTGATCGAAGCCAACGCCCAGGTGCCCCTGCTGGCGGCGGTGGGCACCGGCCGTGGCACCTCCGGCAAGGTGGTGAACCCGCACACCTTCCTGTCGGTCACGGCGTCGATCTCGCAGGTCAACACCATCGCGCGCGAACTCGGCAAGCTGGACTCGGCCAACGCTGCGGCCTACACCGCCAACGCACGCGCCTACGCGCAAAAGCTGCGCAAGCTGCGCGCCGACGCCCTCGGCCAGCTCGCCCAGGCGCCGGCCAGCGGGCTGCGCATCGCCACCATCCACGGTGCCTACGACTACCTGCTGCGCGAATTCGGTCTGGAGGTCACCGCCGTGGTCGAGCCCGCGCACGGCATCGAGCCCAGCCCTTCGCAACTCAAAGGCACGATCGACCAGATCCGCGCGCTCGATGTGAAGGTCATCTTCTCGGAGATGGACTACCCCTCCGCCTATGTGGACACCATCCGCCGCGAAACCGGCGTGCGCCTGTACGCGCTCACCCACATCTCGCACGGCCCCTACACGGCCGACAAGTTCGAGCGCGAGATCGCCCGCAACCTGGCCACCGTGGTGCGCGCGATCCAGGAGTCGGTTTGATGAGCGCAGCAGGCCCCGCTGTTGCCTTTGAATCGGTCAACCTCAAGCTCGGACCCACCGAAATCCTGCGACAGGTGAACCTGCGTGTGCAAGCGGGCAGCGTGCACGCGCTGGTGGGCCCCAACGGCGGCGGCAAGAGCTCGCTGTTCAAGGCGCTGCTCGGCCAGGTGCCGCATGTTGGTTCGATCAGCCTGCAGTGGCCCGCTGAACACGCGGGCACCGTGGGCTATGTGCCGCAAGCGCTCGCCTTCGACGCCGGCCTGCCCATGACGGTGATGGACTTCATGGCCGCCATGTGCCAGCGCAGACCGGTGTTCCTCGGCCTCTCCCCGCGCTGGAAAGCGCCGGTGGAGCAGGCCTTGAGGCAGGTGGGCATGTGGGAAAAATCCGACCGCCGCATGGGCGCGCTCTCGGGTGGCGAACGCCAGCGCGTGCTGCTCGCGCAAGCACTCATCCCCGCGCCCGACCTCATCTTGCTCGACGAGCCCATGTCGGCGCTGGACGAAGCCGGCGTGGAGACCTTTGAAGCCTTGCTCGCCCACTGGCGCGTCACCCGCGTGACGGTGTTGTGGATCGAGCACGACCTCGACGCCGTGACCCGCCTCGCCGACCACGTGACCGGGCTCAACCGCCAGGTGCTGTTCGACGGCCCCGCCGCGCACACCCTGACACCGCAACGCGTGCTGGCGCTGTTCTCCAGCCGCCACCGGCACGACGCCGCGGCGGTCGATGCCCCGGCAGACACGGCGGTGGTTGCATGAACGCGTTCGACACCCTGCGCCAGGGCATTCAGCACCTGGCCGAACAAGGCACGCTGCCCGCGTCGCTCGCCTACGGCTTTGTCGTCAATGCCGTGCTGGCCGGACTGTTCATCGGCCCCGTGCTCGGTGGCCTGGGCACGCTCGTGGTGGTCAAGCGCCTGGCCTTTTTCTCTGAAGCCGTGGGTCATGCCGCGCTCACCGGTGTGGGCATCGGCATCCTGCTGGGCGAACCCTACACCGGGCCTTACGGCAGCCTGTTCGCGTACTGCCTGCTGTTCGGCGTGTTGCTCAACTACCTGCGCAACCGCACGGGCCTGTCGCCCGACACGCTCATCGGTGTGTTCCTCGCCGTTTCGCTGGCCATGGGCGCGAGCCTGCTGCTCTTGCTCTCGGGCCGGGTGAACATCCACATTTTGGAAAACGTGTTGTTCGGCTCGGTGCTCACGGTGGACGCGAGCGATCTGCTGGTGCTCGGCGTCGTGGGCACGCTGGTGGTGGCATTCACGGTGCCGCTCTACAACCGCTTCATGCTCGCCAGCTTCAACCCGCAACTCGCCAGCGTGCGCGGCGTGAGCGTGAAGCTGCTCGACTACTTGTTTGTGGTGCTCGTGACCATCGTCACCGTGGCCTCGGTCAAAGTGATCGGCGCCATCCTGGTCGGCGCCTTGCTCATCATCCCGGCCGCTGCCGCGCGCTTGCTCAGCCTGTCGCTGCGCGGCTTCTTCTGGCTCAGCGTGTTGATCGCCACCGCGAGCACGCTGGTGGGCATTCTGGTGCCCATCGAACTCGAACTGCCGGTGCCCTCGGGCGCGGCCATCATCCTCACCGCCGGTGGCCTGTTTGCGCTGGCCGCCATCGTTCGCGGTGTCACCCCCGCCCTGAAAGGACATGCCGGATGACCGTGCGCCTGTCTCCCTCCGCCTGGTGCCTCATCGGCGCGTTGGGTTTGTCGACCCTCGCCCCCAGCGCCGTGGCCCAAACCGCCGCGGTGGCCACGGCGGCCGCGCCCATGCGCCTGCTCGTGGCCCACCCCGTGGTGGCCGCGCTCACCACCACCCTCGTGCGCGACACCGGCATCGTGGTGCTGCGCCCCGTGCCGCAGACGCTGCCGGCCGGGCGCCAGTTGGCGTTCTTCAGCGGCCGTGGCGCCGCCGGACTCGGCGAAGCTGCGCGGCAAGCAGACGCCGTGGTGGCATTGCGCTCCATCTGGCCCGACGACCCGCTGTTTCCGCTCGCGCGCCGGCACAACATCCGCCTGATCGAAATCGACGCTGCGCGCCCGCTCGACGCCTCCTTGCCCGGCATCGCCTTGCAGGAGCAGGGCGCATCGGCCAACGCACTGCCCTGGCTCGACCCGGTCAACCTCGGCCGCATGGCCGACGTGATCACAGCCGATGTCGCCCGGCTGGTGCCCTCCGCCCAGACGCGCCTGCAAACCAACGCGACCAAGCTGCGCCTGGCCCTGCTGGGCATCACCGCGCAGAGTGAAGCCCGCCTGGCCCGCGCCAGCAACGTCACCGTGTTCAGCCTGTCCGACCGGCTGGACTACCTGGCCAACGGCTTCAACCTCGACCTCGCCGGCAGCGCGGTGCGCGAAGACGACGCCTGGACCCCCGAAGCCCTGGCCGCCTTGACCCAACAACTGCGCAGCGCCTCGGTGGCCGCCGTGCTGCACCACCGCGAGCCGCCACCTGCGTTGGCGCAGGCGGTACAGCAGGCGGGTGCACGCAGCATCGTGTTGATGACCGAGGGGGTCGACCCGTTGGCCGAGTTGAAGGAAAACGCGCAGCGTTTGGGGGTGCTGGCTGCAGCGCTTTGACGCACGTACTGTGTCTGCGATTTAGTGCGCAGAGCAGTTCTGCGCTATGGGTGCGAAGGGGTTAGGTCTAGGGCTGAAGAAAAGGGTTGCCAACTTCCGTTGTGGGCCCGAAGCGGTCATCGTCAGCCTAATCTACTGCCTACACCGACACCTAAATAGTTGATCAACACCCGTCCTTGAAACCTCGGGTCAGCGAGCTTCACCTGACCTCTGGGAAGCCATTCTTCCAGCTGTTCGAACACTTGATCTCTACGGCATGCCATTGCATGTTGGCTGTCGGCGTACATGAGAATGGTATCGCCGACGATGTAGTCGTCTATCAATGCAAAAACTCGCTGCTGGTCCAGCTTGTCGTGGACCATTAGGTGCCGCCAATCGTCGCCGCCCGTAATCGATGAGCCGTACCACAACCGGTGCATAAGCGTCACCACTAAACGTCTATCAAGTGCTTGCGTCAAAGTGGGCTTCCCCCAGTTTCCCGGACGGTTTGCTTAGCCCATTAAGCCTTGCTCAAAGTCGACCGGGCTGAGGAAGTCTAGCTTTGAGTGTTTGCGCACCGGGTTGTAGAAGCGCTCGATGTAATCGAACACGTCGGACCT
>JAJNQE010000162.1 GCA_021154985.1 Hydrogenophaga sp.
GCAGATCGGCCAGGCCTTCACGCGCTTGCGCTGTAAGCGCCAGCGTCTTGGCGTAACGCTCGGCGAAGCCCGCGCACAGTTGGTCAAACGCCGCGCGGCGCTGCGCCACCACCTCGGCCGGCGCACCGTCGCAATCAAAGAACCGGGTCTCGTCGAAGGCATAGCCCGGCAGCCATTTCGCCAGCCGCTTGGCCATCTTGGAATGGCCGGCGAGCGAGCGGTGCTTGGCGCGCGAGAGTTCGAGCCGCTGCTTGAGCAGCGGCAGAGCCAGGGCCAGCGAGCCCAGCGGAACAGCGTAAGAAAGGTAAGACATGCGGCAGTCGCTCCAGGGCGGTTGGTGTGTGTCTTTTGTAGGGCGTCCACATGACGAAGCCATGAAACTCCGATGAAACCCGCGATGAACAGCCCAACCCTCCTGCAGCGCCTGGCGCTCAACGAAGACCTCAACTTCCTGCTGACCAACCGTGTGCCGCGCGCCGCGCTCACGCGCTTCATGGGCTGGTTCAGCCGCATCCGCCACCCCTGGGTGCGCGCTGCGTCCATGGCGGTCTGGCGCAGCTTCACCGACATCGACCTCAGCGAAGCGAAGAAGACGTCGTTCGACAGCCTGCACGACTGCTTCGTGCGCGAACTCAAACCCGGCGCGCGCCCGGTCGACCCGCGCGAACACGTGCTGGTGAGCCCGTGCGACGCCATCGTGGGCGCGTGCGGGTCCATTGCAGATGACCCCGCTGCCCAGGTGTTTCAGGCCAAGGGCTTCCCCTACCCGCTCACCGACCTGCTGGGCACCAGCGCGCGCAGCCAGGCCGCCATCAACACCCTGCGCGGCGGCCACTATGTGACGCTGCGCCTGACCTCCAGCATGTACCACCGCTTCCACGCGCCCGGTGCGCTCACGCTGGAGCACGCCACTTACATCAGCGGCGACACGTGGAACGTGAACCCGATCGCGCTGAAGCGCATCGAGCGCCTGTTCTGCAAGAACGAACGCGCCGTGCTGCACTGCCGACTGGCCGACGGCACGCCGCTGCTGATCGTGCCGGTGGCCGCCATCCTGGTGGCCAGCATGCGCCTGCGTGCGGTGGACGTGGCGCTCAACCTCCGCTACCGGGGGCCCAACGAACTGCCTTGCCACGCCGCCTACCAGAAGGGGGAGGAGATGGGTTGGTTCGAACACGGCTCGACCATCCTGGTGTTCACGCCGCCGGGCGTGCAACTGTGTGACGGCGTGATGACGGGCCAGCACATTCGCATGGGAGAGGCCTTGTTTGAGAACCCCCGGGGGTTGTCACAGAACAGTCATCCGGTTTGCACATCATCGGCTGCGTCAAACAACACGAGGACGAGTCCATGACCACCCACACCCCACGCGCGAACGCCCACTTCAACGACGAAGACTCCAACACCAGCGCCAATCCCGCCTTTGAGAGCGTGCTCAGCGCCCGCCTGAGCCGGCGCAGCCTGCTCGGCGGTGCGGGCGCTGCCGCACTGGGCAGCACGGCGCTGGGCGGCTGCGCCACCAGCGGCCCGGTGGCCCAGGTGAACGGCCTGGGCTTCAAGCCTGTGGCCAAGACCGTCGCCGACCAGGTGACCGTGCCCGAGGGCTACACCGCACGCGTCATTTACGCGCTGGGCGACCCGCTGACCAGCAGCACACCGGCCTACAAGAACGACGGCACCGACGCCGACTTCGGCAACCGCGCCGGCGACCACCACGACGGCATCGAATGGTTCGGCCTGGACGCAGCGGGCAAGCCGTCGGACAGCTTCAACTCGCGCGGCCTGCTGGCCATGAACCACGAAGCCACCACCGACGAAAAGCTCAGCTCTTTCTTCATCCACGCCAACGGTGGTACGGCGGTGCTGCCCCGCCCTGCGGCCGAGATCGACAAGGAACTCATGATCCACGGCCTGTCGGTGGTGGAGGTACAGACTGACGGCAAAGCCTGGGCCACGAAACCCGCCTCCGCGTTCAACCGCCGCGTGACCACCATGACGCCGGTGAGCGTGCACGGCCCGGCGCGCGGCAGCGAACACCTCGTGACCCGGTACAGCCCAGACGGCACACAAGCGCGTGGCACGCTCAACAACTGCGGCACCGGCCGCACGCCCTGGGGCACCTTCATCTCGGGCGAAGAGAACTGGTTCGGCTACTTCTTCCGCGATGCCAAAGACGACGACGTGCGCAAAAAAGACAAACAGGTGCAGGCGCTCAACCGCTACGGCCGCCGGGCGGGCGCGGCCAGCCGCCACGGCTGGGAAAGCGGCGGCGCCGCCGACACCTACGCGCGCTGGAACAACAGCGCCGTGGGCGCCAGCGCCAAGGACGACTTCCGCAACGAGATGAACACGTTCGGCTACATCGTCGAGCTCGACCCCTACGACAAGACCACCACGCTGCGCAAGCGCACGGCGCTGGGCCGCATGGGCCATGAAAACGCCACCTTTGCCCGCGTCGTGGCTGGCCAGCCGGTGGTGGCCTACATGGGCGACGACGCGCGCGGCGAGTACATCTACAAGTTCGTGTCCGCCGCGAAGTGGGACCCGGTCGATGCCAACCCCGCTAACCGCCTGGCCGCAGGCGACAAGTACCTGGACAAAGGCACGCTGTACGCCGCGCGCTTCAAGGGCGACGGCACCGGCGAATGGCTGGAGCTGTCGATGGACAACCCCGTGATCGCCAACAGCTCGTACTTTGAATTCAAGAGCGAGGCCGATGTGGCCGTGTTCACCCGCCTGGCCGCCGACGCGGTGGGCGCCACCAAGATGGACCGGCCCGAGTGGGGTGGTGTGAACCCGAAGAACGGCGAGGTCTACATCACGCTGACCAACAACAGCGCCCGCACCGTGGCCACCGTGGACAGCGCCAACCCGCGCGTCTATGCAGACATGAAAGCCGGCAAGGAGCAGAAAGGCAACGTGCACGGCCACATCGTGCGCATGTCCCAGAAGAACCCGGCCGACGCCGCCTTCCAGTGGGATATCTACCTGTTTGCGTCGGAAGCCGATGCCGACAAGGCCAGCGTGAACCTGTCCAACCTGACCGACGACAACGACCTGTCATCGCCCGACGGCCTGGTGTTCAGCAAAGCCACCGGCCTCTGCTGGATCCAGACCGACGACGGTGCCTACACCGACAAGACCAACTGCATGCTGCTGGCCGCCCTCCCCGGCCAGCGTGGCGACGGCGGCACCAGGACGCTGACCCACGGCGACAAACAAGTCACCACCCATGTGGGCAAGGCACAGACGCCCGCCACGCTCAAGCGCTTCCTGGTCGGACCGCGAGGCGCCGAGATCACCGGCATCACCGAAACCCCCGATGGCCGCGCGATCTTCGTGAACATCCAGCACGCGGGTGAGAACACGAAGATGGCCGATGTGAACGATCCGTCGAAGTTCGAGAGCCGCTGGCCCGCGAACGCGGGGTACGGCGCAGGTCAGCGCCCCCGCTCGGCCACCATCGTCATCACGAAAAACGATGGCGGCGTGATCGGATCCTGAACCATCAAACTATCGGAGTGAGCTTGGCCACGCTCAGGGCCAGCCACTTCGTGCCATGGCGGCTGAAGTTCACCTGCGCGCGGGCGTCATCGCCCGCGCCTTCGATGGAGAGCACCTTGCCCTCGCCGAACTTGTTGTGAAACACGGCCATGCCGGCCCGGATGTCGGTGCCCCGATCGGGTTCAGGCGCTTTCTGGCCCAGGCCTTTCGGGTCGCCCTTGTCGTGGAAGCCCGGTGACCACGAAGGCTGCAGCGCTGGCGGTGCACCGAAGCTGCGCCGTCCGTTCTGCCACTGGCCACCACCGCCGCCCGCCCCGCCCGGCGCGCCCCACGCCGGCTGCTGTGGCGTGAGCCACTTCAGGCAGGCCTCGGGCAGCTCGTCAAAAAAGCGGCTCTTCATGTTGTAGCGCGTCTGGCCGTGCAGCATGCGCGTTTGCGAGTGGCTCAGGTACAGGCGCTTGCGGGCGCGTGTGATCGCCACGTACATCAGGCGGCGCTCTTCTTCGAGCCCGTCGCGGTCGCTCATCGAGTTCTCGTGCGGGAACAGGCCTTCTTCCATGCCGGTGATGAAGACCACGTCGAATTCGAGCCCCTTGGCGGCGTGCACCGTCATGAGCTGCACCGCGTCCTGCCCGGCTTGTGCCTGGTTGTCGCCCGACTCCAGCGCCGCATGGGTGAGGAAGGCCGCGAGCGGGCTCATGGTCTCGCCGGTGTCGGCGTCGGGCGCGGGGAGGCCCTCACCCCCGCCCTCTCCCAGAGGGA
>JAJNQE010000150.1 GCA_021154985.1 Hydrogenophaga sp.
CGGAATGTGGCCCGGATCATCACCCAAAAGCACTCACCACCCGAAGCACCTCTTCACCGTAGGCTTCGCGCTTTTTCACACCCAGGCCGGCAATACCGTCCAGATCGGCCAGCGTGCGGGGCTGGCGCGCGGCAATGGCGCGCAGGGTGGCGTCATGAAAAATCACGAAGGCGGGCAGGTTGTGTTCCTTCGCCACCCCGGCACGCCAGGCCTTGAGCGCGTCCAGGGCTTCGCGCGCGGCCAGGGTCAGCGGCTGGCCGTCGTCCGCCACCGCCGCGCGGGCGCTGCGCGGGCGGCTCACGCGCCCGGAGCCCACGGCTTTCTCGGCCAGCGACCTGAGCCACACCGCGCTCTGGCCTTTCAGGATCTCGCGCGCCGCGTCCTGCAGGTGCAGGGTGTTGTAGTGCGCCGCGTCCACCTGCACCGCTTCGCGGGCAATCAGCTGGCGCAGCAGCGCGCGCCATTGGGTCTCGGACAGATCGGCGCCGATGCCGAAGGTGGAGAGCTTGTCGTGCCCGTGCTGGGTCACCTTTTCGGTGACCTTGCCGCGCAAGATGTCCATGATGTGGCCGGCGCCAAACGCCATGCCGCTGGACTGCTGCACGCGGTAGATGCACGAGAGCAGCTTGCGCGCGGATTCGGTGGCGTCAAAGAGCTGCGGCGGGTGCAGGCAGTTGTCGCAGTTGCCGCAGGGCTCGCTGTGTTCCCCGAAATAGGAGAGCAGTCGCACGCGGCGGCAATCGCTGGCTTCGGCCAGCGTCAACAACGCGTCAAGCTTGCCGCGCAGCACCTGCTTGAACTCGTCGGCCGCCGGGCTCTCGTCGATCATGCGGCGCTGGTTCACCACGTCCTGCAGGCCGTAGGCCATCCAGGCGTTGGCGGGTTCGCCGTCGCGCCCGGCGCGGCCGGTCTCCTGGTAGTAGCCCTCGATGTTCTTGGGCATGTCCAGGTGGGCCACGAAACGCACGTCGGGCTTGTCGATGCCCATGCCGAATGCGATGGTGGCCACCATGATCAGGCCCTCCTCGCGCAGGAAGCGGTCCTGGTGTTTTTGCCGCACGGCCGCGTCCAGCCCGGCGTGGTAAGGCATGGCTTGGAGCCCGGCCTCGCCCAGCAATTGGGCCACCTCTTCCACCCGGCGGCGCGACTGGCAGTAGACGATGCCGGCGTCGTGCTCGTCGCCGCTGGTGTGTTCGTCGCGGATGAAGCGCAGCAGTTGCGCGGTGGCGTCCTTCTTTTCCACCAGCTGGTAGCGGATGTTGGGCCGGTCGAAGCTGCTGATGAAGGTGCGCGCGTCCTGCAACTGCAGGCGCTCGACGATGTCGGCGCGCGTGAGGTCGTCGGCGGTGGCGGTGAGCGCCACGCGCGGCACGCCGGGAAAACGCTCGTGCAAGACCGCCAGGCCCCGGTACTCGGGGCGGAAGTCGTGGCCCCACTGGCTCACGCAGTGGGCTTCGTCGATGGCAAACAGGGCCAGCTTGCCGCGCTCCTTGAGCGAGTCGAGCAGCGCCAGGAAACGCGGCGTGGTCAGGCGCTCGGGCGCGGCGTAGAGCAGTGTGAGCTCGCCGCGCAGCATCTCTTTTTCAACGCGCTGCGCGTCGTCCAGCGACAGGCTGGAGTTCAGAAACGCAGCCGCCACGCCGGCTTCCAGCAGCGCACCCACCTGGTCGTGCATGAGCGCGATCAGCGGCGACACCACCACGGTGAGGCCCTGGCCGGCGCGCTCGCGCACGATGGCCGGCACCTGGTAACACAGCGACTTGCCCCCGCCCGTGGGCATGAGCACCAGCGCGTCGCCGCCCCCGCCCACGTGCGCCACGATCTCGGCCTGCGGGCCGCGGAAAGCCTCGAACCCGAAGACCTCCTGAAGCACACCGACGCTCATCTCCAGGATTTCGCTCCCGGGCGCGATGTCGATCACATCTGCTCCCACGGCAGGCCCTCAAAGCGCCAGCCGTTCAGGCTGGAGCGCTTGAAGTCTTCGTTGAGTTCGCCCTCGAAGCCGTGCACCACGTGCGCCACCTCGGCAAAGCCGGCGGCCTCCAGTGCCTTGCCGGCGTCCAGCGTGCGTTTGCCGCTGCGGCAGATCAGCAGCACCGGGCGCTGTTTGTCGCCCGCCTCGCGCTCCACCGCCTGCGCAAAACGCGTCGGGTCGGGCGTGAGGTCGGGGTACTCGTACCAGGGGATGTTCTCCACACCGGGCGGGCGGCCCACATAGAGCGACTCGATTTCCATGCGCACATCCACAAACAGCGGTGGGGCTTCGCCGCGCGCTTCGCGGCTCTCGCGTTCGGCCTGCAGCCAGGCCCAGGCCTGTGTGGGCGTGAGGTGTTTCATGGGGGCTATTGTCGGGGAAAGCCTGAGGCCGCCCGTCCGGGCATGGCCCCTGCGCCGGGCCGCTTCTTACAATCCGGGCATGACTTCCCCTGCCTACACCCGCGCCCAGGCGCTGCCCGAGATCCTGAAACACCGCATCGCCATCCTCGATGGCGCGATGGGCACCATGATCCAGCGCTTCAAGCTGGGCGAAGCGCAATACAGAGGTGAACGCTTCAAGGACTTCCACAAGGATGTGAAGGGCAACAACGAGCTGCTGAGCCTCACGCGGCCCGACGTGATCCAGGACATCCACGAAGGCTACCTGGCAGCTGGCGCCGACCTGATCGAGACCAACACCTTCGGCGCCACCACGATCGCGCAGGACGACTACGAAATGGGTCACCTGGCGCGCGAGATGAACCTGGCCTCGGCCCGCATCGCGCGCGCGGCCTGCGACAAATTCAGCACGCCCGACAAGCCGCGTTTCGTGGCCGGCGCGCTCGGCCCCACGCCCAAGACCGCGAGCATCAGCCCCGACGTGAACGACGCGGGTGCGCGCAACGTGACCTTCGAGCAGTTGCGCGCGGCGTACCTCGAGCAGATCGAGGCGCTGGTCGAAGGCGGCGCCGACGTGCTGCTGGTGGAGACCATCTTCGACACGCTCAACGCCAAGGCCGCGCTGTTCGCCATCGACGAGTTCTTCGAGCAGAGCGGCGAACGCCTGCCGGTGATCATCAGCGGCACCGTGACCGACGCCTCGGGCCGCATCCTGAGCGGCCAGACGGTCAGCGCCTTCTGGGCCAGCGTGCGCCACCTGCAGCCGCTCGCCGTGGGCCTGAACTGCGCGCTGGGTGCCGCGCTCATGCGCCCCTACATCCAGGAGCTGGCCAAGGTCGCGGGCGACACCTTCATCAGCTGCTACCCCAACGCCGGTCTGCCCAACCCCATGAGCGACACCGGCTTCGACGAAACGCCCGAAGACACCAGCCGCCTGCTGCGCGAGTTCGCGGCCGAAGGCCTGGTCAACATCGTGGGCGGTTGCTGCGGCACCACGCCGGAACACATCGCCGCGATCCACCAGAGCGTGGAGCCGCTGGCGCCGCGCAGCCTCAAGCGCGAGCTGTTCTACAAGGAAGCCGCTTGATCCACGCAGGACCTTCAGGCAAAACCTGAAGGTCTTTCAGTTGGTGAACTTCGAACTTCCCGACCACAATCGCGCTTCCCTTCAAGGGGAGTAGTCAGCCCGCCACCCGGCACACAGCCGGGCCTCGGCGGGTGGGGTTTTCGTCAATACGCGGCCACACAGCCGCCGGAAACCTCCAACCGCACACCGTGCGGCCATGGCAAGACCTTGGGGTGTTCCTTCAACACCAAATCCGAGGTTTTTCATGGAAAGCATTGCCCCGTTGTGGCTGTGGGTCGTCTTCGTCGTGTTCGTCGTGACGGCCCTGTTTGTCGACTTTGTCGTGCTCAAGAAGCAGGGCGCTCAAGAGGTGAGCGTCAAGCAGGCGATCAACTGGTCGCTGGTCTGGGTGGGGCTGAGCTTCGTCTTCAACGTGTTGTTCTGGTTTGCCATCCGGGACACCACCGGATCGAGCGCCATTGCGAACGAGAAGTCGCTGGAATTCCTCACTGGCTACCTGATCGAGAAGAGCCTGGCGGTGGACAACATCTTTGTCTTCCTGCTCATCTTCACCTACTTCGCCGTGCCCGCGGCGTACCAGAAGCGGGTGCTCATGATCGGCATCGTGGGCGCCATCCTGCTGCGCACGGTGATGATCCTGGTGGGCGGCTGGCTGATCTCGGAGTTCCACTGGGTTCTGTACGTGTTCGGCGCCTTCCTGGTGCTCACCGGTCTGAAGATGTGGTGGGCGGCCGGCCAGGAGCCGAGCCTGGAAGACAACCCCGCGCTCAAGCTGCTGCGCAAGGTGTTGCCGGTGAGCAAGAACTTCGACGGTGAGAAGTTCTGGACGGTGGAGAACGGCAAACGCATTGCCACGCCGCTGTTCATGGTGATCTGCCTGGTGGGCCTGACCGACGTGATCTTTGCGGTGGACTCGATCCCCGCGATCTTCGCCATCACCAAGGACCCGTTCATCGTGCTCACCAGCAACGTGTTCGCCATCCTGGGCCTGCGCGCCATGTTCTTCCTGCTGCAGGCCGCGGCCAGCCGCTTCCACCTGCTGAACTACGGTCTGGCCGTGATCCTGGTGTTCATCGGCAGCAAGATGCTGTTGATCGACATCTTCAAGATCCCGGTGGCTGTTTCTCTTGGCGTCGTCCTGTCGATCCTCGCCATCACCATGATCTGGAGCTCGAAAACGGCTCCGAACACTTAAGGCTGTTCGGGAATCAGGCGGTCGATCTCCTGCTGCATCGACAGCACGAGTTGACCGTAGAGCTGCAGCTTGGTGTCGTTCTCGCGCAGCCGCTGGCTCAGGCGCTGTGCCACGGCGCTGAGCAGCTTGGCGGCGGTGGTGGGCTCGTCGGTCATGAGGGTCTGCAGCGCGGTGCGGGTGAGCACGGCACAGCGCACCTCGGTGCTGGCGGTGCAGGTGGCGGAGCGGGCTTCGCCGTCCATCAGCGACATCTCGCCCATGAGGTGGCCCGGGCCGAGCACGTTGATCGTGTGCGGTTCGGTGCGACTCACCGTGACCGCCTCCACCGTCACCTCGCCCTCGATCACCAGCGCCATGAAGCCGTCTTCCGCCGCGCTGTGGCCCTGGCGGATGATGGCTTCGCCCTCAGCGCAGCGGCGCAGTTCCATGTAGGCCACCACGGTCAAGGCCTCGGCCGCCGTGAGCTGGATCAGTGCGTGGCTGGAGCGCAGCAGCTCGGCCGCCCGGTGCGCGGTGGTGGAGACGCTCACGCGCTGCTGGCGGCGCCGGCGCAGCCGGGCGGCGGTGTAGCGCTCGCCGAACAGTTTGTCGAACAGGGCCATGGGGGATACCGGTGGGCGGCGTTGATCGGACCGCCCATTGTCACCCGGCGCCCGCCATGCACCGCTTTGGCACATTCATTGCGTGCGGCCCCGGCATGCAGATCGACGCGCCCGCCCCCACCTCCCGCACCTGGGGCGACCCGCTGGCGCTGCTGCTGGCGTCCACCGGCGAAGGCGTGTTCGGCATCGATCTGGACGGCCTGTGCGTGTTCATCAACCACGCGGGCGCCCGCATGATCGGCTTCGAGCCCGACGAACTGCTGGGCAAGAACATGCACGACCTCACCCACCATTCGCACGCCGACGGCGCGCACTACCCGGTGGACGACTGCCCGATCTTCAAGGCGTTTCTGGAGGGGCTGCCCTGTCGCATCGACACCGAGGTGTTCTGGCGCCGCGACGGCTCCCGCTTCCCGGTGGAGTACTCCAGCCACCCCATCATCGACGGCGGCGCGGTGCGCGGTGCGGTCGTGACCTTCGTCGACATCACCGAGCGCAAGCGCGCGGCCGACGCGCTGCAGCGCGCCAAGGACGAGCTGGAAGAACGCGTTGGTGAGCGCACGCTCGCACTGGCCACCGCGCTCAAGCAGGTGCGCGAGCTGGCCGCACGCTCGGAGGCCGTGCGCGAGGAAGAGCGCACCCGCATCGCCCGCGAGGTGCACGATGAGCTGGGCAGCCTGCTGGTGGCGCTGAAGATGGACGTGAACTGGCTGGACAAGCGCCTCTCCGAGCAGGAGCAACGCACGCAGGAAGCCGCGGGCGACATGCGCGAGCGCATGCGTTGCAAGTGCCAGAACATGAGCCGCCTGATCGAGAACGCGGTGGACAACGTGGGCCGCATCATCACCGACCTGCGCCCCAGCATCCTGGACCACCAGGGCCTGTGGGCCGCGCTCGAATGGCAGGCGCAGGAGTTCGTGCAGTCGGCCGAGATGGCCCTGAACTGGTGCATGGAGGTGGACGACGCACCCGACCCGCCCGAGCCCCTGGCCATGGGCGTGTTCCGCATCTTCCAGGAGATGTTGAGCAACGTGGGCCGGCACGCGCGCGCGCGCCATCTCGATGTGCGCATCGCCGTGCAGGCCGGGGTGCTGAGCCTTTCGGTGCGGGACGACGGCGTGGGTGCACCGGCCCAGGCCTTTGAAGCCGCCGATGCCTACGGGGTGATGGGCATGCGCGAACGTGCCCGCCATTTCGGCGGCGACATCCAGATCACCAGTGCACCAGGACAGGGCACGCTGATGCGCCTGTCGATCGAACTGCCTCTCCAGACACCCAGCGGAGCCCCTGCATGACCACCGTGTTCGACGTGTTGTCCGAAACCATCCGCGTGCTGATCGGCGACGACCACCGCATCGTGCGCGAAGGCCTGAAACAGATCCTGGCCGACGCGCCCGACGTGCAGGTGGTGGCCGAAGCGCAGAGCGGCGACGAGGTGCTGGCCAAGGTGCGCGCGCTCGGCGGGCTCGACGGCCTGGACCTGGTGCTGCTCGACATCGCCATGCCCGGGCTCGACGGGCTAGACGTGCTGCAGACCATCAAACGTGAGCACCCGCTGCTGCCGGTGCTCATGCTGAGCACCTACCCCGAAAAGCAGTACGCGGTGCGCTGCATCCGCCTGGGCGCGTGCGGGTACCTGAACAAGAGCGCCGACCCCGACGACATGCTCTACGCCGTGCGCAAGGCGGCGGGCGGCGGGGTGTTCCTCACGCAGGCCACGGCCGAGGCGCTGGCCGCCGCCGTGGGCAACGCCACCGCGCAGGCCGGGCCCGAAACCCTGTCGCACCGCGAGCACCAGGTCTACCGGTTGCTCACGCAAGGCCAGACCGTGAGCGAAATTGGTGCGCAGCTGGGTCTGGCGCCCAACACCGTGAGCACCTACCGGGCCCGTGTGCTGGAGAAAACCGGCACCAAGAACGACGTGGAACTCGCGCTCTACGCCGAACGCCACCGCTCCAAGCCCTGATGCGCCGCTTGTGAGCACCGCCGTGTAGGGCTGGCCCTACACGGGGTCGGCCCAGGTTCCGCGAATTCGCGCACAGAGCGATGAAAGGCCAGCGCCGCGCCGCATCTGGCCCGGTGCTTGCAATGAACACCCCGTCCATCAACTCACGAGGTGCTCGCCATGTCCGAATTCTTCGATCCCTACAACGCCGACCGCCCCCTCATGCTCAAGTGCAGCTGCGGGCGCGATCACACGATCGCAGATCACCACGCCGAGGTGGCCGCCGACAGTGCCGCCGTGGAGCTGCGCCGGCGCCGCGAGACCGCCGAGTTCGAGGCCTACAGCAACGAGTTCATTGAAGCCACGCTGGTGAAGGCACTCTTCCCGCACGACGAGGTGCGCCGCCGCTTCCTGCGCGCGGTGGGCAAGGGCACGGCCATGGCGGCCATTGCGAGCGTGCTGCCGGTGGCCAGCCTGCAGGCCATGGCGCAAGAGAAAGGCGCGCTGGAAAAAACCAACTTGAAGATCGGTTTCATCCCGATCACCTGCGCCACGCCGCTCATCATGGCCGCGCCGCTGGGCTTCTATCAAAAGCAGGGCCTCAATGTTGAAGTCACCAAGACAGCCGGCTGGGCCCTGGTGCGCGACAAGATGATCAACAAGGAATACGACGCCACCCACTTCCTCTCGCCGATGCCGCTGGCCATCAGCATGGGCCTGGGCAGCAACGCCGTGCCCATGAACGTGGCGACCATCCAGAACATCAATGGCCAGGCCATCACGCTGGCCTTGAAGCACAAGAACAACCGCGATCCGAAGAACTGGAAGGGCTTCAAGTTCGGCATCCCGTTCGACTACTCGATGCACAACTTCCTGTTGCGCTACTACCTGGCAGAAAACGGCATCAACCCCGACACCGACGTGCAGCTGCGCGTGATCCCGCCGGCCGAGATGGTGGCCAACCTGCGCGCCGGCAACATCGACGGCTTCCTCGGCCCCGATCCCTTCAACCAGCGCGCGGTGTTCGACGAAGTCGGCTTCATCCACGTGCTCACCCGCGACCTGTGGAACGGCCACCCCTGCTGCGCCTTCGGCACCAGCACCGAGTTCATCCAGAAGAACCCCAACACCTTTGCGGCGCTGTACCGCGCGGTGCTCACCTCGGCCGCCATGGCGCGCGACCCGAAGAACCGCGAACTCATCGCCAAGGTGATCGCACCCAGCCAGTACCTCAACCAGCCCGAGGCCGTGCTCACGCAGGTGCTCACCGGCCGCTTTGCCGACGGCCTGGGCAAGATCCAGAACGTGCCCGAGCGCGCCGACTTCGACCCCATGCCGTGGCAGAGCATGGCCGTGTGGATGCTCACGCAGATGCAGCGCTGGGGCTACGTCAAGGGCGACGTGGACTACAAGGCCGTGGCCGAGAAGGTGTTCCTGATCACCGACGCGCGCAAGCACATGAAGGACCTGGGCCAGCCGTTTGCGGCGGGTGGTGGCTACACCAAGCACACCATCATGGGCAAGGCGTTTGACGCTTCGAAGCCGGCCGAGTACCTGAACAGCTTTGCCATCAAGAAGCTGAGCTGAGCATGAAAGGCACCACCCTCAATCTGCGTGCGGCCCTGGTCTCGCTGATCATCTTCTGCGTGTTCATCGGGGCGTGGCAGCTGTCCACCTCGGGTCCCTCCATCGGTGGCGCGTCGTCGGGCATGACGGCCGAGGAAATCGAGTACGCCAAGATGATGGGCAAGATCCCGGTGCCGAGAAGAGCACCGGCTTCCCGCCGCCGATCGAGGTGGCCAAGGCGAGCTGGGGCCATCTGTCCGACCCGTTCTACGACAAGGGTCCGAACGACAAGGGCATCGGCATCCAGCTCGCGCACTCGCTGGCGCGGGTCGGGCTGGGCTTTCTGCTGGCCATGATGGTGGCCATTCCACTGGGTTTCCTCATCGGCATGTCGCCACTGATGCGCAAGGCCTTTGACCCCTTCGTGCAGGTCTTGAAGCCCATCAGCCCGCTGGCCTGGATGCCGCTGGCGCTCTACACGCTCAAAGACTCGGATGTGAGCGGCATCTTCGTGATCTTCATTTGCTCCGTGTGGCCGATGCTGATCAACACCGCCTTCGGCGTATCCGCCGTCAAGCGCGAATGGCTCAACGTGGCCAGCACGCTCGAAGTGAACCCGATCCGCAAGGCCTTCCAGGTGATCCTGCCGGCCGCGGCGCCCACCATCCTCACGGGCATGCGCATCAGCATGGGCATTGCGTGGCTGGTGATCGTGGCTGCCGAGATGCTGGTGGGCGGTACGGGCGTGGGCTACTTCGTGTGGAACGAGTGGAACAACCTCTCGCTGACCAACGTGATCTTTGCCGTGCTGCTCATCGGCGTGGTGGGCATGTTGCTCGACCTCATGTTCGCCCAACTGCAGAAGGCGGTGACCTATGTGGAGTGACACCAGCGCGCGCGAAGGTGCAGCGCTTCCATTGACCACCGCACCGGCCCCAACGAAAGCCCCCAAGATGACCGGTTTCCTCCAGGTAGAAAAACTCGCCAAGGCCTTCCAGGCCGACAAGCCGGTGTTTGCCGATGTGTCGTTCACCATCGACAAGGGCGAATTCGTGTGCATCATCGGCCACAGCGGCTGCGGCAAGACCACCATCCTCAACGTGCTCGCGGGTCTGGACACCGCCACCTCGGGCCACTGCTTCATGGACGGCCGCGAGATCGCCGGCCCCAGCCTGGAGCGCGGCGTGGTGTTCCAGAGCCACGCGCTCATGCCCTGGCTCACCGTGCGGCAGAACATCGCGTTTGCGGTGAAGTCGCGCTGGCCCGAGTGGAGCCGCGCGCAGATCAACGAACACGCTGAAAAGTTTGTGGCACTGGTGGGCCTGAGCCCGGCCATCGACAAGAAGCCCAGCCAGCTCTCGGGCGGCATGAAACAGCGCGTGGGCATCGCGCGCGCGTTCGCCATTCAGCCCAAGATGCTGCTGCTCGACGAGCCCTTCGGCGCGCTCGACGCGCTCACGCGCGGCACGATCCAGGACGAACTGATGGGCATCGTGCGCGAGACGCAGCAAACCGTTTTCATGATCACGCACGACGTGGACGAAGCCATCCTGCTGGCCGACCGGATTCTGCTCATGAGCAACGGCACGGAAACCCCCGACGGCTACAAACCCGGCGGCATGGCCGAGGTGGTGGTGAACCCGCTGCCGCGCAGCCGCACGCGGGCGCAACTGCACCACCTCGACGGTTACTACGAGCTCAGAAACCACATCGTGGACTTCCTGGTCAGCCGCGCGAAGGCGCACTGATTTCCCTTTCCTTCTCCCCTTTCCCTTCACCACAAGCAACGAGGCAACACCATGAGCCGACTCGACGTCACCGAAAAGATCATCACCACCAAAGTCACCAAGGGCCTGAGCTGGGCTGATGTGGCCAAGAAGGTGGGCCAGTCCAAGGAATGGACCACCGCCCTGTGCCTGGGCCAGATGACCGCCACCCCCGCGCAAGCCAAGGTGCTGGGCAAGATCTTCGGCCTCTCCACCGACGAACAAAAATGGCTGATGGTCGTGCCCTACAAAGGCTCGCTGCCGACCTCGGTGCCCACCGACCCGCTGATTTACCGCTTCTACGAACTCGTGAGCGTGTACGGCACGACCTTCAAGGAACTGATCCACGAAGAGTTCGGCGACGGCATCATGAGCGCGATCGATTTCAAGATGGACATGCAACGCCAGGCCGACCCGAACGGCGACCGCGTGAATATCGTGATGTCCGGCAAATTTCTCCCCTACAAGCAGTACTGATGGAGCCGCGCCCACCGCTGCCACCCTTCACCGCCGAGACCGCTGCACAGAAGGTGCGCATGGCCGAGGACGCGTGGAACAGCCGCGATCCGGACCGGGTGGTCAAGGTCTACACCGAGGACACGCGCTGGCGCAACCGCGCGGAGTTCCCGGTGGGCCGCGAGCAGGTGCATGCCTTTCTGGTGCGCAAGTGGGCCAAGGAGCTGGAGTACCGGCTCATCAAGGAACTCTGGGCGTTCACCGGCCACCGCATCGCCGTGCGCTTCGTCTACGAATGGCACGACGACTCGGGCCAGTGGTTCCGCTCGCACGGCAACGAGAACTGGCAGTTCACTGCCGAGGGCTACATGGAGCAGCGCCACGCCAGCATCAACGACCGGCCGATTGCTGCAGATGAACGCCTGTTCCATTGGCCGCTGGGTGCGCGACCACAGGACCATTCGGGCCTGACCGAACTCGGGCTGTGAGCACAAGGCGCCGGGTCAGGCGCGCAGGCTGTTGGTCCACGCACCCAACTGCGCCTTGAGCCAGTCGCGCAAGGCGCGTGCAGCGGGCGTGATCTGGCGCCGGCCCGGCAGCACCAGGTGCAGCGGCGCAGGCTCGCCGAGCCAGGCCGGGTTCACGCGCACCAGCTGGCCGGCGGCGAGCTCGGCCGACACATCGAGCCACGACTTGTGCGCCACGCCCAGCCCGGCCAGAGCCCAGCGCTTGACCACCTCGCCGTCGTTGGTTGAACGGCTGCCGCGCACCGGCACGTCCACCCACTGGCCATCGATCTGCAGACGCCACACCTTGGGCACTTCGCCGCCGAGCATGAAGCGCAAGGCTTCGTGCTCCACCAGGTCCTGCGCCTGCGTGGGCGCGCCGTGCCGCGCAAGGTAAGCCGGCGAGGCCACCAGCACGCGGTGGTTGTCGGGCATCAGCGGCAAGGCCACATGCACCGAGTCGGCGGGTGTGCCATAGCGGATCGCAATGTCCACCGGCACGCGCATCAAATCGGCGTTGTGGTCGGACAGGTGCAGGCGCAGCGCCAGTTGCGGGTGGCGCTGCTGAAACGTCTCCAGCCACGGCAACAGCACATGGCGACCGAGGTCGGACGGCATGGAAATCTGCAGCTCGCCCCGCAGGGCCAGGCGGTGCGGCTGGGCTGCCGCGCGCGCCTCGCCCATGGCCTGCAGTGCCTGGCGCACATGAGGCATCAGGCGCTCGCCCTCGGCTGAGAGGCGCAGGCTGCGCGTGCTGCGCACGAACACGGCCACACCCCACTCGGCTTCCAGCCGCTTGAGCGCCGCGCTGGCGGCGGCGGGCGACCAGTCCAGCGCCAGGGCGGCGGCGGTGAGACTGCCCAGGTCGGCAATGTGGGTGATGAGTTCCAGGTCGGCCAGGCGCGTCATCGTTCGATTTTCATTGAAACTGATTCGCCCCTGCGGGGCTTCAACCGGCGCGACCCTGCGCGCACACTGCCGGTCATTCATTGACCACCCGGAAGCCCTCCATGAAAGCCATTGCCTACCAGCAAGCCCTGCCCATCACCGATCCGCTGTCGCTGCAAGACGTGGACTTGCCCGAGCCCGCACCCGGCCCGCGCGACCTGCTGGTGGAGGTCCAGGCCATCGCCGTCAACCCGGTGGACACCAAGATGCGCCTGCGCTCCGTGCCCGCCGACGGCCAGTGGGCCGTGCTGGGCTGGGACGCCGTGGGCACGGTACGGGCCGTGGGCGCGCAAGTGACGATGTTCCAACCCGGCGACCGCGTCTGGTACGCCGGCGCGATCAACCGCCCCGGCGCCAATGCCCAGCGGCACCTGGTGGACGAGCGCATCGCCGCGCTGGCGCCGCGCACCTTGTCGGACGCCGAAGCCGCCGCGCTGCCGCTGACCGCGATCACCGCGTGGGAAATGCTGTTTGACCGCTTGCGCGTCTCGCGCGACACCCAACAAACCGGCGACGCCCTGCTGGTGATCGGCGCCGCCGGCGGTGTGGGTTCGATCCTGGTGCAGCTCGCGCGCCAACTCACCGGGCTCACCGTCATCGGCACCGCCTCGCGGCCCGAGACCGTGGACTGGGTGAAGGCCCTGGGCGCACACCACGTCATCGACCACAGCCAACCGCTGGCCGATGCCCTGAAGCAGGCCGGCCTGCCCGCGCCGCGCTACGTGGTGAGCCTCACGAACACCGAACACCACTTCGCACAGATCGTGGAGCTGATCGCGCCGCAAGGCCAGCTGGGCCTGATCGACGACCCGGCACCGGGCAGCATCGACCCGATGGCGCTCAAGCGCAAAGCCCTGTCGCTGCACTGGGAGCTGATGTTCACGCGCTCCCTGTTCGAAACACCCGACATGGTCGAGCAGCACAAACTGCTGGCCGAGGTGGCGCGCCGGGTCGACGCGGGCGAGCTGCGGACCACCGTGGGCGAGCACCTAGGCACGATCAACGCCGCCAACCTGCGGCGTGCCCACGCCCTGCTGGAGAGCGGCAAGGCGCGCGGCAAGATCGTGCTGGAAGGGTTCTGATCGACGCGTGCAGTCGCGGCACGCGATGTGCTTTGATGGCCGCATGCCCACCACCCCCCTGATACGACTCTCCCACTCCTGGCTCGACGACGGCCACGCGCTCGTGGCCGGCTCCTTGTTTGTCGCCTTGGGCATGACCATGTTTGCCCACGCCGGCCTGCTCACTGGCGGAGTGGCGGGCGTGGCATTTTTGGTGAGCTACGCCACCGGACTGAGCCTGGCACTGTGCTTCTTCGTGTTCAGCCTGCCGTTTTTCTGGCTCTCGTGGACGCGGCTCGGCGCGGAGTTCACGCTCAAGAGCCTGGGGGCTGTCACCTTGGTCTCGCTGTACACCGCGCTGGCCCCGCGCGTGGTGCGCTTCGAGCTGCTCAACCCCTGGGTCGCTTCGGTGCTCGGGGGATTTCTCATCGGCTTCGGACTGCTGGCCCTGCTGCGCCACCAGGCCAGCGTGGGCGGGGTGAACATCGTGGCGCAATGGCTGCAGCAAACCCGTGGCCTGCGGGCTGGACACATCCAGATGTCGGTGGACGTGCTGGTGGTCCTCATCGCGTTTGCGGTGGTGCCGCCCGAGCGTGTGTTGCAGTCGGTGGTGGGCGCTGTGGCCATCGGCGCCATCCTCACGCTCAATCACCGCCCCGGGCGCTACCTCGGCGTGTAGCCACCCCGCGTCAGGGCAGCGGAATCCACTCCTGGTCGTCCCCCGGCGGCAGCGCAAAGCGGCCCGCCGCCCAGTCTTGCTTGGCCTGTTCGATGCGTTCCTTGCGCGAGGACACGAAGTTCCAGAACACGTGGCGCTCGCCCAGCGGTTCACCGCCGAAGACCATGAGCGTGCTTTTCTCGCGCGCGGTGATCACGGCGTCGGTGTCGTTGCCGAACACCAGCAACTGGCCGGGCACATAGGTCTGGCCCGCGTGTTCGATCTCGCCGCGCGCCACGTACACCGCCTGCTCGCTGTAGCCACCCGGCAAGGCCAGACTCGCACCAGCCTGCCATTCGGTGTGCAGGTAGAACAAGGGCGAATGCGTCTTCACCGGGCTCGTCATGCCGTAGGCCGTGCCCGCGATCACGCGCATCCACACGCCGCCTTCATCGCGCACCGGCAGATCGGCCGACGGGTAGTGGGTGAAGGCCGGGTCGGTTTCTTCATCAGCTTCGGGCAGGGCCACCCAGAGCTGCATGAGTTCGAGCCCGCCGCCGGCAAACGAGTCCGGGTGCTTGAAGCGCTCCGAATGCGAAATGCCGCGCCCGGCGGTCATCCAGTTCACATCGCCGGGGTTGATGAGCTGGTGCACGCCCAGGCTGTCGCGGTGCGCCACCTGGCCGCTGAGCAGATAGCTCACGGTGGACAGGCCGATGTGCGGGTGCGGGCGCACGTCGGCGGCTCTCGTGTCCTCGGGCGCGATGGTCACCGGCCCGGCGTGGTCCACGAAGATCCAGGGGCCCACCATGCGGCGCTTGGCGTAGGGCAGCACGCGACGCACTTTGAGGCCGTGGCCCAGGTCGGCGGCGCGGGCGGTGATCACCATTTCAAGCATCGTGTCCTCCTGTTCAAACGTCGGCGGTGATGCGGCCCATCTTGCCGCTCTGGAAGTCGGTGAACGCCTGGTGGATCTCGGCCTCGGTGTTCATCACGAAAGGCCCGTAGCCCACCACCGGTTCGTTGATCGGCTCACCACTCAGCCAGAGCACGGTGCTGTCTTCCAGCACCTCCAGCGTCACGCCTTCGCCTTCGCGCGAGAACACCGGCAGGTTCGCGGCCACCACCTCCTTGCCGTCGGACAGGCGCAAGCGGCCGCGCAGCACCAGCGGCGCCGTGGTGTGGCCCTCGGCGGCGGGCAGGGTCACGGTGTGGCCGGCCTTCAGGCGCAGGTCCCACACCTGCATGGGCGTGAAGGTGCGGGCTGGGCCTTTTGCGCCGAGAAACTCGCCCGCGATGATGCGCGCGGTGCCGGCACCGTCTTGCAAGGTCACCTCGGGGATCTGCTCGCGTGTGATGCCCTGGTAGCCGGGCGCGGCCATTTTGTGGCGCGCCGGCAGGTTCACCCACAGCTGCACCATCTCGAACGCGCCGCCGGTTTTTGCGAAGCGCTCGCCGTGGTACTCCTCGTGCACGATGCCGCTGGCCGCCGTCATCCATTGCACTTCACCGGGGCCGATGGTGCCGCCACCGCCGCTGGAGTCGCGGTGCGAGACCTCACCGTCGTAGACGAGGGTCACGGTCTCGAAGCCACGGTGCGGGTGCTGGCCCACACCCAATTTTTTGGTGGTGGGCTCGAAGCGCGTGGGGCCGCCGTAGTCGAGCATGAGAAAGGGCGAGAAGCGCTCGGGCCGGTCGTTGTACGAAAACATGCTGCGCACCGGAAAGCCGTCGCCGACCCAATGGCCGCCGGCGCTGCGCTGGATGAAAGAAACGGTTTTCATGGGGTGTTCTCCTGTTGAAGAGGCACTGTACCGGGCGCGCGCAACATTGATAAGTCGGTAAGATCACAAATCATCTTTCAATGAAACGAACAATCGAGTGAGCCAGCAGAACCCCGACCTGAACGACACGCTGGTGTTCGTGCGCGTGGCGCAGGCCGGTGGCTTCAGTGCGGCCGCGCGGCTCATGGGCATGCCCACCTCCACGCTGAGCGTGCGCGTGGCCCGGCTGGAGCAGCGGCTGGGTGTCACGCTGCTGCAGCGCACCACCCGCCGCCTGCACCTCACCGAAGCGGGCCAGACCTACCTGGCGCAGGCCGCGCGCGGGCTGGAAGACATCTTGCAGGCCGAGGCCCAGCTCGATGCCGGCCGGCACGAAGCCCAGGGCCTGCTGCGCGTCACCTTGCCCATCGACATGGGCGACGAACAACTGCTCAACATCCTCAGCGCCTACCGGGCGCGCCACCCGGGTGTGGCGGTGGAACTGGTGTTTTCCGATGCCCGGCTGGACCTCGTGGCGCACGGCCTGGACCTCGCCATCCGCGCCGGCGAGCTGGCCGACTCCGGCCTGGTGGCGCGCCAGATCGGCCAGGCGCGCTGGGCGCCGTTTGCCCACCCCGACTACCTGGCGCGTGCGCCGGCGCTGCGCACACCCAAAGACCTCACGCAGCACGCCACGCTGTGCTTCAGCCCGCTGGGGCGCGACAGCTGGGCGCTCACGCGCGGCAAGACCCGCGTGCAGGTGCCGCTGCGCTGCGCGTTTGCCGCCAACGACATGCGTCTCATCCGCCGCCTCGCGCTCGACGGCCAGGGCGTGGCCCTGCTGCCGGACTATGTGTGCCGCCGCGAGGTCGACCACGGCCAGCTGGTGCCGCTGCTGCCCGGCTGGCACGCGCGCACCGACCCGATCCACCTCGTGTATCCGGGCCAGCGGTTTGTGCCGCCCAAGCTGCGGCATTTCATCGACGAGGCCGGGCCCGCGCTGGCTGCGCTGTTCGAGCGATAAGCTTCACGCCCCATGCGCATCGAACATCTCCGCCAACGCCTGAGTGCACTCGGCGCCAACCCGCGCCACGCGCAGCGCGTGCTGCGCCTGTGGTCGCAGGCCTTGCCGCAAGACCACGGGCGGCGCCAGGTGGCGGACTTCCTGCCCGCTTCGCTGGCGGCGGCCCTGCCCGCGCTGACCGACGAACTCGCGGGCCTGGCGCGGCTGTTGTCCGAGCACCCGGGCGAAGACGGTTCGGCGCGCCTGCTGGTGGCCCTGCCCGACGGCCAGACGGTGGAGAGCGTGCTGCTGCCGCGCGACGGCCTGTGCGTGTCCACGCAGGTGGGCTGCGCGGTCGGTTGCGTGTTCTGCATGACCGGCCAGGGCGGTCTCATCCGCCAGGTGGGCAGCGCCGAGATCGTGGCGCAGGTGGTGCTGGCCCGCACGCTGCGGCCGGTGAAGAAGGTGGTGTTCATGGGCATGGGCGAGCCCGCGCACAACCTGGACAACGTGATGGAAGCCATTGACCTGCTCGGCACGGTGGGCAACATCGGCCACAAGAACCTGGTGTTCTCCACTGTGGGCGATCCGCGCGCGTTCGAGGCGCTGCCGCAGGGCCGCGTGAAACCCGCGTTGGCGCTCTCGCTGCACACCACCAAGGCGCCACTGCGTGAGCAACTGCTGCCGCGTGCGCCGCGCATGACGCCCGAGGAACTGGTGGGCGCCGGGGAGCGCTACGCGCGCGCCACGGGGTATCCGATCCAGTACCAGTGGACGCTGCTCCAGGGCATCAACGACGGCGACGACGAGATCGAGGGGCTGGTGCGCCTGCTGCACGGCAAACACGCCATCCTCAACATGATTCCGTACAACACGGTGGACGACCTGCCCTACCAACGCCCGAACTGGGAACAAGCCGCCGACATCGCCCGCCGCCTGCACCGCCGCGGCATCCTCACCAAGCTGCGGCAATCGGCCGGGCAGGACGTGGAGGGCGGATGTGGGCAGTTGCGGGCGCGGGCGGAGAAGCCCGTGCGCCGCACGGTGAACATCCAGCCGGTGCCGCTCAATGCAGCGTCAACGGCCGTGAGGTCGTCTTGACCCGCACCACCGCCGCGCGCGGCTCGTAGGGCGCTGGCGCGGCACCGCAGATGTTGGCCGCGATCGCACGGGCCTGGCGCGCGATGGGTTCGATGAAGCGGCTGGGCTGGCCGTTGATGGCGATGCAGTCGCCCATGGCGTGGATGAGTGTGTTGCTCGTCTTGAGGTTCGTCGGGTCCACGGCGATGCCGTTGTCCCACGCCAGCCCCGCGCTCTGCGCCAGGCGCGGCGGTGTGGCCAGGCCGGCGGCGGCGATCACCTGGTCGGCGGCGAAGCGCTGGCCGCAGGTGGTGGTGATGCGGTAGCGGCCCGCGATTTGTTCGAGCTGTGCCACCTGCACACCGCCCACGAAGCGGATGGCCAGGTCTTTCCACGCATTCAGCAACTGGCTGCCCGCGCCCTCGGCGCTCCAGCGGGCCAGCGGTTCGGTTTGCACGTCGAGCAGCGTGATGCGGTGGCCGCCGAGCGCGAGGTCGTTGGCGAGTTCGCTGCCGATCAGGCCGGCACCGACGATGGCCACGTCTTTCGGTGTGTCGCCCAGCGCGGCGCGCAGCTTCTGGTAAGCCGCGAGGTGGTTGATGCGCCAGCACAGCGCGGCGGGCAGCGCGGCGGGCAGGGCCGCCTGCGCGCCGTGGGCCAGCACCAGCCGGTCAAAGCGCAGCACGCCGCGCGTGGTGCGCAGTTGCTGTGTGTCGGCGCAAATGCGCACGGCGTGGGTGTGCGCGATCAGCCGCACGTTCAGGCGCGCTGCAGCGGCCGCACCGCTCTCTTTGACCATGGCGTCCAGCGCGGTGCTGCGCGCCATGGCGATGGAGAGCAGGGGCTTGTCGTACACGTCGCCGGCGCAGGCGGTGACGAGGGTGATGGGCAAGGCAGCGTCGAGCGCGCGCAGCGCTTCGGCCATCTGCCAGCCGGCGCGGCCGGCCCCGACGATGAGCACGCCGGCCGCGCCACGGGTGGCCGCCGGGGTGCTGGTTTGCATACCGGCGCGCAGGGCTTCGAGGCTGGGCGGCGTGTAGGGCGTGAAGTCGGCCTTGGTCACGCCGCAGAGTGGGCAGGCCCAGTCGTCGGGGATGTCGGCGTAGCGTGTGCCGGGGGCCAGGCCGCCGTCGGGGTCGCCGTCGGCTTCGTTGTAGATGTAGCCGCAGGCGTCGCAGATGTATTGCTGCCAAGGGGCGAGGGCCTGCACCGCAGCGGCGATCGTGTTCAACGCGGTGTTCATGCCGGCATCACCTCGGCGGACAAGCGCGCCATCTCCTTGCGCAGGTGTTTGATGGCCGGTGTGACGATGGCCACAAAGTGCGATTCGCGCACGCGGCGCTGCACGGCCGAGCTCATGAGGTAACCGCGCGCGCCCTGGTGCAGCAGGGCCGACTGCGCAGCGCGCAGCGACAGCTCGGCGCCGTGGGCGCGCGCGTCGAGCACGTCGATGAAAAATTCCACCGAGGGGTTGAACGGCGTTTCGGCCAGCTTCATCACGCGCGCGGTGAGCGCGTCCAGCTCGGCTTGCAATGCGTCGGGCCGGTCTTCCAGAAACTGGTTCACATGGCCGAGCTGCGCTTCGACCTCCCAGATGGAGTCGATGGCGCCCTGCGTGACGCCCACCGCCATGCCGCACTGGAGCATGACGAAGGCGGCGCGGATGCGCGCGATGAAGGGCTTGGCCGGCTCGGCCATCACTTCGTCGGCGCCGATGAACACGTTGGTCAGGCGCAGCGCGTAGGTCCCCGTGCCTTCCATGGCCGAGAAGCTCGGGCACTCGCGCAACTCCACGCCGGGCGCGCTGCAGCGCAAAAGAAACATCACCTCGCGGCCGGCGGGCTCGTCGCCCTGCATCACGGCCGCGAGCACGCCGCAGGCATGGTCGGGCCCGAGGTTGCTCACCCAGGGCAGCGTGCCGTTGACGAGGTAGCCACCGTCCACCGGTGTGGCCTTGAGCAACAGGCTTTCAATCTGCGCGTAGCTCTTCATGGGGTTGGACATGCCGGTGCCGCCCAGCGTGGCGCCGCTGGCGTGCGCGGTGAGCGCCTCGCCCATGAGCGCGGGGTTGCCGCTGGCCTGCATGTAGAGCCCGCACACCGCCTGACACCAGACCATGAAGCCGGTGGCGCCACACACCCGCGAGACCTCGGCCATGGCGCGGATCGCCAGGCCGTAGTCGGCCCGGCCCACGGGAGCGTCGAGGTGGGCGCTGAAGGCACCGAGTGCGCCGAGTTGCTGCAGCACCTCGCGCGGGTAAAAGCCCTCGCGGTCGCAAGCTTCCACCACCTGGGCCAGCGGGCCTTGGGACACGACGCGCACGGCAGCGATCAGTTCATCGGCCGATGCCTCGTGGGTCAGTTCGCGGGGAAGGTCGTTCGGGTTCATTCAGGCTCCAGCGGGTGTGAGGGCACTTCGACAGGCTCAGTGCGAA
>JAJNQE010000155.1 GCA_021154985.1 Hydrogenophaga sp.
GTTGACCATGCGCCCGCGGCGAACCGCGGGTCGTGAAGCGATCTCTTGCGCCCAGCGTTGGACGTTTGTATAGGTCTGTACCTGCAGGAATTCGGCCGCGTTGTAGAGATGACCCAGCACCAGCGCTCCGTACCAGGGCCACACTGCGATGTCAGCGATGCTGTAGTCGTCACCGCCCAGGTGGCGACATTGCGCCAGGCGTCGGTCGAGGACGTCGAGCTGGCGCTTGGTTTCCATGGTGAAGCGGTCGATCGGGTACTCAAACTTGGCCGGCGCATAGGCGTAGAAATGGCCGAAGCCGCCGCCTAGGTAAGGGGCGCTGCCCATCTGCCAGAAAAGCCATGACAGCGCTTCGGTGCGTGCGGCTGGATCTTCGGGCAGCAGCGCATTGAATTTGGTAGCCAGGTACAGCAGGATGTTCCCTGACTCGAACACACGCTGCGGCACCGCTGCGCTGCGGTCGAGCAACGCCGGGATTTTCGAGTTGGGGTTGACGGCCACAAAGCCCGAGCCGAATTGGTCGCCTTCGGAGATGCGGATCAGCCAGGCGTCGTATTCAGCGCCGCGGTGGCCCATGGCCAACAACTCTTCGAGCATCACGGTCACCTTCACACCGTTCGGCGTGGCTAGCGAGTACAGCTGCAGCGGGTGTTGGCCGACCGGAAGGTCCTGGTCGTGCGTGGCACCGGCAGTCGGACGGTTGATGCTGGCGAACTGGCCGCCGTTGGGTGCGTTCCAGGTCCAGACAGCGGGTGGGACATAGTCAATTGGGGTGGTCATGGGCGAGGTTGCTCAGGTGTCTGGGAAGAAGGACACGAAGCGGTGTACAGCTATACAGTTCATGTTACGGGAAAGCGGTGTTGAGCCGCTCGCTGCACCTGAATTGCCCGGAGTACCGTCTGCCTGTAGGCGTATAGAAGCGCCTGACGTCTCCCCCACACTCCAGACTTCTCAAAACTAAAGTTAAGGTTGCTTCCACATAGCCTCGACCGATGTCCGACAGCTAGCGGTTCATCATCATCCAGCGGAATTAGCGGCCAGATAGCGGGGGGGGAGGTGCGAAAAAAAGAATGTGAATTTTCTACCCTTTGGCGGTCCCGTGCTGCGCGCGGAACGTGTTGATTGCGGTCAGGTCAGCCCGGCCTGGTTCGCCACCCAGTGACTCGTCTGCGCCAGCGCCCGGTCGAGCGGCCCGGAGCTGCGCTGCACGCGGGACAGCAAGGTGGCGCCCAGCCACTGCTGGTAGAGCTGTTCCGCCACCTCGGCCGGGTCGGGGCAGCCGGTCAGCTCACCGTCTGAAATGCCTTGCCTCAGGCAGCCTTCCAGCCGGGCCAGCACTTGGGTCGTGCCGTGTTCCAGCGTCGCGCGCATCGACTCCGACAAGTCGCAGACCTCGGCGCTCAGCTTGACCACCAGGCAGCGCTCTGTCAGGTCATCACCCGATTGCAGCGCATGCCACCGGCCGAAGAAAGCGAGCAGCCGCGCCGCAGCGGTTTGCCCTGGCGCCGCCAGCAGGGCATCCGTCTGCTCCAAGTACCCCTCGAAGTGCCGCTCGAGCAAGGCCTCGCCGAATTGGTCCTTGGAGCGGAACCAGTGATAGAACGAGCCTTTGGGCACCCCCGCCGCAGCCAAGATCTCGCTCAGGCCCACCGCGGCGAAACCCTTGCTGACGATGATCGACCGCGCGGTATCCAGTATCTGCTGGCGCGTATCGACGACCGGATTTGCGTTCATGGCCGCAGGGGTATGCGAGCGGTGCGTCAGGCGACGGCTGTTTCGAGTGCCGGGTAGTCGTCGTAGCCTTCGGGGCCACCGGCGTAAAACGATTCGGGCCTGGGCGTGTTGTACGGGCCGTCACGACGCAGCCGCTCGGGCAGGTCCGGATTGGCGATGAACAGCTTGCCGAAGGCAATGAAGTCGGCCTGCTCCCGAGCGATCGCCGCCGTCGCCCGGGCACGGTCGTAGTCGCCATTGGCCATGTAGGCGCCGTTGAAAATTTGCCGCAGCTTCTGGAAGTCGAAGCTGCTGCTGGGGTCTTCCACCACGTGGAGGTAAGCCAGCCCGTAGGCGTTGAGCTGTTCGGTGATGGCTTCGAACGTCGATTGCGGCATGGAGTCGGCGATGTCATTGAACGCGTTCACCGGCGACAGCCGAACGCCGACGCGACCCGCTTCCCACACTGTCAGCACCGCCTCCGTGACCTCGCGCAGCAGGCGGGCTCGGTTGGCCACCGAGCCGCCATAGCCGTCTGTGCGATGGTTCGTGCCGTCACGCAGGAACTGGTCGATCAGGTAGCCGTTGGCGGCATGGATCTCGACCCCGTCGAAACCCGCCGTCTTGGCATGCACGGCGGCACGGCGGAAGTCTTCAATCAGCGCCGGGATCTCTTCGGTCTCGAGTGCGCGCGGCGTCTCGAAGGGCTTCATGCCCTGTTCGGTGTAGATCTCGCCGGCCGGACGGATCGCCGAGGGCGCCACCGGCAAGCTGCCGTCGGCCTGCGTCAGCGGGTGGGAGACGCGCCCGACGTGCCACAGCTGCAAGAAGATCTTGCCGCCGTGGGCATGAACGGCTTGCGTCACGCCCTGCCAGCCAGCCACCTGTTCGGGGCTGTGGATGCCCGGCGTCTTGGGATACCCCTGGCCCTGCGGCGTGATCTGCGTGGCCTCGGAAATGATCAGACCGGCGCTGGCGCGCTGCGCGTAGTAGCGCGCGTTCAAGGCGTGAGGTACGTTGCCTGCCGCAGCGCGGCTGCGCGTCAGCGGCGCCATCACGATGCGGTTGCTCAACGAGACGCTACCGAGGACGGAGGGAGAGAACAGGGCGCTTGGTGCCAGGGTCGAAGTGCTTTGGTTCATGTATTGATGCAGTTAGGGGCAAAACATGCATTGTATTAGACCAGTCGTCTAGCGCAAGATTGCAAGGCTATTCTCAGTGCGCGATACCAAGCCAGGCGACTTTCAAACATTCGCCGTGAGCCGATATCGACGGTTTCAGCCTCCACTCTGCCGTGCGTTGCGCGGCCGACACCTCCAGGTATCGGTGCTACACCTCGCAACGGGACCATGAAGCAGGAGTTGCGCACACCCTCGTACAAAAGGGGTGGGAGGACATGCCGGTGGTCAGTGCGTGAGGGCGCTGTAGGAGCGTGACCTCACTCACGCCGAAAAGATGGATCGGGAGGTTCGTGTTTTTGCTCGCGGATGAGTTGGAGCGCTATTTCGATAGAAAGTGTTTGCGCAGCTTTCTGCCACGACTATGACCAAGGCATGGGGCCGATGTCGATCTCGCTAAACGCCGCGACAAGTCGTTCTTCGAGAGACTCGCGCAATGCGGTCACGCGTTCCTGATCGATTACCAAGCCCTTGGCGATGCGGTGTGCCGCCACGAGGTCAAGCGCAAACCTGACTGATCGCTGTAGTTCGCGTGGATCGACTTCGTTGAGGTCCATAAAGCGAGAAGGTACACCCAACACCAGCATGTAGGAATTCGGCGAAACCTCCAGAACTTTCTCGCTGTCATTGGGGAGCTTTCATCTGCTTCAGACTGTTAGAGACTGAGTGGAGTCGTTCAGGCTCACCTCCTCGCAAGGTATCAACCTCAAGTACCGGCCATTCAACTGATGTCGTGCGTGGGGCAGCTTTCGTACAAGACCGGGCACCCGGCAAGCAGAGGCAACCGCCTCCATGGAAACGCCCCCTACCCCCTCCCCCGCGATTGCGTCGCGGACTACTCGGATGACAACTTCATTGTTCTGATCACTTCCAACACATCGCTGGGTTCTGCCCGATTGCGGTAGTCCACATCCACATGGGCAAAGCGGATCATCGCGTCTGTGCCCACCGCGTAAGTGGCTGGAACCGGCAGAGTCCATGAACCATTGCCGTTGGTTGTAGGCAAATCGTGACCGACGCTGGAGTAGAGGTCCACCAACTCAGGCGGCAAGTCAAAGGCAACTCCGAAACCTCTCGCCGCCCGCAGTTCTGAATCGCTGAGGACCTCGAAGGCTAGTTCGTTCTTTTCCTGCGTGTACAGCGAGCTGTCCGGCGTTTGCGGCGAGATGGCCACTAGGTGTGCTCCCAGTTCCTTCACTTCAGCGAGCCTGTGCTGCCAGGCGCGCAGCTCCAGGTTGCAATAAGGACACCAACCTCCCCGGTAAAACACCAGGATGACAGGGCCTGTTTTCAGGAGGTCGTGCAACCGGATGGGCTCTCCACGCGCATTGGGCAGGGTTACGTCTGGCGCACGCTGGCCTGTGCGCAATGCTGTGCGTTCGATGCCGCTTGCACGCAGCTGCGCAGTAGCGTTCTCCATGATGGAGATCCGCTCAGGTGCCGCTCGGGTGGAGAAGCCAGCTTTGAATTCGGCCAGCTGGTGGGACAAGGTGTTGGTCGTCATGATGGCGATTTCGTGCGGGGGTGGTGAGATGAACGGGTCAGCCGCGCAAAGCGCCTGCAGGTGTCTGTGCCGGTAGCGACACACCGCGGGATGTCACCGCGAGCAGCAAGCCGCTCATCGCAATCAACAGGCCTGCCACTTCAAAGGCGCCAGGCATGTGACCCAACACCGGCCAGGCCATGAGTGCGGCCAAGCCGGGCGCCAGCGCTGGGAAGATCGCAGCACGCGAAGGCCCGAGCAAAGAAACCATCTTGGCGTACGTGTAGAGCGTTCCGGTGCCAGCAATCAGGCCCTGCACCAGCACCTCCACCCAAAGTACGTTGGGCGCTGCGGCCAGCAGGCCCGCTGCGCCTGTGTGCCAAAGGTAGACCGGTACATAGGTGATCAGGGCCGAGAACGAAACCACGGCGGTGGCCAGCAGGGGGTCCAGGCGGTGGCGGCGCAGCACGATACCGAAGCCCGCCCACAGCGTACCAGCCGCGATGAACATGGCGTCGCCCAGTGCCGCGCGCGAGGTGAAGCTGGCAGCGTCCAGCCCCGAGAGCAACAAGAGCCCACCCAGGACGATGGCGATGCCCAGCAGCTTTCGGGCTTGCAGCCGCTCGCTGAATACCCACGCCGACAGCAGCATGCCCGCCACACTCATGGCTGCGAACGGAAACACCGCCGCGTGGCTGGGCGGCGCAAACTGCAACGCGCCAAACATGAGCAGACCAAACGGCGTTCCGGCCAGCAGAGCCACCGCAAGCCAGATGCGCCAACGCTGCTTGAACTGCACGGCGTCGCGCCAGAAGGCCAGCCCCAGCACCGGCAAGGTCACCACGCCGGCCACAGCAAAACGCAGCACGGTGAGGTCGGTCGAACGCAGGCCCTGGGCGATGCCCCAGCGTGCGAATACGGTGTACAGCGCGCCGATACTCGCTGCCAGCAGACCCACCGCAATGCCCAGCATCAGGCGGCTTGTTTCGGTCAATGCGCTTGACTTTGTGATCTCGGCCAAGGGCAACGATGGGGCTTGGGGCGCCGGGTGTGTCAGGGTGGTCATGGTGAGGGCCTTCTGGTGACTTCGTTGACGTGTTCGACGCGGCTCACAGGCTCGGTGCAGCCGGGAAGTCAATCGGAATCTGGGTCGCTGCGTGCAGGTAGTTGGTGATGGTTTTGTCACCCACGATCACCAGTGCATCGACCAGGTGGCCCGTGGCATAGCCCACGGCATAGAAACGTTCCAGCGTTGTGGCGTCGATCCGTCCACGGTTGGAGACTGCGGAACGCACCACCCGGGCCAGGGCGTCCAGCTTCGGGTCGAAGTTGGCAGCGCCGCGACGAATTTCGATGATCTGAGCGTCTGAGAAGCCGTGCATCTTGCCCAGTGCGGTGTGCGCAGCCAAGCAGTAGTGGCAGTCGTTGAACTGGCTGACCACCAGGTTGATGACCTCACGCTCTTTGGCGTTGAGCGAACTCTTGGCGTTCTGCAGCGCCAGGTAAGTCCCCAGCGCTGTTCCAGAGTGCGCCAATGTGGCGTACAGGTTGGGCACGAATCCCAAGCCTTTGTGCAAGCTGTCGAACAGCGCTTGGTTGGTTGACGAGACTTCGGCGCGCATGGGGACGTTGACGGTTTTCATGAAAGGCTCCGGGTTGGGGTTGCAAACTTTCGACGGGATGTGTCGATGGCTTGTATGGTGTTTGAATCCGAAAGAAGTGAATAGCAGGCAAAATCGCCTATCAATCATTCCCATCTGGAATCAATAGGGGGCTTTCATGGACAGACTGGCCGCGATGCAGGCGTTTGTGCGCGTGGTGGAAGCGGGCAGTTTTTCTGCGGTGGCGCGGTCCCTGGGAAGCACGCAGAGCGCAGTGAGCAAACAGGTGGCCAGCCTTGAGGCGCATCTGGGCATGAAGCTGCTGTCGCGCACCACGCGCGCGCTGTCGTTGACCGACGAGGGACAGGCCTATTTCGAAACCTGCGCGCGCGTGGTTCAGGAGCTGGAGGACGCCGAGATGGCTCTGCGCGCTGGCGAGGGTGAGGTGCTCGGGCGGCTCAGAGTGGGTGCGAGCGTGGGATTTGGGCGGCAGGTGCTCTTCGCCTTGGTTCGGGATTTCATGGCGAAACACCCTGCCTTGCAGGTCGATCTGCAATTGAACGATGGTTTCGTCGATGTGGTGAGCGAGGGACTTGATGTGGCCGTCCGCATTGGCGAGCTGGTGGACAGCAGCATGCTGGCCCAGCGGGTGGGCACCACGCAGCGCGCTGTGGTGGCCAGCCGAGCTTTGGCCGCTCAACTGGCCACCGAACAGCGCCTGCCCACCCAACCAGCCGATCTGGTCCAGCACAACTGCATCGTGTACACCGGGCTTGCGACCCGCAACCATTGGGTGTTTGATGCCACGGCGAATCACCCGGCGGTCACGGTGGCGGTTCAGGGGCGAATGGCCAGCAACAGCAGCGAGGTGGTGCGCGAGGCGGTCTTGGCCAGTCTTGGCCTGGGCTTTTCTCCGACGTGGTTGTTTGGTCCGGAACTGCGCAGTGGCGAAGTGGTGCGCCTCCTGCCTCATTACTCGCCTCATCCGCTGCCAATCCACGCGGTTTATTCACCTTCCCGCAGACATTCGGCCAAGGTGGCCATCTTCATTCAACACATCCGGCAGGGGCTCATGAACCTGCCATAGGGACGCGTGCAGCACTTCTGGAATGCGTTTTATCGGTCAGCAATGCGCTCAACAGCAACAGGCTCAAACCCGGATTCCGCAGGAGAAACCACGGAGACGAATCGGAGTGCCGTTGAGCCCGTGTTGAGTGCCCCGTGAATGGCACCTCGTGTGGCTACGGCCACGACGCCAGGGCGCAGTGGCAGGAAATGACCCGATTGATCGGGAAAGTATCGACCTTCTCCAGCGAGCACGATCCATGTGTCCTGGCCGCTGGGGTGGGCATGCAGCTCAATGTATTGGCCTGGCTCGACATGCCAGCAAACGACTGCAGAGTCTGATGATTCAGTGATGACGACTCGGGGCGGGACCTCTTCACCAGCTTGGAAAAAGAGAGCCGAATCGAAGACACGGTCTTGGTGCATGTGCTTCTCCTGTTGATATTGCATTCCTCTCGAAGCAAGCCTCGGGCCGACTCTAGGCATCTATGAGGGCCTGTAATTGGATGACCGCGATGTGACAAGGACTGCGAGCTCACCATTTTATCCCTAATTGCTGCACTCCTCGCGAAGTCGAACTCCAGAATCCACGGGCCGTTCGTATGAGCGCCAAGATCCCAAAGGCCCGTGGGAATGGGCAAACACAGGTTGGCGCTACAGCGGGCATTTCGGGTGCAGCGCGCGGCTTCACACCGCTTTCCCGTAACATGAAGTCTCAACCTGTACATCGCTTCGTGTCCGTCTTCCCAGACACCTGAGCAACCCCGCCCATGACCACCCCAACTGATTACGTACCACCCGCTGTCTGGACCTGGAACGCACCCAACGGCGGCCAGTTCGCAAGCATCAACCGCCCGACTTCCGGTGCCACCCACGACCAAGAACTTCCAGTCGGCCAACACCCGCTGCAGCTGTACTCGCTGGCCACGCCGAACGGTGTGAAGGTGACCGTGATGCTCGAAGAGTTGTTGGCAATGGGCCACCGCGGCGCTGAATACGACGCCTGGCTGATCCGCATCTCCGATGGCGACCAATTCGGCTCAGGCTTTGTGGCCGTCAACCCCAACTCGAAAATCCCGGCGCTGCTCGACCGCAGCGCAGCGGTGCCGCAGCGTGTGTTCGAGTCGGGGAACATCCTGCTGTACCTGGCGACCAAATTCAATGCGCTGCTGCCCGCAGATCCAGCTGCACGCACCGAAGCACTGTCATGGCTTTTCTGGCAGATGGGCAGTGCCCCTTACCTCGGCGGCGGCTTCGGCCATTTTTACGCCTACGCGCCGGCCAAGTTTGAGTACCCGATCGACCGCTTCACCATGGAAACCAAGCGCCAGCTCGACGTCCTTGACCGCCGCTTGGCGCAATGCCGC
>JAJNQE010000165.1 GCA_021154985.1 Hydrogenophaga sp.
TAGCGCCCGATGCGCGCCAGCTCGGCTTTGTCGGCCAGCGCCGGCACCACACGCCCCGCCACGCCCAGCACGGCAATGATCGCGTCGAGCAAGCCCACGGGCACGCTCTTGAAACGCGGCGGCTGGCCCAGCAGCGCAAACAGCTGCTCACCCTGCTCGCGCGGCGTGATCGCCTCACCCGGCCCGCCGATGGGCAAGACCCGGTTGTGGCGGCCGGCATCGGTGAGGCAGTCGGCCATGAAGGCGCCCAGGTCGTCGTCGCTGATCGGTTTGCAGGCCGTTCCCCGCCCATCGCCAAACACCAGAAACGGTTTGCCCCGACGCACGCGCTCGATCTGCCCCGACAGCGATTTGAAGAACGCCGTGGGCCGCACGATGGAGTACGTCAGACCCGAATCGATGAGCACCTGTTCGAATGCGAGCTTGGCTTGTTGAAACGCCAGCAAGGGTTTTTGCACACACATCGCCGAGAGCAGCACCACCTGAGACACCCCCGCCTGTCGCGCGGCGTGCAGGGCGTGCACATGCGCCTGGTGGTCAATCGCCCAGGCATCCCGGGGCACTCCGGTGCGCGAGGCCAGGCACGACACCAGCGCGTCGAAACGCTCACCCCGAAAACCATCGCGCGCCAGCGACACCGGGTCTTGCACATCACCCACGCGCACCAGCGCACCCGGCCACAGCCGGGCCGTGTCTTGGGCCTGCAGTTTGCCCCCCACCCCCGCGCGCGGGCGCACAAAACACACCACCTCATGCCCCCGCGCCACCAGCGCCCGGACCGTGGCCTGGCCAATGGTGCCGGTGGCGCCGAGCATGAAGATGCGTTGGGAGGTGCTGGATTGCATGGGTTGATGGAAGTGAACACTCAGGGAACTTGCGAAATCCGCAAACCAAGTCGCAAAAAATCCTGCAAGAATACAAAATTATCCCTTGAAAGCATATATTTGGGCATGAATCGAAAGTCGCAGAAGTTCGCTCTTTACGATCACCCCTCCCAGATGGAGCCCATGCTGCCGGGTGAGCACCGCCTCGCTCCGCTGCTGGAGCAGGCGCACGACCTGATCCGCCGCGCCGACCAGTTGTCGGGCCTGTGTCAGCCGGGTGCACTGAGCGGCTTGCGCCGGTTGTTGCGGGCGATGAATTCGTACTACTCCAACAAAATCGAAGGGCAGCACACCTTGCCCCTGGAGATCGAGCAGGCCTTGCGAAACGACTATGCGCAAGACGCCGACAAGGCTCGCCGGCAGCGGCTCGCCCTGGCCCACATGGCGACAGAGCAGCAGATCGAAACCCTGTCGCTCCAGTGGGACACCGCGCGGGTCTGGTCACCGCACACATTGCGCGACATCCATCAGGACCTGTTCGCCCGGCTGCCCATGGCCGACCTCGCTGTTTCTGCGCCAGACCTGCCGGCCCCCGCCGAGCCGGCTTGGCTGCAACCGGGCGAATTCAGACAAGCGCAGGTGAGCGTGGGCCGCCACGCAGCGCCCGCTGCACAACACTTGCCGGCTTTTCTGGCCCGCTGGTCCCAGGCCTACGGGCAAGTGCGTCGTGGCGAGATGCAGGTGGTTGCCATGGCGGCGGCGCACCAGCGGCTGGCGTGGATTCATCCCTTCCGCGATGGCAACGGCCGAGTGGCCCGTCTGCACAGCCAGTTGGTGCTGTGTCACCTGGGCCTCACGAACGGCTTGTGGTCGCCGCTGCGGGGGTTCGCTCGCACCCACGACCGCTACTACGCCATGCTCGCTGCGGCCGATGAACCCCGCGCGGGCGATCTGGACGGACGCGGCAACCTGACCGAGCACGGGCTGGAGCAGTGGATCCACTACGTACTGACGCTGTGCCGGGACCAGGTCGATTTCATGGCTGGCGTGCTGGCGCTGGACGGGATGAAGGAGCGCATGGCGGCCTGCCTCCACTTTGAAGAGCAAGTGGTAAAGGCCGGTGTGCGCACCGAGTCACTGCGAGCCCTGCACTACCTGTTTGCCACCCAGAGTGAGATCGACCGCGCCGACTTCAAAGCCATGCTCGGCCTCGGCGACCGCCTGGCCACCGCGCAGGTGAGCGCATTGTTGAAGCGCGGCTTGCTGGAGTCCGACTCTCCGCATGGCCGCCTGCGTCTGGGCGTGCCGCAACACACGCTGCGTTTCTACTTCCCCAAGCTCTGGCCCGAAGCAGAAGCGCAAGGTTGACTCGGGATTTGCCGGTTGTCCGGGTTGGCTCAAGTCGCCGGGGGAGGTGTCGATACGCAGGTATCAACCCCCAACCCTCGGACCCATGGACGCCCTCAACACCCCCACCTCCACCGCCCATTCACCCAGCGCGGCCCCCCGTGGCAGAGCCCCGGCCTTGGCCAACGCCGGTGAATTCCTGAGTTTTCGCCTGGGCGCCGAGGAATACGGCATCGACATCCTGAGCGTGCAGGAAATCCGCTCCTATGAAGAACCCACGCGCATCGCCAATGCGCCCGAGTTCATCAAGGGCGTGGTCAACCTGCGCGGCGTGATCGTGCCCATCGTGGACATGCGCATCAAGCTGGCCTGCGCCAAGGTCGACTACAACGCGCTCACCGTGGTCATCGTGCTCAGCGTGCACGACCGCGTGGTGGGCCTGGTGGTGGATTCGGTGAGCGATGTGATCCGCCTGAGCCACGATCACATCAAGGCCGCCCCGCAAATCAGCACCACCCTGGACGCCGGCTTCATCACCGGCATTGCCAGCGTCGGTGAACGCATGCTCATCCTGGCCGACATCGAAGCCCTCATCGGCAGCGCCGACATGGGCCTGGTGTCCCACACGCCTTCCCTGCAGTAAACCGCCAAGCCTTGCCGCGCGCCGCCCACGAGGCAGCGCGCGGCTTCACACGTCCGTTGGAGTCACCATGAATCTCTTCCGCAACCTGTCTGTCGGCGCCCGCCTGTGGGCCGGTGTCATCGCCATCATCGTCGCCCTGTTTGTCGTGGTGGCCACCGCCGGCGCACGCTCGGCTTCGCTCAACACCGAGTCCGAGCGGGTGCTCTCTGCGCTGGCCCACAAAACCACCATCGCCACCGAATGGGCAGGCCTGACCGAGACCAACGTCACGCGGGTGCAGGCGTCCATCGCCAGTTCGGACCCGACCATTGCCGAGATGTACAAGGACCTGATCCCCAAGGGCGTGGCCGCCATCTCCGAGCTGCAAAAGCAGCTGCAGGCGATGGACATGAACGAAGCTGAAAAAGCCCAGATGGCCAAGATCGCCGAGCTGCGCAAGAGCGTGCTGGCCTCGCTGGCCGTGGCCAACGAAATGAAGAAAGCCGGTGACGCCGCTGGCGCCGCGCGAGAAATCGCCACCCGGTTCAACCAGGCCGTGCCGCCCTACCTCGATGCCCTGCGCGATTTTTCCCGCATGCAATCCGACATTCGCGCCGAGGCCCAGGCCAGCTTCACCGAGCAGCGCTCGACCAGCCTGACCATCGCCACCATCCAGGTCGGTGTGCTGATCGCCGGCATCGTCGCTGGCGCCTTCTTCCTGATCCGCAACATCCGCAACCCGCTGCGCGAAGCCATGGCGTTCGCCGAGAAGATCGCCGGCGGCGACCTCACCGCGCAGATTCGCAACGACCGCAAGGACGAGTTCGGCGCCATGACCGCCGCCCTGCTCGGCATGCGCGACCGCCTGGTGAACGTGGTGGCCGATGTGAAGCGCGGCACCGACAACATCACCGTGGCCGCCAAGGAGATCGCCACCGGCAACAACGACCTCTCGGCCCGCACCGAACAGACCGCCTCCAACCTGCAGCAGACCGCCGCCAGCATGGAGCAGATGTCGGGCGCGATCCGCCAGTCGGCCGACTCGGCCCGCGTGGCCAACCAGCTGGCCGATGTGGCCGGCCAGAGCGCTCAAAAAGGCGGCGAAGTGGTGCACCAGGTGATCGCCACCATGGAGGAGATCAACCAGTCCTCGCGCAAGATCAACGACATCATCGGCGTCATCGACGGCATCGCGTTCCAGACCAACATCCTCGCGCTCAACGCCGCGGTGGAAGCCGCCCGCGCCGGCGAGCAGGGCCGTGGTTTTGCCGTGGTGGCGGGCGAGGTGCGCAACCTGGCCCAGCGCAGCGCACAGGCCGCCAAGGAGATCAAGATCCTCATCGGCACCAGCGTGGACAAGGTCACCGCCGGCACCGAGCTGGTGAACGAGGCCGGCAAGACCATGGGCGAGATCGTGGATAACGTGGTGCGCGTGCGCGACATGATCGGCGAGATCGCCAGCGCCTCGGGCGAACAGGCCGATGGCGTGAACCAGATCAACGCGGCCGTGGCCAACCTCGACCAGCTGACCCAGCAGAACGCGGCCCTGGTGGAAGAAAGCGCCGCAGCCGCATCGAGCATGAACGACCAGGCCGACCGCCTGGCCGAGGTGGTGCGCGTGTTCCGGGTGGACGCCCAGGCCAGCTCGCAAAGCGCCATCGCACAGATCCGCTCCAGCGACCTGCACAAGCCGGGCAGCGCCAGCGCGGTGCGCGCACCCGTGAAAAGCGTGGCCGCCAAACCTGTACCGACAGCCCCCAAAGCCCTGCCCGTCGCCGCTGCGAAGCCCGCCCCGAAACCCCTGGCCAAGGTCACCGAGAAGGCTGGTGCGTCGGACGATTGGGAGTCTTTCTAAAGACATCCCACGGCCTCCGGGCCATCGCCGCAAGCAAAATAGCGCGATGGCCCCATCTCCTGCACCCAGCTACTGGCTGATGAAATCCGAGCCCGACGAGTGCTCGATCGACGACGCCCTCAAAGCGCCCAACGCCACCGTGCCCTGGACCGGCGTGCGCAACTACCAGGCGCGCAACTTCATGCGCGACGGCATGCGCATCGGCGACGGCGTGCTGTTCTACCACTCGAGTTGTCCGCAACCCGGCATCGCCGGCATTGCGCAAGTGGCCTCAACCACCTGGCCCGACCCCACGCAATTCGACCCCGAGTCGCCCTACTTCGACGCCAAGTCCAAACCCGAGGCACCGCGCTGGCTGCTGCTCGATGTGAAGGCGCTGCGCAAGACGCGCCTGCTCGGCCTGCCCGAGCTGCGCGCGAACCCCGCACTGGCCGACATGACACTGCTGCAGCGCGGCAGCCGCTTATCGATCACGCCGGTGAGTGAGGCGCATTGGCGCTTGATCACCGACATGCTGCTCGTCGGCTGAAGTTCACCTCAATGAAAATCCCGACTCGCCGTCGACAGCCCGTGCAGCAGTGGCGTGAGGTCTTGCAGGTGACCGGCGATCAGGTTTTTGGCTTCGCCTTCGCGCTGCCACACCCCAAACACCGCCAGCAGCCGTGACTGCGTGAGCACCGTGCGCTGACGCTCGCGCAGCTGTTTCCACACGATCACCTGCACCACGCCGGTTTCGTCTTCCAGGCTCACGAACACCACGCCCGCGGCGGTGCCGGGTTGCTGGCGCAGGGTGACGATGCCGCAGTGGCGCACCAGGCGTCCGTTGGGTGCGTTGTTGAGTTCTTCGGCGCTCATGAGCCTTCGTTTCGCGAGCTGTGGCCGCAGCAAGGCCAGCGGGTGGCGGCGCAGGGTGAGGCCCAGGCTGTCGTAGTCCCACACCACCGCCTCGCCTTCGGGCGCTTCGGGCAAGGCCAGCGGGGCTTCGTCCACCGGGGCGTCCTTCATCAGTTCGGGTGCGGTCCTGAGGGCGGCGGCGTCCCACACCTGCTGGCGGCGGTGACCGCTCAAGGCCATGAGCGCGTCGGCGGCGGCGAGCAGTTTCATTTGCGGTTGGTCGAGTCGGGCGCGGCGGGCGAGGTCTTGCGTGCTTTGAAATGGCTGTTGTGCGCGCGCAGCAACGATGCGTTCGGCGGCGTCCATGTTGAGGCCATTGACCAGGCGCAGGCCCAGGCGGACTGGCGGCTTTGCTGGTTCGTCGGCCCTCACCCCAACCCTCTCCCAGGGGGAGAGGGGGTCAAGTCCACCCATTGAAGAAGCCGCCTCTTCCAGCGTGCAGTCCCAATCGCTGTGCACCACGTCCACCGGCCGCACCTCCACCCCATGTCGCTTTGCGTCCTGCACCAGCTGGCTCGGGGTGTAGAAGCCCAGCGGCTGGCTGTTGAGCATGGCCGCCAGAAACTCGGCCGGGTGGTGATGCTTGATCCAGCAGCTCACATAGACCAGCAGCGCAAAGCTGGCCGCGTGGCTTTCGGGGAAGCCGTAGCTGGAGAAACCCTTGATCTGCTCGAACACGCTTTGGGCGAAGTCGACCTCGTAGCCGCGTGCGGTCATGCCGTCGACCAGGCGGCGCTCGTATTGCTGCAGGTTGCCACCGCGTTTCCACGCGGCCATGGCGCGCCGCAGGGCGTCGGCTTCGCCGGGGGTGAACCCGGCGGCCAGCACGGCGATCTGCATGCACTGCTCCTGAAAGATGGGAATGCCCAGCGTGCGACCCAGTGCTTCTTTCAGGTCTGCGCCACCGCGCGGGCCGGGGTAGCTCACCGGCACCTTGCCCTGCCTTCGGTCCAGGTAAGGGTGCACCGCGCCGCCCTGGATGGGGCCGGGGCGCACCAGCGCGACCTCGATCACGAGGTCGTAATAACAGCGCGGTTTGAGGCGCGGCAACATGCTCATCTGCGCGCGGCTCTCGATCTGGAACACGCCCACGGTGTCGGCGGCGCAGATCATGTCGTAGGTGGGGCCGTCGCCTTCGGGAATGTCCTGCAGGCTGAAGGGGCGGCCCAGTTTGGCGCTGATGAGTTCCATGGCCTTGCGCAAGGCGGTGAGCATGCCCAGGGCCAACACATCCACCTTGAGCAGGCCCAGCGCGTCGAGGTCGTCCTTGTCCCACTCGATCACAGTGCGGTTTTCCATGCTGGCGTTCTCGATGGGCACCAGCCGCGAGAGCGGCAACTGGGTGAGCACGAAGCCGCCGGTGTGCTGCGAGAGGTGGCGCGGGAACCCAATGAGCGTCGAGGTGAGCTGCAGCAACTGGCGCACCTGCAGCTGCTCTGGGTCGAGACCGGCTTCACGCAGGCGCTCGGGCTCGATGGCGTGTCCGTCCCACCAGCGCGTGCTTTTGCTCAGCACGTCCAGCGCACCCTCGGCAAAGCCCAGGGCCTTGCCCACGTCGCGCAGGGCGCTGCGCGGGCGGTAGCTGATCACCGTGGCGGTGAGTGCGGCGCGTTCGCGACCGTACTTGGCATAGAGGTACTGAATGACCTCCTCGCGCCGCTCGTGTTCAAAGTCCACGTCGATGTCGGGCGGCTCGTTGCGTTCGCGCGAGATGAAGCGCTCGAACAACAAGCCCGTGCGCTCGGGGTCCACGGCGGTGATGCCCAGGCAGTAACACACCACGCTGTTGGCCGCCGAGCCGCGGCCCTGGCACAGGATGTTTTGCGAGCGCGCGAAGGTGACGATGTCGTTGACGGTGAGGAAGTAGTGCTCGTACTGCATGTCGGCGATGAGTTCGAGTTCGTGCTCGATCTGTTTCGCAAACCGCGGCGGTGTGCCGTGTGGCCAGCGCCAGGCGGCGCCCTGCAGGGCCAGTTGCCGCAACCACGACGACGGCGTCTGGCCCTCGGGCACCACCTCGCTGGGGTACTGGTAGCGCAGTTCGTCGAGCGAGAAGCCGCAGCGCGCGGCCACCGCCAGTGTCTCGGCCAGCAGCTCGGGCGGATAACACTGGCCCAGCGTGAGGCGCGAGCGCAGGTGTTGCTCGGCGTTGGGCTCCAGCGCCAGGCCGCAGGCACTCAGCGGCTGGCCGATGCGCGTGGCGGTGAGCACGTCCTGCAGCGGTTTGCGCGAACGCACATGCATGTGCACATCACCCACGGCCACCAGCGGCACGGCGGTGAGCGCGCTGCTCTGGCGCAGCTTGTGCAGCAGCATCTCGTCGTCGAGCCGGCGCAGCTGCGTCACGCCCAGCCAGCAGCGGCCCATGAAATGCTGCAAGAGCCAGCGTGCTGTGGCATCCATCTGGTCTTGTGTGCTGCCGCGCTCGGGCACGGCGACCACCACGCAGTCGGCCAGGGCTTCGGCGTGGATGGCATTCAAGGTGAGGTGGTAGGTGCCCTTGGGCGCTGTACGGCGAAGGTGCGTGATGAACTCGCACAGGTTGCCGTAACCGTTGAGGTTGCAGGCCAGCACGATCAGCGTGAACGGCGCGCTGCACTGCACCTGAAACTGGCTGCCCACCAGCAACGGCAGACCGTGTTTTTTGGCGGCCACGTGAGCGCGCACCACGCCGGCCAGCGAGCATTCGTCCACCAGCGCGAGCGCGCGGTAGCCCAGGGCTTTGGCGCGCTCCACCAGTTCTTCGGCGTGGCTGGCGCCGCGCAAAAAGGTGAAATTGGAGATGCAGCGCAGCTCGGCGTAGTCGGGGAGGGTCATGCGAAATGCCCATGCAGGTACCACGCTGGCGCTTCATCCAGCCGCGTCTGGAAGACCCACAACACGCCCGCCTTGGCAGACAAGGCCACCCAGTAGTCGCGCACCACATGGCGTGTGGTGCCGTCCGTGTCCACCCGGTCCCACCAGCCGCCTTCCACACGCTGCGGGCCGGCGAGCAGTTGCAGCTCGCCCTGGTAGATCGGTCGGTTGCCGCGCACCAGCAGCCTCAGCGGCTCGGGCAACACGAAGGTGGGTTGCGGCAGGCCGGTGTCGGGTGTGGGTTTGCGCGGCAGCGGCTCGGGCACGCTCTGCCAGCGGCACATCCATTCCTGGCGGTGGTCGGGCAGCACCACCGGGCGCAACACACGCCCCGGCCCCAGCCGCGCGGCGAGGCGCTCCAGCACCAGGTGCAGCGTTTCGCCCTGGCGCACGGTGTCGGGCAAGAGCGAGGCGCTGCGCTCCACCAGCGGCTGCACCTCGGTGGCCAGCAGGTGCAAATCACCCACGGGCGCGGGCAGTTGCACATGGGCCAGGTGCTCGGCCAGCAGGCGGCAGAAGTGCTCGGTGTCGCGCGTGGGCTCGGCCGTGCGCACCGTGATCTCGCCGCCCTCGCCCGCGTCGCGCGAGCGCATGGCGTCGTGCGCCCAGCGCAGCGTGAAGGCCGTGACGCCCGCGCGCCGCGCCGCCAGCCAGCCGCTCAAAACCAGCAGCAAACGCCGCGCGCCCCACAGCAAGGCCGGCGCCTGCTCCACACGCGCCATGAGCTCCAGCCGCTCGTCGAACCGCTCGGGCAGCGCCACCCACACATGGGCCTCGGGCTCGGCGCCGTAGGCCTGGTCCAGCGCCTGCAAGAGCTGCTTGTCAAAGCGCCGGCTCACTCCGCCGCGCGGCAACGCGCGCACATCGCCCAACGTGCGGCAGCCGATGTGCGCGAGCGCGCGCTGGTGCGAGTGCACGGCGTCCAGCACCTCCATGGGCAAGGCGTCGAGCAACACCGGCAGCGGTTGTTTGAAACCGTTTTCAATGCCGGCGCGGGCGAGTGCCAGCGCGGCCAGGCTGTTGGCCGCCCAGGCCACCTGCGCCACGCCCACATCGGGGCTCTCGGCCACCACGCGGTCGCGCAGCGCGCGCTTGCCGCCAAACAGGCGCACGCTCGCCGCCACCTCCATCAGCACCGCGCCGTCGGCCAGCGCCACGCGGGGCGTGAACTGCAACGCCCAGGTGGCCACGGCCCGGCGCGCCGCCTCAGTGCACGGCGCGGTGGGAGCGCTCGGGAGCAGGAGTGCTGACCACAACATGGTCGACCTCTCGGGACGGATCGGAGGGCAACAGCCGGCTGGGGAAGCGCAGCCGCGGCGTGAGGATGGCGCGCAGGCCGCCGGGCACCGAGCCCAGGCGCAGCGTGTCCTGCAGCGGCGGGCCCTTGCGTTTGAAAATGTCCAGGTGCAGTTCCCAATCAGGCCCCACGCGGGCCTGCAGCCGCAGCGGCGCGGCCGACGATTCGCGCACCGCCGCGCTCGGCCGGCACAAAAACACCGGCCCTTCGCAACTGGCCGCCAGCACCTGCAGGCGGCGCACCTGTTCAGACCGCGCCTGCGGCAGCCACACCACCAGCGCCCCGCAGGCGTTGGCCTTGATCAGTTGTTCGGCCGACCACAGGCGCTCGGCCGCCGTGTCGGCCCGCACCCAGACCAGGTGGCGCTCGTCGATGCCCTCAAACCGAAGGCCCGGCAGGTGCGGCGCCTTGGGCGGCCCCACCACCACCACCGCGCGACCAGCCGCACACACCTGGCGCAGCGCCGGCCCGAGCAGGCGCCACTCCAGCGTGCCGCTCTGCGACGCGAGGATTTCAATGACCCCATGGCACGGCCAGCCACCGCCGGGCAACTGCGCGTCCAGCGCCTCGAAGCCGCTGGAGAGCACGGCCGAGACCGGGCCACCGAGCTGGTCGCCACGCCAGATGGCGGCGGCCACCGCCATGGGCAATTCGCCGGGCAAACGCACCGGACGCGGTGCCTTGGGCGGAGGTGAAAACATCAGCGCGGAAAACGGGTCGTCCTCCTGCCAGTCGAAGGCGGGATGCATGGCGGGGTGTACGGGTGGGGTTGGGAAAGCCGATAAATACTGTATGTACGTATGGGGTATCCACTTAGCTCCAGTGGTGCGCGTATGCTGGATAAATACCCAGTACATACATTCTATGGCCGTCACCCAAACATTCAAGCCTTTCGCACCACATCGCGGTAGGTCACCGGTGCAGTGACAACGGCTTGTTGCAGCAACCGGTAGAACAACATGCCCCGCGAGTTGGACGTGCGACGGTTGAAACGGAACACGAACTCGTCCAGATAGGCATCCAGATGCTCAGGCTGCACCGAGCCATGGTGGGTGCCCAGGATCCAGCGCTGCACCAGAGCCGCCACCCGATGCACACCCGCCATCGAGACATGGGCCGGCACATCAGAGCCCAGCATGACCGTGCGCTGATGGGTAAAGCCCAACTCCGTCAACGACCGATAAGCGGCCGAGCCGTCCGTGCGCACCTCGGCCCCTGGCCCAACGACCTCCAGCACAAACGGAATCACACAGGCGGCGGAGTCGTTGGAAATGCGGCGCAGACGGATGCGGCCAAACCCCTTGGGCTCCAGCATCTCCACAGCCATCACCACCAGCACCTTGCTCGTGCTGCTCTTGCGCCCTTTGGAAGAGATGGGGGCTTGCCTGTCCGTGATGGACAGGTAGGTCTCGTCAACCTCGACAACCCCCTTGAGTTGCTCGCGGCCCGGGCGAACCATGGCACGGCGCAGTCGGTGCAGCATGGTCCAGGCGGTCTGGTAGCTGCCCAGTCCCAGCACGCGCTGCAAGCCCAGAGCACTCACGCCTTGCTTTTGATTGGTCAGGTACCAGGCCGCAGCCAGCCACACGCGCAGTGGCGTGCGGGTCTTCTCGAAGATGGTGCCAGCGGTCACCGAACCCTGGTGCTGGCAGCTCGGGCACATCAGCCGGGTGCGCGTGGCGCGATAGGCTTCGCCCACGCAGCCACAGCGCGGGCAGGCAAACCCGTTGGACCAGCGCAACCGCTCCAGGTACGCCAGACACGCCTCTTCGGTGCCAAACCAGTCGAGAAACTCGTTCCAGGTCTGTGGGTAGTCTTTTCCGGGCGTTGGCGCTAAAGTCTGGATATCCATCCAGCTATTCTGCCTTCACTGGAGCTAAGTGGATACCCCATATGTACGTACAGTATCTTAAAGGCTGAGCCCTGTCCACTGGTGGAGCAAACCACCCCCAACAGCGCCCCTTTTTTGGCGCCCGCCCTGGCTCAGTCGATCACGACCTTCGCTTCCTTGACCAGCTTGCCGAATTTTTCGGTCTCGCTGGCGATCTGCTGCGCCATCTGTGCGCTGGTGTCGCCGATCGGTTCGGCACCGATCTCGGCCATGCGGCTGCGGAACTCGGGCGACTGGATCACCTTGACCATCTCGGCGTTGAGGCGGGTCACGATGTCCTGCGGTGTGGCCGCCGGCGCCAGCACGCCGAACCAGGTGCCGATGTTGAAGCCCTTGAGGCCGGCCTCTTCCAGCGTGGGCACGTCGGGCAAGGCCGCCGAGCGCTTGGCTGTGGTCACTGCGAGCGCACGCAGCTTGCCCGCCTTGATGTGCGGCAGCACCGGCGTGATGGTGTCGAAACTCATCATGATCTGGCCGCCCAGCAGGTCGGTGGACAAAGGACCGCTGCCCTTGTACGGGATGTGGATCACGCTGGTGCCGGTCTGGTTCTGGAACTGCGTGCCGATCAGGTGCTGCGCCGTGCCGTTGCCGTTGGAGCCGTAGGCCATCTTGCCCGGGCTGGCCTTGAGCAGGGCCACCAGCTCGTTCACGTTCTTCGCGGGCGTGCTGGCATTGACCACCAGCACGTTGGGCACCAGGGCCACGGTGGTGATGGGCGCCAGGTCCTTGGAAAAATCGTAAGGCAGCTTCTTGTAGACGCTGGACGCGATGGTGTGGTGCACCGCGCCCATCAGCAGCGTGTAGCCATCGGGCCTGGCCTTGGCCACGAAGTCGGCGCCGATGGTGGCCCCGGCGCCCGGCTTGCTCTCCACCACCACCGGCTGCCCCAGGCTTTGCGAGAGCCTGTCGGCCAGCGCGCGGGCCAGCACGTCGGTGGTACCGCCGGCCGCAAAAGGCACGACCAGGCTGATGGGCCGTGCGGGCCAGCTTTGGGCCATGGCGCTGCCACCGGCAACGGCCAGACCCAAGGCCATGGCTTGCACCACACGACGACGGGTGAAGGAATGAATGGCGGGCATGCTTGTCTCCAAAAACGGCGCGGTGTGCGCTCTGATGAACCGGTCTCTTTGGACCGGTGGGGATTTCCGGATCGCTGAACCAGCGAGCCCGGCACGAACGTCAGCTCAGGCGGCCAGGCGGTGTTCGCGCACAGCGAGCAGATCGCAGACCGCCTGGGTGACCTGCGCGGTGGTGGCCTTGCCACCGAGGTCGCCGGTGTGCAGCGCGGGGTTGCCGGTGACCTGTTCGATCGCCTTCATGAGACGCTGGGCCGCGTCCATCTCGCCCAGGTGTTCGAGCAGCATCACGCAGCTCCAGAAGGTGCCGATCGGGTTGGCCAGGCCTTTGCCCATGATGTCGAACGCCGAACCGTGGATGGGTTCGAACATGCTGGGGTAACGTCGCTCGGGGTCGATGTTGCCAGTGGGCGCAATGCCCAGGCTGCCCGCGAGTGCGGCGGCCAGGTCGGAGAGGATGTCGGCGTGCAGGTTGGTGGCCACGATCGTGTCCAGCGTGGCCGGGCGGTTGACCATGCGGGCGGTGGCGGCGTCCACGATTTCCTTGTCCCACTTCACGTCGGGGAACTCGCGGGCAATCTCCAGCGCGATCTCGTCCCACATCACCATGGCGTGGCGCTGGGCATTGCTCTTGGTGATCACCGTGAGCAGCTTGCGCGGGCGACTCTGTGCCAGCTTGAAGGCGAAGCGCATGACACGCTCCACCCCCACGCGGGTCATCATGGTCACGTCGGTGGCCGCCTCGATAGGGTGGCCCTGGTGCACACGGCCACCCACGCCGGAGTACTCGCCTTCGGAGTTCTCGCGCACGATCACCCAGTTCAGATCTTCAGGCTTGCAGCGCTTGAGCGGTGCGTCGATGCCGGGCAGGATGCGCGTGGGGCGCACGTTGGCGTACTGGTCGAAGCCCTGGCAGATCTTCAGGCGCAGGCCCCAGAGCGTGATGTGGTCGGGGATGTCGGGGTCGCCAGCGGAGCCGAACAGGATGGCGTCCTTGTGGCGCAGCGCGTCCAGCCCGTCGGCCGGCATCATCACGCCGTGCTGACGGAAGTAATCGCCACCCCAGCCGAAGTCCTCGAAAGCAAAGCGAAAGCCCTTGCCCGTGGCGGCCAGGGCTTGCAGCACCTGCTGGCCAGCCGGCACCACTTCCTTGCCGATGCCGTCCCCGGGAATCGTGGCGATGGCGTAGGTTTTCATGGGTTTGTCTCCGTGTGCGGTGATTCAGTGGGGTGAATGTAGGCCTTGCAATGCGCGCTCATTCGCCGATAAAGTGAATCCATTGTTTACTTTGATTCAACAGTGGAGCACCCATGAGCAACGCCATCCAGCCCGCCGACCTGGGCTTTTTCTCTGTGCTCGCCGGTGCCGGCAGCCTGAGCGCGGCGGCGCGCGAACTCGGCGTGACCACGCCTGCGGTGAGCAAACATCTGGCGCAGATGGAAGCCCGTCTGGGCGTGTCGCTGGTCAACCGCACCACGCGGCGCATGGGCATGACGCCCGAAGGCGAGCTCTACCTGGAACACGCGCGCCGCATCCTGAGCGAGATCGACGGCATGCAGGAGTTGCTGGGCGTTTCAAAGGGCACGCCCAAGGGCTTGCTGCGCGTGAACGCCACGCTGGGCTTCGGGCGCAGCCATGTGGCGCCACTGATCTCGCGCTTCGTGCGCCAGCATCCGCAGGTGGAGGTGCAGTTGCAACTCTCGGTCAACCCGCCGGCACTGACCGACGATTCCTTTGACGTCTGCATCCGCTTCGGCGCACCGCCCGACGCACGCGTGATCGCCCGCCGCATCGCTCCCAACCGGCGCCTGCTCTGCGCCTCGCCCGCCTACCTGGCCCGACACGGCACACCCAAGGTGCCCAACGACCTGGTCAAGCACAACTGCATCGGCATTCGCCAGGGTGAAGAAGCCTACGGCCTGTGGCGCCTGACCACGGGGCGCGGCAAAAACGCGACCACCGAAGCCATCAAGACACGCGGCAACCTCACCACCAACGACGGCGAGATCGCGGTCAAGTGGGCGCTCGACGGTCACGGCATCCTGATGCGAGCCGAATGGGACATCGAGCGTTTTCTCGCCAACGGACGGCTGGTGCAGGTGCTGCCACAACACGCCACACCCGACGCCGACATCTACGCCGTGTATCCGCAGCGCCACCAGCTCGCGGTGCGCGTGCGAGCGTTTGTGGATTTTGTGGCGCTGTCGTTCAACAAGCAGGCTGGTGCCGCCTGAGCCTGCTGCCAGATGCGCCCGGGGGACCCCGGTTTGGAGTCGACAATCGGCCGCATGCAGCCCAAGACACCCCCTCCCACGCGCAAACGCTCCGAGCGCCGGCGCATGGGCACGGCTTTGCTGCTGTCTTTGCTGGTTCACGCACTGCTGCTGAGCCTCACCTTCGGCGGCCAGGGCATGGGGCTGCCGGGTCTGGGGTTCCCCTGGCAAGACCGGCGGATCGAGGTGCCGGATCTGCGCATCGTGCTGGCACCGGCGCAGGCTCCGGCGGCTGAGCCGGCAGCACCCCTGGCACAGCCATTGCCACCGTCGCCAGCGCCACCGGCTGCGGTCCGCTCGCCCACCCCGCCAACCGAGCTCCCCGTGCCCAGACCCGCGCCAGCGCCCCTGGCCAGCGTGGCGGCGGCAGCGCCCTCGCTTGCGCCGGGCGAGCCTGTGGCTGAAGCCGTTGCGCCGCCAGCGCCGCTGCCCCCCGAGCCGGTGGCGGTGCCCAGCGCACCACCCGCACCGGCACCCACCGCCGAAGTGGCCCTGCGCGAGCGCACGGCGCAGGAAGTGCAGCAACCGGAAACGCAACGCCTGGAGACTGCGCGACAAGAAGCGGCTGAACAAGAAGCCGCGGCACGGGAAGCTGCGAAGGAGGCCGAGGCGCAACAGGAGGCCAGCCGGCAAGCGGCGGCGCGGGTTGAAGCCGAGCGCCTGGCCGTGGAGCAGGCGCAGGCGGCGCGCGAAGCGATCGTGCGGCAGGCCTTGGCAGAGGTCGAGGCCATGCGCGCGGAGGCGGCGCGCCAGGAAGCGGCGCAGGTGGAAACCGCGCGCCTCGAAGTCGAACGCCAAGGTGCGGCGCGGCGCAAAGCGGCCGAGTTGGAGGCACAACAGCAACTGGAGGCCGAGCGCCTGGCGGCAGAACAGCGAGCCGCCCAGGCCGAAGCCAGCCGGCAGGCCGACGCCGAGCGCGAGGCCCTTGAGCAGCAAGCCCTGGCGCAGGCAGCGGCCCAGCAAGCGCAGGCGCGCGCGCAAGCAGCCGAGCGCCTCGAGGCCGAACGTCTGGAAGCCGAACGCCAGTTGGCTGCGCAGCAAGCCGCCGCACTGCAGGAAGCGGCTCGACAGCAGGCCGAGCGTGCAGAAGCCGCACGGCGGCTGGAAGCGGAACGCGAACTGGCTGCACAGCAGGCCCGTGCGCAACAGGCAGAACGCGAGGCGGCCGAACGCCAAGCCGCGGCACAACAAGCGGCCGCCCAACAGCAAGCCGTACGCGCCGAAGCCGAGCGGCAGGCAGCGGCTCAACAGGAAGCTGCCCGGCAGCAGGCGGCGCAGGCCGAAGCCACGCGGCTGGAAGCCGAGCGCCAGGCGGCTGCGCAGCAAGCGGCAGCCCAACAGCAGGCGGCTCGCGAACAAGCCGCGCGGCAGGAGGCCGAGCGCCTGGAGGGCGAACGTCAGGCGGCTGCGCAGCGGGCGGCGGAGCAACAAGCGGCGGCTGTCCAGCAGGCTGCCCAGACCGAAGCCGCGCGCTTGCAGGCCGAGCGGCAAGCGGACGAAGCCAGGCGCGAAGAACGCCTGCGGGCGATCGGCCGGCAACTCAACGAAGAGGCCGACCGGCGCGACGCTGCGGCCAGGGCGGCCAACGAGTTGCCTTACTCATTGAGCACCGCGCGCCGCGCCCGGTTGTTCGGCCGCGCCGACCCCAACGCCGACCTCATCCTGTATGCCGAGGCCTGGGCCCGCAAGATCACGATGAACATGACCCTCGACCTGATCCGCGAAGCGGCGAAGCAGCCCCACACCCCGCCGGTGGTGACGGTGGCGATCCGCAGCGACGGGTCGGTGGAGAACGTGACCTTCGTGAAGTCCAGCGGTGTGCCCGCCATCGACGAAGCCATCGAGCGCATCGTGCGTGGCCAGGCGAGCTACCCGGCGTTTGCGCCCGCGCTGGCACGCCAGTACGACGTGGTGGAAATCCGCCGCACCTGGCACTTCGACGTGGCGGTTCGGCTCTACTGAGCCTGCGGCGAGCGCCTGATTTTTAAGCACCGCCTGCAGAGCGAGGCGGGCAGCGGGCTGCGGCGGTTGTTCACCTGGTTATCCACAGCGTAGGGCACAGTCTCTGTGCGCAAAGTCACGCACGCGGGTCACACGTTCAGGTGAGCGACAGCATGTGCCCCAGGCGCGCGTCACCCTGCCCGCCCAACACGAGCGCGTGTGCGGCCCGCACAGCCTCGGGGCCACGGTGGTGCTGCACCACCACCCAGGGCTGGGCCGGGTTGTTCACCCGGGCAATGAACGCGTCCCACGCTGTCGCCATGCGTTCGTTGAACCCGGCCGCGCCCCAGTCGCCATGGCGTTTTTTGGCTTGTGCGGGTGCGAAGAACAACACCGGACGCGGGCCGGCGAGGTCGCGGCCACCGGCGAGCTGGTCCACATGGGTGCCGCCGATGGAGCAGCTGTAGGCCAGCGCGGTGAAGCGGCTGTGGATGGCCTTGCGCAGCGCGCCGTTGCCGGCGAAGTCCACGTACACGCAGGGCACGTCTGCCGGCAGCTCGTCGAGCTGGTCGTAGGTGAGCACGCGGCTGTACACACCGAGGCTTTCGCAAAACGCCACGTTACCCGGCGAGGTGAGGCCCACCACCTCCACTTCGGGCCGCTGGGCCAGTTGGGCAGCGGTGGCAAACGCGGTCTTGCTGCTGGCCGACGAGAGCAGCATCACGCCGCGCTGGCCGTTTCGGTTCGTGCCGAAGAAATCGTTGTCGGTCAGAAAGTCGTCGATCAACCAGGCGGTGAGGAAGAGCGGGCGCAGCAAGGCCTGCAGCGCTTCGGTGGCGGGCTCAAACAGCGGGTCCACCGCACAGCGCAGGTAGTGGTTGTAAACCGGGTGCAGCGCAGCCCGGTGGGGTGCGCCGTCAAAGAAACCTTCGGGCGAGGTGCGCGCGGGGGTGAGCACAACGTGCGAGGCAATGGGCCAGTAGCCATACAGCCGCTCGCCCACGGCCACGCCGTCGCACCGCGTCTGCTCCACCACGCCAAAGCCCCACACCGGCACCACGCCCCAGGCGGCCTCATCGCCCGGCTCCAGGGCCACCGGAAAGAACTGCCAGTAGTTCATGGCCTCGCCAAAGGCGGCGTAGGTGATGTTGTTGGCGGTGTAGGCAAACTGCTCGATGCGCACGCGGATCTCGCCATCGGCCAGCGGCGTGTCGGCCAGTTGCACGGTGCGGGTGGTGGCGAGCTGGTCCTTGCGGACCTGGAATTGTTGTGTGGTCATGGTGCGGGCCTGCGGGTTGTGACGGACCCCGCCATGTTGCGCCACGCCGGCGGCGGCGCTTGTCGCGCGCGTTCGCAGACTCAGCCGCCGGGACCCAGCCGCACAGGCGCAGGCTTGCCCAACCGGCGGCGGTTCAGCACCACCTGCGCCACCAGCGCCACGCTGCCCAGGCCCAGCATCAGCCAGCCCAGGTTCACCGCGCCCTCGTGCGGCACCAGGCCCACGGCGTAGCCGCCGACCGCGCCCATGAGCTGTTGCGCCAGACCCGCCACCGCAGCGGCCGAGCCGGCCAGCGCGGGCACCAGGCCCACCGTGCCGGTGAGCGCGGGGGGCACCAGAAAGCCGTTGCCCAGGCCCATCAGCATGAGCGGCAGCGCAAAGGCCAGCGGCGTGTCCACGTTGGCCAGCGCGAGCACCAGCATGAGGGCAATGCCGCCCACCGTGCAGACCTGGCCCAGCATCATCATGGCGCGGTCGCCGGTGCGGTGCACCAGGTGGGTGGTGAGGTAGTTGCCCACGATGTAGGACAGCGGCACGACCATGATGTAGTAGCCGATGCCCGCCGGTCCCACGCCATAGCTGCCCAGCACGATGGGCGCGCCCGCGAGGAAGGCGTAGAAATTGGCGGTGGTCATGGCCAGGATGAACACGAACAGCAAAAACGACGGCTCACGCGCCAGTCGTGCGTAAGAGGACAGCATCGCGCCCAGCCAGTGTGGCTGCGCGGTGGTCGCCGGCTTGTGGTCGGGCAGGCCCTTCCACGCAGCGACAAACAGCACCACGGCCAGCAGCGCGATGAGCACGAAGTTGGCCTGCCAGCCCAGGCGCACATGGATCTGCCCGCCCAGGATGGTGGCGGTGGGCGGGATCAGCCCCATGGCCATGCCCACATAGGCCATCACCCGCGTGCGCTCGGGGCCGCTGAACAGGTCTTGCACCATGGCCCGGCCCACCACCATGCCGGCGGCACACCCAGCGCCTTGCAGCACACGGGCCGCCGTGAGCCACGCCAGGCTGGGCGCCAGCGCGGCCAGCGCGGAGCCCAGTCCCGCGAGCGTGAGGCCGAACATCAACACCTTCTTGCGCCCCCAGCGGTCGGACCACGGGCCATACAGCAACTGCAGGCCGCCATAGGCCACCACATAGCCGCTGAAGGTGAGCTGCACGCTGGCCTGATCAGACCCGAACAGCGCGCCCCACTCCTGCATGGACGGCAGGCAGATCGTCATGGCGAGCAGGCCAAAGGCCAGCTGCGCGATCAGGTTGGCGATCAGCGGAGCATGGGAAGGCGTGGGGGTGTGGGCAGCAGCGGTGGTCATCGGGGAGGCGCGAGTCTACGCCAACGCCCATGCCATGACCGCCCCTCAGGTCACTGGCGCGGGGTTGAACAGCACCAGCGCGTTGTGCAGCTTCCAGTGCTCGGCCCAGGTCTTCCTGCGGCCGCTGGCCACGTCGAGCATCAGGCGGAACAGCTCCCAGCCCATCTCCTCGATCGTGGCCGTGCCGTCGGCGATGGCGCCGGCATTCACGTCCATCAGGTCGTGCCAGCGCCGCGCCAGATCGCTGCGTGTGGCGACCTTGATCACCGGCACCGCGGCCAGG
>JAJNQE010000167.1 GCA_021154985.1 Hydrogenophaga sp.
TCAAGTACAACCTGACGCCGAGCCTGGCGCTCGACGGCACGGTCAACACCGACTTCGCGCAGGTCGAGGTCGACGACCAGCAGGTGAACCTCGACCGCTTCAACCTGTTCTTCCCCGAGAAGCGGCCGTTCTTCCTCGAGAACGCCGGCTTCTTCTCGGTCGGCAACCCCGGCGAAGTCGACCTGTTCTTCAGCCGCCGCATCGGTCTGGGCGCGTCCGGCGAGGCGATTCCGATCATCGCCGGCGCGCGCGTCTCGGGCAAGGCCGGCCGCTACAACGTCGGCCTGCTCAACATGCAGACCAACGACCTCGACAACGTGCTGCCGAGCAACAACTTCGCCGTGGCCCGCATCAGCCGCGACCTGCCCAACGCGCGTTGTTACTTGCCGGCCGACACGCTCAAGCGCCATGGTTTGCAGGTGGCCGACTTTGAATCCCCCCTGCTGGAAGCCACCGCCACCCGGCGCGCCGTGGTGGCCGAGCTCTGCGCCTACGCGCGAGGCCTTATGTTGCTGGGTGCGCCCCTGGCGCGGCGGGTGCCCGGGCGCGCCGGCTGGGAACTGCGGCTGGTGGTGCAAGGCGGCTTGCGCATCCTGGAGCTCATCGAAGAACAGGGCCACCGCAGCTGGCAGACGCGGGTGCAACTGCAACGTGCCGACGCGCCCCGGCTGTTGTGGCGTGCGCTTTGGATGTGAGGCGCGAGCTCATCGCATCGCGCAGGTGACACATGAGGCACAAGAGTCGCTGAAAAGCCACTGAATGCCGCGCACCCCGTGGAAGCTCCGGGGTGAGGCCCACATGCCCTGTGCCATACTGATTTCCCTATGGCACAGGCATTCCCTTTCTCCGCGATAGTTGGTCAAGACGAGATGAAAACGGCGATCCTGATCGCCGCCATCGACCCCTCCATCGGTGGTGTTCTGGTCCTCGGTGACCGGGGCACCGGCAAGTCCACTGCGGTGAGGGCCTTGGCCGCCCTGCTGCCGAAAATGCGGGCCGTGAACGGCTGCCGCTACAGCTGCGACCCGGCCGACCCCGCCAGCCGCTGCGCCGATTGCGCCACCCTGCGCGCACCCGACCAGCCGCCCCCCAAAACCCACCTGATCCCCGTGCCCGTGGTCGACCTGCCGCTGGGCGCCACCGAAGACCGCGTGGTCGGTGCGCTCGATCTGGAGCGTGCTCTCTCGCAAGGTGTGAAGGCCTTCGAGCCCGGCCTGCTGGCCCAAGCCAACCGCGGGTTTCTCTACATCGACGAAGTCAACCTGCTCGAAGACCACCTGGTCGATCTGCTGATCGACGTGGCCGCTTCGGGCGAGAACGTGGTGGAGCGCGAAGGCCTCTCGGTCCGCCACCCCGCGCGCTTTGTGCTGGTGGGCAGCGGCAACCCCGAGGAAGGCGAGTTGCGTCCGCAACTGCTCGACCGTTTTGGTTTGTCGGTGGAAGTGAAAACCCCCGAGCTGCTGCAGGAGCGCGTGGAGGTGGTGCGCCGGCGCGATGCGTTCGAGCAAGACCGCGAAGCCTTCATTGAGCAATGGCACAAGGAAGACGAGCGCATCCGCCGCAGAATAGTGACCGCGCGCAAGCGCCTGCACGCGGTGGAGATCACCGACGCTGCGCGCCAGCGGGCCGCCGCCCTGTGCATGGCCCTGGGCACCGACGGATTGAGAGGCGACCTCACGCTCATTCGCGCCGCGCGCGCCATGGCCGCGCTGCAGGGCGACGCCGCCGTGACCGACGCGCACTTCAAACGCGTGGCCGGCCCTGCGCTGCGCCACCGCCTGCGCCGCAACCCGCTGGACAACGCCGGCTCCACCGCGCGGGTGGACCGCGCCGTGGCCGAACTCATGGGCGCCTGAGCGCCGGCCTCGGGCTCACCACCGATGCTCGACAGCTTCACATCACCGGTTCCGAACGCTGACGCCGCCCTGGTGGCCGCGCTGCTCGCAGTGGACCCGGCCGGCCTGGGCGGTGTGGCATTGCGGGCACCCGCCGGCCCCTTGCGCGATGCCTGGCTGGCGCTGCTGCGCCAATGCCTGCCCGCTGACCCCCCCATGCACCGCGTACCCCTGCACGCCACCGACGCTGCCTTGCTCGGCGGGCTCGATCTGGCCGCCACGCTGCACGCCGGCCGCCCAGTGGCCCAACAAGGCCTGCTCGCCCGCGCAGATGGCGGCGTGTTGCTGCTGGCAATGGCCGAGCGCGTGGGCGCCGGTGTGGCGTCTCAACTCGCAGCCGTGCTCGACACCCAGGTGGTGGCGCTGGAACGCGACGGCCTCACCCAGCGCCGTCCCGCCCGCGTGGCTCTGGTGGCGCTGGATGAAGGTGACAGCGAAGAAGAACAGATGCCCGCCACCCTGCTCGACCGGCTGGCGTTTCAGCTACCGCTGCAGGCAGCAGCATCGGAAGACGACACACCGGTGGACTGGACACGCGCCGAGGTGGCCGAGGCCCGCGCGCGGCTGGCGCAGGTGGTGGTGCCCGAAGACATGGTGCAGGCCCTGTGCGCGGCCTCGCTGGTGTGGGGCGTGCACTCCATGCGCGCGCCCCTGCTTGCCCTGCGCGTGGCGCGCGCTGCGGCGGCGTTGTCGGGCATGGACGAGGTGGAAGAAGTGCACGCCTCGCTGGCCGCCCGGCTGGTGCTCGCGCCACGCGCCACGCGGGTGCCCGCGCCACCGGTTGAAGAAGCCGAGCAGCCAGACGACACACCACCGCCTCCCGCCGAGGCGCAGGACGACCAGGACACGCCCGACGAAAAAGACGAAGCCCAGGACGCGGCGCAGAACCAAGACAACAACGACGACGACCAGGAAGAAGCCCCCGGCGCGCTGGACGACCGGCTCATTGAAGCCGTGCGCGCCGCCATTCCGCCGGGCTTGCTCGCCGCGCTGCAAATGGGCCAGGCCCGCCAGGCGCGCGCCGCATCGGCAGGCCGTTCGGGCGCGCTCATGAAAAACCAGAACCGGGGCCGCCCGGTGGGCACACGCCGCGCTGAGCCGAAGTCGGGCGCGCGGCTGCACATTCTGGAAACGCTGCGCGCGGCAGCGCCCTGGCAGCGCCTGCGCCAGCAAAAAGCCAGTGGCCCCCAACGCATCCAGGTGCGGCGCGAGGACTTTCATGTGGTGCGCTTTCGCCAGCGCCGCCCCACCACCACCCTGTTTGTTGTGGACGCCTCGGGCTCCGCCGCGCTGCACCGCCTGGCCGAAGCCAAAGGCGCGGTCGAGCTGCTGCTGGCCGAGTGTTATGTGCGGCGCGACAAGGTGGCCGTGTTGGCGTTTCGCGGCGACGGCTGCGAACTGCTGCTGCCGCCCACCCGCTCGCTGGCGCGCGCCAAGCGCAGCCTGGCTGCCCTGCCCGGCGGCGGCGGCACGCCCCTGGCCGCCGGCATCGACGCCGCGCGCGAACTCGCCGCACAAGTCGGCCGCTCGGGCGAAACCCCAGTGGTGGTGATGCTCACCGACGGCCGCGCCAACGTGGCGCGCGACGGTGGCCACGGCCGCGCCCGCGCCACCGAAGACGCCCTGCAAGCGGCAGACGCGTTTCGCCTCGCCGGCCTTTCGGCCCTGCTCATCGACACCTCGGCCCAACCCGGCGACGCGTCTCGCCAGATGGCCGAGCGCATGGGCGCCACCTGCGTGCCGCTGCCGCACGCGGGCGCCACCGGCTTGTCGCAAGCCGTGCGCCTGGCCACCGCGCCCGCCACCGCGCGCGGCTGACACCCTTCACATGGCAGACCTCAACTGGGATGCCGACGGCCCGCGCTGGCCACTGCACGAGCACAGCCGCTTTGTGCAGTCGGGCGGGCTGCGCTGGCATGTGCAGTTGCTGCCCGGGCCCGCGTCAGCGCAGGGGGTAGATGCGCCCTGCATCTTGCTGCTGCACGGCACCGGCGCGTCCACCCACTCGTGGCGCGACGTGGCGCCGCTGCTCGCCCAACGCGCCCAGGTGATCTCGCTGGATTTGCCCGGCCACGCCTTCACCGGCATGCCCCCCGGCGGCGTGGGCTCGCAGCAGCTCACCCTGCCCGGCATGGCGCGCGCGGTGCACGGCCTGCTGCAAACGCTGCAGCTCAGCCCCACGCTGGTGGTGGGCCACTCGGCCGGCGCAGCCATTGCCGTGCGCATGTGTCTGGACGGGCTCATCACCCCGCGCCGGATCATCGGCCTCAACGCCGCGCTGCTGCCCCTGGGCGGCCTGGCCGGCCGGCTGTTTTCACCCGCAGCCAAACTGCTGGCCGCCGCGCCGCTGGTGCCGCGCCTGTTTGCCTGGCACGCCACCGAGCCCGCCGTGTTGCAGCGCCTGTTGCACAGCACCGGCTCCACGCTGGACGCCACCGGCACCGCGCTCTACCAGCGCCTGGTGCGCAGCCCCGCCCACGCCGCCGGTGCCCTCGGCATGATGGCCAACTGGGACCTGCCCACCCTCTCGCGCCACCTGCCCCAACTCACCGTGCCGCTGGATTTGGTGGTGGGCACGCGGGACCGCACCGTGCCGCCTGAACAGGCGCAACGTGTGCTGGCACTGCTATCGACTGCGGCGCGTGGGGAGTTTGTGGAGTTGGAGGGGTTGGGGCATCTGGCGCATGAGGAGCGGCCGGAGCGGGTGGCGGGGTTGATTGCTCGATCTGCAAAAGAGCCGGACAAAGGCTTCTCGTGATCTAGCAGGTGACCACTTTGCAGCGATAGCTACCGCTCACCGCTGCAACCTGAAATTTCAATCTTGACCGTATTGCGGTCGTTGCTAGTCGCAGTTGTCGAGGGCGCGCACTTTCGAGTCACCGTACGGCTCAAGCAAGCGCGCGACGCCGGTAGGAATCGTCGCGGCCAGCAGCAGGGATCTTTAAGCTGTCGACTATGGAGAGCAATGATTAGCTTCGCTCAACCAGATCGATGAGGCGTAGTGAACCGCCCCGGGATTTGAGGAGGCTCTTTTCTCTGAGAGGATTGAGCCATGAGCAAGAAGTCGAACAAGTTCTCACCCGAGGTCCGCGAACGCGCTGTTCGCATGGTGCAGGAGCACCGAGGCGAGTACCCCTCGCTGTGGGCCGCCATTGAGTCCATCGCCCCCAAGATTGGATGCGTACCGCAGACCCTCAACGAATGGGTCAAACGCGATGAGATCGACACTGGCGCAAGGGCCGGCGTCACGACGACCGACCTGCAGCGCCTGAAGGACCTCGAGCGCGAGAACAAGGAGCTGCGCAAGGCCAACGAGATCCTCAAGCTGGCCAGCGCGTTTTTCGCCCAGGCGGAGCTCGACCGCCGTCTGAAGTCCTGAACGACTTCGTCGACCAGCATCGACAGGCCTACGGGGTCGAGTCGATCTGCAAAGTGCTGCAGATCGCCCCGTCAGGCTATTGGCGCCACGCCGCTCATCAACGCAACCCGGCCCTGCGATGTCAGCGCGCCCAACGTGAGGACACCTTGGTGCCGCACATCGAGCGCGTCTGGCACGCCAACATGCGGGTCTATGGTGCCGACAAGATCTGGAAACAGATGAACCGGGAGGGAGTTGTCATTGCCCGCTGCACGGTAGAGCGGTTGATGAAACGCCTGGGATTACAGGGTGTGCGCCGTGGCAAGGTGGCGCGCACCACCATCAGCGACATGAAGGCACAGTGCCCGCTGGATCGGGTCAACCGGCAATTCAAGGCCGAGCGGCCCAACCAGCTTTGGGTCTCGGACTTCACCTACGTTTCAACCTGGCAAGGCTGGCTGTACGTGGCCTTCGTGATCGACGTGTACGCCCGGCGCATTGTGGGTTGGCGGGTCAGCAGTTCCATGCACACAGACTTCGTTCTGGATGCCTTGGAGCAGGCGCTGTATGCCCGGCAACCCGAGCGCGATGGCGCATTGATTCACCATTCCGACAGGGGGTCGCAGTACGTTTCTATCCGCTACAGCGAACGGCTCTCGGAAGCTGGCATTGAGCCCTCGGTGGGCAGCAAGGGCGACAGCTACGACAACGCATTGGCTGAAACGATCAACGGGCTGTACAAGGCCGAGGTAATCCACAGGCGGTCATGGCCCAACCGTGAATCGGTCGAGCTGGCAACCTTGGAATGGGTGTCCTGGTTCAACCATCACAGGCTGCTTGGACCCATCGGGTACATACCGCCGGCAGAAGCTGAGGCAAACTACTACCGCCAACTCGCCAGTCAGACCGCCACGGTGGCAGCCTGACTTAAACCAACCGGCCTCCACGAAACCCGGGGCGGTTCAATCGCAGAGTCGGCATGTGCGCCTGGAATCCATCGGCCATGGGCGACTTCAGAGCGGGAAACGGTCGTGAGAGGGGAACTGGCGAACGACCGACGAGCAATCAGTTTCCATATTGCCTAAACGACCACTGCGGTCAACCATCTGCCGTGAGGCGATGTGGCGAATGACAGCAAGGGGTCGTAGCGATCGGCTGATCTGAGCCAAACAAAGGCCTCCAGCAAGTCTTCACCTGACGTTGGTTGTTTCCGAGTTCGCCACCGCTCAAGCCTGATCTTCGCCACTGAAGTCAAGCCCTGCTGGCTCTGCATCTCTCAAGGCTCAACCTCATCCATCACCACCCGCACGCCCCGCGTGGTGTTGCACATCACCTCCGTCCGCCCAGTCAGGTCCCGGGCCTGTGGCATGGCTTTGCGAGACCGACTCACCCTCGCCTTCACCACCACCTGCGTCTAACCAAAGAGCTTGTGGTCCCGCGCCATGACTTGTGCGGCGTTAGGGCGAAGTCGATCGGGCCGGCGGTGGCTGCAGCTCCGCCCCATGCGGGTGGTGGGCCGCTCGGCTGACGCCTCCATCCTTTCCGGGTGCGGTTGCGATACAGCCAGTTTTTATGTATGATGCACGTCATGCGAAACGAAAGAACCAACATCCGAGCTGCCGCCAAAGAAGCCTCGCACGAGCGCATCGTGCAAGCCGCCGCCCGCGCCATCCGGCGCAGCGGTTACGACGGCACCGGTGTGGCCGACATCATGAAAGAGGCGGGTTTGACGCACGGTGCGTTCTATGCGCACTTCGAATCCCGCGAAGCCATGCTCGCGGAAGCGGCTGACCGTGCGGGTGCAGAGTCCAACGCATTTGCTGCCCGTGTGGTGGCCGCCGCGCCACCAGATCAGGCTTTGCAGGCGCTGATGCAGGCCTACCTGTCCAAAGAGCATCTTGCGGGCATCGAGACGGGTTGCCCTGTGACGGCGCTAGGTTCCGAGATGCCGCGCCAGTCGCCCGAGGTGCGCCGGGCGGCCACGCTGCGCATCAAGGAAATGATCGATCTGGTGGCGCGCCAGTCGGCCGACTGGGGCCAGCCCGGTGCTCACGAACGAGCGCTGGTGACGGTGGCCACCATGGTGGGCACCTTGACCCTGGCGCGCGCGGTCGACGATCCGGCCTTGTCGGATGCGCTGTGCAACGCAGCCTTGAAGCGGCTGGCCCCTTCCGGGGCCTGATGCAGCCCCGGTATTTTTTTGCCCATAAGTATGATGACCATCATGTCAAATCGCCTCGCCACCCCACAAAAGGAAACCCCATGAAAGCCTTCGTCGTCAATCGGTACGGCAAACAAGAAAGTCTCCAGCTCGCGGAGGTCCCGGAACCGCAGGTGCGTGAAGACGATGTGTTGATCCAGATCCACGCGACCGCGGTGAACCTGCTGGACTCCAAGCTGCGCAACGGTGAGTTCAAACAGATCCTGCCGTACCGCACGCCGTTCGCCCTGGGGCACGACGTGGCCGGCGTGGTGATCGGCGTGGGACCACGGGTGCGCCAGTTCAAGGTGGGCGACGAGGTTTACGCCAGGCCCGATGACTTTCGCATCGGCACGTTTGCCGAACGGATCGCCGTGAAGGAGGCGTCCGTGGCGATCAAACCCGCGAACCTCACCATGGTGGAAGCCGCCTCCATTCCGCTGGTGGGGCTGACGGTGTGGCAGGCGCTGGTGGAGCGGGCCAGGCTCAAGAAGGGTCAGAAGGTCTTCATCCAGGCCGGCTCCGGTGGTGTGGGCACATTCGCCATTCAGCTGGCCAAGCACCTGGGCGCAACCGTGGCCACCACCACCAGCGCGGGCAACGCGGCCCTGGTCAAACGCCTGGGGGCAGACGTGGTGATCGACTACAAGACAGAAGCCTTTGAAGACCGCCTGAGCGGCTACGACGTGGTGCTGCACAGCCAGGACGCCACGACCCTGGCGAAGTCTCTGGGCGTGCTCAAACCTGGTGGCCAGCTCATCTCCATCTCCGGGCCGGCCGACCCCCAGTTCGCCGACGACATCAAGGCGCCTTGGGTGGTGAAGCAGGTGATTCGCGCCCTGAGCTTTGGGGCCCGCCGGCAAGCCCGGCGCCTTCAGGTCGGCTTCTCCTTCCTGTTCATGAAGGCCAGCGGAAGCCAGTTGAAGCAGATCACCTCGCTGATCGAATCGGGCGCCATCCGCCCGGTGGTCGACAAGGTCTTCCCCTTCGAATCCACCAACGATGCCCTGGCCTATGTCGAAAGCGGCCGCGCCAAGGGCAAGGTGGTCATCCAGGTTCTTTGAATCGCTCCACAGAAGCGATTCTGTTCGCCAGAAATTATGACGATCGTCATAAACACCCCTCACTCAACTTTGGAGCTTCCCATGCAGATTGAAAATTCAGTGGTTCTCGTCACCGGCGCCAACCGTGGCATTGGTCTCGCGTTTACGCAGGCACTGCTCGCACGCGGTGCGCGCAAGGTTTACGCCGCTGCCCGCGACCCTTCAACCGTGACCTTGCCCGGCGTCCAGCCCTTGCGGCTTGACGTGACCAAACCCGATGACATTGCGGCGGCGGTCCGTCAGGCTGGCGATGTGAACCTGGTGATCAACAACGCGGGGATCGCCCAGCCGGGTGGCTTTCTGGCGCCAGACAGCGACGCCGTGGCGCGACGCATCTTTGAAACCAATTTCTTCGGCGTGCTGAACGTGACCAGGGCTTTTGCACCCGTGCTCAAGGCCAACGGCGGCGGCGCCTTGCTCAATGTGCTGTCGGTGGCGTCGTGGGTCAACGGCGGCGAGCTGGCGGCCTACTCGGCGAGCAAGTCCGCCGCATGGTCGCTGACCAACGCCTTGCGCCATGAACTGGCCGCCCAGAAAACCCAGGTGACGGGTCTGCACATGGCCTATGTCGACACCGACCTCACGCGGGGCTTCGAAGTCCCCAAGACCAGCGCCGAGGAGATCGTGCAGCGCGCGCTCGACGGACTGGCCGCAGGCGCCGAGGAGGTGTTGGCCGATGCGCTGACCCAGCAAATCCGCCAGGGTCTGACGGCAGCGCGGCCGGTCTATCTGCCTCAGGTCAGCTGAACGCTGGCCAACCGGCTCTTCAAGGCACAACCCCGTCCAGCACCACGCGCACTCCACGCGCGGTGTTGCCCATCGCAGCTGTGCGGCCCGTCAGGTCGCCCGCCTGCGGTATGGCGTTGCCTGAGCGGCTCACCCGCGCTTCCACCACCACCTGCGTCTGACCCGACAGCTTGTGGTCCGGCGCCATGGCCTGGGCGTCGGTGAGGGTGAAATCGATCAGGCCGGCGGTGGCTGGCAAGCGCAGCACGGCCAGCGGCAGGCGTGGGCCTTGGGGCGTGCGGGCGATGATGAACAGGGTGTCGCCGGGTTGCAGGCGGTTGCGCAGCGCGGGGGCAATCTCCACCTGGCCGCTGATGCCGGCTGGGGCCGTGGCGGTGGTCGTTGCATTGGCCGTTGTGGCGGCTGGTTTGGTCGACGCGTTGGCCTGCATGCCGGCGCGGGCGGCTTCCAGGCTGCGGTCGAGGCCGTCGGCGAAGCCACTGCCTAGGGGCGCCACGGCGCGGGCGCGCAGCCAGTAACCCTCGGCGGTGGCGAAGTCTTGCCGCTCGTAGGCCACGCTGCCGGCCAGCGCCAGCGCCTTGGGGTGCCTGGGGTCGATGGCCAGGGCGCGCTGCACGAGTTGCGATGTTTCGGTGGCGGCGCCGGGGCCTTGCAGCAGGCTGATGAGGTCGGCGCGGTCGGCCAGCAGG
>JAJNQE010000168.1 GCA_021154985.1 Hydrogenophaga sp.
CCCACCAGCACGTCGCCGGGCAGCACTTCGGCGCCCACGTAGATGATGCCGGAGTCGTCCAGGCGGTTGAGCTGCTGCTCGGCCAGGTTGGGGATGTCGCGGGTGATTTCTTCCGCGCCCAGCTTGGTGTCGCGCGCCATCACCACCAGTTCCTCGATGTGGATCGAGGTGTAGCGGTCTTCGGACACCACCTTCTCGGAGATCAGGATCGAATCTTCGAAGTTGTAGCCGTTCCAAGGCATGAAGGCGATCAACATGTTCTGGCCGATCGAGATCTCGCCCAGGTCGGTCGATGCGCCGTCGGCGATCACGTCACCCTTGGCCAGCAGGTCGCCCTTCTTCACGATGGGGCGCTGATGGATGTTGGTGTTCTGGTTGGAACGCTGGTACTTGATGAGGTTGTAGATGTCCACACCCACTTCACCGGCCACCGCTTCGGCGTCGTTCACGCGCACCACGATGCGGGTCGCGTCCACGTAGTCGACCTTGCCGCCACGGGTGGCGGTCACCACGGTGCCGGAGTCGACCGCGGCCACGCGCTCAATGCCGGTGCCCACCAGCGGCTTTTCAGGACGCAGCACGGGCACGGCCTGGCGCGACATGTTGGCGCCCATCAGCGCGCGGTTCGCATCATCGTGCTCCAGGAACGGCACCAGCGAAGCGGCCACCGACACGATCTGCGCCGGCGACACGTCCATGTACTGGATGGTGTCGGACGGGGTCAGGATCGATTCGCCTTTTTCACGCGCAGAGATCAGGTCGCCCGTCAGGCGGCCTTCGGCGTCGAGCGTGGCGTTGGCTTGCGCGATGACGTACTTGCCTTCTTCAATGGCCGACAGGTAGTCGATCTGGTTCGTGACCTTGCCTTCGATCACGCGGCGGTACGGGGTTTCGATGAAACCGTACTCGTTCAGGCGTGCGTACAGGGCCAGCGAGTTGATCAGGCCGATGTTCGGACCTTCAGGCGTTTCGATGGGGCAGACTCGACCGTAGTGGGTCACGTGCACGTCGCGCACTTCAAAGCCGGCGCGTTCGCGGGTCAGACCGCCCGGGCCCAGGGCCGACACGCGGCGCTTGTGGGTGATCTCGGCCAGCGGGTTGGTTTGGTCCATGAACTGCGACAGCTGCGACGCGCCGAAGAACTCCTTGAGTGCCGCAGAAATCGGCTTGGAGTTGATCAGGTCGTGCGGCATCAGCGGCTCTTGCTCGGCCTGGCCCAGACGCTCTTTCACGGCCTTCTCGATGCGTGCCAGACCGGTGCGGTACTGGTTCTCGGCGAGCTCGCCCACGCAGCGCACGCGGCGGTTGCCCAGGTGGTCGATGTCATCGACTTCGCCACGGCCATTGCGCAGGTCCACCAAAATCTTGACCACTGCCAGGATGTCTTCGTTGGACAGCACCATGGCGCCGGTGGATTCGTCGCGACCCACGCGGGCGTTGAACTTCATGCGGCCCACGCGCGACAGGTCGTACGTGTCCGGGTTGTAGAACAGGCGGTGGAACAGAGCCTGCACCGCGTCTTCGGTCGGCGGCTCGCCGGGGCGCATCATGCGGTAGATGGCCACGCGCGCGGCGAACTCATCAGCCGTTTCGTCGATGCGCAGGGTCTGCGAGATGTAGGCGCCCTGGTCGAGTTCGTTGGTGTAGAGGCACTGCAGGTCCTGCACACCGGCGGTGCGCAGTTTCTTCAGCAGCACTTCGGTCAACTCTTCGTTGGCCTTGGCGATGATTTCGCCGGTGTCCTCGTCCACGATGTTGCGCGCAACAACGCGCCCGATCATGAAGTCTTCCGGCACGCTGATGTGCGTGGTGCCGGACTGCTCCAGCTCGCGGGTGTGGCGCACAGTGATGCGCTTGTCTTTGGCCACCACGACCTTGCCGGCCTTGTCGGTGATGTCGAAACGGGCCACTTCACCGCGCAGGCGCTCGGGCACAAAGGCCATCTGCGCGCCGCTGTCCATCACGCGGAAGTGATCGTTCACGAAGAAGTTGGCCAGGATGGTTTCCGGCGTCAGGCCGATGGCCTTGAGCAGGATCGTGACCGGCATCTTGCGACGGCGGTCCACCCGGAAGAACAGCACGTCCTTCGGATCGAATTCGAAGTCGAGCCAGGAGCCGCGGTACGGAATGATGCGGGCTGAGAACAACAACTTGCCCGAGCTGTGCGTCTTGCCCTTGTCGTGTTCGAAAAACACACCGGGCGAGCGATGCAACTGCGACACGATCACGCGCTCGGTGCCGTTGATGATGAAGGAACCCTTCTCGGTCATCAGGGGCACTTCGCCCATGTAGACCTCTTGCTCTTTCACTTCCTTGATCACCTTGGACTGCGCGGTCGAGGACTCGCGGTCGTAGATGATGAGCTGCACGCGGGCGCGCACCGCCGAGGCGAAGGTCAGGCCACGGGTCTGGCATTCGCGCACATCAAAAGCCGGTTTGGCCAGGTTGTACTCAACGAACTTCATCTCCACAAAACCGTTGTGGGAGACGATGGGGAAAGCGGCTTCAAACGCCGCCTGCAGGCCCTCGTTGGTGCGCTTTTTCGGCGCGTTGTCGGCTTGCAGAAACGCGGTGTAGGCGTCCTTCTGCATCTGCAAGAGGTAAGGAATCGCGAGAACGTTTTCGCGGGTACCAAAGCTCTTGCGGATGCGTTTGCGTTCGGTGTATGAGTATTTCGATGCTGGGGCCATGAGATCTCCGGACTTGAGGTCTGCGGCGACTGTCTTGCCTACCAGGAGGACGGTTCCTGGTGGCTTTCTTGGTGGCTGGCCTCTACCAACCATTGGCGGACGGCCTGTGCATTGCACACAGGCCCGAACCAAGTCGTTTTCTGCAGTCGGGGTCAGAAAACACTGGTAAACAAACTCGCGAGAATTTGCTTGCCGGTGTTTCAACAAAACACTCAAAAGCAGGGTCAGCGACCGGGCTTTTGGGTGTGCTCTGAAAGCACAGAAGGCTGGAGGCCCTTTCGAGCACTCCAGCCTCGGGGAACGAGCGAATTACTTCAGCTCGGCCTTGGCGCCGGCTTCCACCAGCTTCTTCAGGGCTGCGTCGGCGTCGGCCTTGGCAATGCCTTCTTTCACGTTCTTCGGTGCGCCATCGACCAGGTCTTTGGCTTCTTTCAGGCCCAGACCGGTGATCTCGCGAACGGCCTTGATGACCGAAACCTTGTTGGCGCCGGCTTCGACCAGCACCACGTTGAATTCGGTCTTCTCTTCAGCAGCAGCGGCTGCACCACCGCCACCACCGGCTGCGGGTGCGGCCATGGCGGCTGCGCTCACGCCAAACTTCTCTTCGATGGCTTTCACCAGGTCGTTGAGTTCCATGACCGTCATGCTGTCCAGCGCGGTCAAGAATGCGTCTTTATCGAATGCCATTTTGATTTCCTAACAATTGGTTGAACGAACGGTGCGCGCCACTCAGGCGGCAGCCGCTTCTTCGGCTGCCACAGGGGCAGCGCCTTCGCCTTTTTTCGCCGCCAGCGCGCCCAGCACAACGGCCGTACGCGACATGGGCGACATCAGCAAGCCACACAGCTGGGCCAGCAGCACTTCTTTCGAAGGGATGCTTGCGAGCTGCTTCACGCCATTGACGTCCAGGACTTTGCCGCCGTACACACCGGCGCGAATCACCAACTTGTCGTTGGTTTTCGCGAACTCGGCCACCACTTTCGCGGCGGCCACGGCGTCAACGGAGAAGCCATAGATCAGCGGACCGGTCATCTGGTCGGCGGCCACTTCAAATGCGCTGCCAGCCACCGCACGGCGGGCCAGGGTGTTTTTCAACACACTCAGGCTCACACCATTGCTGCGGGCTGTGACGCGCAGTTTGTCCATGTTCGCGACCGTGATGCCACGGTATTCCGCCATCACGAGCGTTTGAGCTTTTGCGGCGAGGCTGGTCACTTCGGAAATGACCGCTTCTTTCTCACTGCGATTCAGACTCAAGGTCTACTCCTT
>JAJNQE010000183.1 GCA_021154985.1 Hydrogenophaga sp.
CGGGGGACATTCGCGGAGCAGAGCGCCGTTGCGCCCCGAGCCCGCGAGGTCATTGCGTGAAATCAAGCAGGCAAAGCCTGCCGAGGCGCCACCTCTGCCAACGCCCGCTCCAGGTGCTGCAGGGTCGAAGGCACGTCGTGCCACTTGTCCAGCCCGAAGAGGCCGATGCGGAAGGTCTTGAACTCGGGGCCTTCGTCGCACTGCAGCGGCACACCCGCCGCCGTCTGCAAACCCACCGCGAGAAACTTCTTGCTCGACTGGATCTCCGGGTCGGTGGTGTAACTCACCACCACACCCGGCGCCTGGAAACCGTGGGCCGCCACGCTGGGGAAACCATGGCGCTGCAGCAGCGCGCGCACCTGCGAGCCCAGTGCCATCTGCTCCTGCTTCACCCGCTCATAGCCATAAGTCTCGGTCTCCACCATCGTTTCGCGCAGCCGCGTGAGCGCGTCGGTGGGCAAGGTGGTGTGGTACGCGTGGCCGCCGCCTTCGTAGGTTTCCATGATCTGCAGCCACTTCTTCAGGTCCATGGCGAAGGTGGTGCTCTGCGTGGCGTCGATGGCGGCGCGGGCGCGTTCGCTGAGCATCACCATGGCGCAGCAGGGTGAGCTGCTCCAGCCCTTTTGCGGCGCCGAAATCAGGATGTCCACCCCCGTGTTTTTCATGTTGACCCACATTGCACCGGAGGCAATGCAGTCGAGCACGAACAGACCGCCCACCGCGTGCACCGCGTCGCTCACGGCTTTCAGGTAGGCGTCGGGCAGGATCATGCCGGCGGCGGTTTCCACGTGGGGCGCGAACACCAGCGCGGGTTTCTCGCGCGCGATGGTGGCCACCACTTCTTCAATCGGAGCCGGGGTCCAGGGAGCCTGCGAGCCGCTCTCGGTGCGCCGCGCCTTCATCACCGTGTGGCTGGCGGGAATGTTTCCCATGTCGAAGATCTGCGTCCAGCGGTAGCTGAACCAGCCGTTTCGGATCACGAGGACATGCTTGCCGTGGGCAAACTGCCGCGCCACCGACTCCATGCCGAAGGTGCCGCTGCCGGGCACCAACACCGCCGAGTGCGCGCCGTACACCCGCTTGAGCATGGCCGAGATGTCGGTCATCACGCCCTGGAAGCGTTTGGACATGTGGTTGAGCGCGCGGTCGGTGTAGACCACCGAAAACTCGAGCAGGCCATCGGGGTCGATGTGGGGCAGCAGTCCGGGCATGTTGTCTCCTGGCGGGTCGCAAACGGGAGGGGCAGGGTAGCACAGCACCCCCGTTTTTGCAGCCGCACCGCCGAACGCCCGGGCCTCTTCCGGGCGCGGGTGTCAGGGGCTTCTGGCGTCCACCGGCGGTGGCTCGCGCAGGCGGCTGGGTGCGAGCACGCCCGCGCTGTCGAGGATGGGGTAGGCGATCGAGCAGATGTGCGAGTTGATGCGCTTCAGGTCGCTGATCAGGTCCAGGTGCAGGGCGCTGGTGTCCATGCTGGGCTGGCTCATGTCGGACAGGCGGTCGAGGTGGGTCGCGGCGTAGGCGCGCTCCTTGTCGCGGAAGCGCACTTTTTCTTCCAGCAGGCGCTGCGCATCGCGCACATTGCCGTCGAGAAACACGCTCATGCCCAGGCGCAGGTTGTCGATCAGACGCGAATGCAGCTCGGTGATCTCCGCCATGCCGGCTTCGGAAAAATCGCGGCCTTTGCGGATCTTCTTGTCTTCAATGTCGAGCAGCACACGTTCCACCGTGTCGCCGATCTGCTCCATGTTGATGGTGAAGCTGATGATGTCGGTCCAGCGCTTGCCTTCGGCCTCGCTGAGCTGCTGGCGCGAGATCTTGGTGAGGTAGTACTTGATGGCGGAGTACAGGCTGTCCACCGTGTCGTCGAGCTTGCGCAGGTCTTTGGCGAGCTGAAGATCGTTGGTCTTGATCACGGTGACCACGCCGCGCAGCATGGTTTCCACCACATCGGCCTGGTGCATGGCTTCCCGCGCCGCGCACGAAATCGCCAGCGAGGGCGTGGCCAGTGCCGAAGGGTCGAGGTGGTTGGGCCGGTCCAGCGGGCCCTTGTCGGCTTGCAGCGGCAGCAGGTGGCCGACCAGTTTCGCCACCGGCCCGGTGAGGCCGATGAACACCGCGCCCACCATCAGGTTGAAGCTCAGGTGGAACAGCACGGTGAGCGTGGCCGGGTCCTGCACCAGCGGCTGCACGAAGCGCAGCCAGGTGGGAATGAGCCAGATGGCGATCGACACACCGAACACCTTGAACAGCAGGTTGCCCAACGGCACCTGGCGCGTGCTCACGCCCGACTTGGCGGTGGTGATCACGGCCAGCAGGCCGCTGCCCAGGTTGGCGCCCAGCACGATGCCCAGCGCCACATCGAGCCCCACCACCTGCAGCGCCAACGTGGACGCCAGCAGCACCACCGCCAGGCTCGAATACGCCACCACCGCGAGCGCCGCGCCGAGCAGGATTTCGAGCAGGCGGTCGCTGGTGAGCGACTCCAGCATCAGCTGCACCGCCGGGTTCTGGGTGAGCACGTTGGTGGCACCCGAGATCAGTTGCAAGGCCAGCAGCATCAGGCCCAGGCCGATCAGCACGCGCCCGAAGTCGCCGGTGGAGGTGCCCTGGCGCGAGATGAACAGCGTGACACCGAGAAAGATGAACAGCGGCGAGAGCCACGACAGATCGAAAGAGAACACCACCGCCATCAGGCTGGTGCCGACGTCGGCGCCCAGCATCACCGCCAGCGCGGCGGGCAGGGCGATCAGGCCCCGGCCCACGAACGATGCGGTGATGAGCGCGGTGGCGGTGCTGGACTGCACCAGCGCCGTGACACCCAGGCCCGAGAGAGCTGCGGTGAAGCGGTTGCCCATGCTGGCCGCCAGCACCTGGCGCAGGTTGCTGCCGAAAACGCGCAGCACGCCATTGCGCACCAGGTGCGTGCCCCACACCAGCAAGGCAATGGCCGCCAGAAGATCCAACAGGTGTTTCATGAACGCAAGTTATACGCTGGGGCGAAGCGCTGTCCGGGCGCTGCGGCCGCGCGGTGCCCGCCGCCGGCTCACCGGCTGCGGCGCCAGCGCAAGACCTCGTCGAGGACCAGCGAGACCGCACCCACGGTGATGGCCGCGTCGGCGATGTTGAAGGCGGGAAAGTGCCCGCCAGGAAACAGGCCGCTGAGAAAATCCCAGTGGAAGTCCAGCCAGTCGACCACGTAGCCGTGCAACAGGCGGTCGACCACGTTGCCGATGGCGCCGCCCAGGATGCTGGCGAGCGCGAACGCGAACAGCTTCTCGCCCGGGTGGGTGCGCAGCATCCAGACGATGAACACCGAAGCCGCCACGCCCACGACAGTGAAGAACCAGCGCTGCCAGCCACCCGCATCGGCGAGGAACGAGAACGCAGCGCCGGTGTTGTGAACGCGAACGATGTTGAAAAAGCTGGTGATGAAGGTGCTCTCGCCCAGCTGGTAGTTGGCCAGGATCAGCACCTTGGTGACCTGATCTGCTGCGATCAGCAAGGCGGCCAGGCCGAGCCAGGGCCAGATGCCGCCGGTGTTGGTGCGCGCCATCAGGCCACCGAGCGGGCTTCACCCGCGCCAAAGAGGTTGCTGGTGCAGCGGCCGCAGAGCGTGGGGTGCGCAGCATCCGCGCCGACGTCGTCGCGGTAGTGCCAGCAGCGCTCGCATTTGGCGGCGGTGGCGGGTGTCACTACGACTTGGACACCAGAACCTTCTGCATGCTCTAGCTGCACCTTTGATGTGATGAAGATGAACTTCAAGTCATCACCCAACGACACGAGCTCGGAATACAGAGGTTCCGCGACAGTGACGTGAAGCTCCGCTTGCAGGGAGGATCCCACCGAGCCCTCGCTACGTTTTTCCTCGATCTTTTTGTTGACCAGTTCCCGAACCTGCTTGATATCGTTCCACTTGGACAGCAGCGCCTCATCCACCTCGGGCAGCGTCGCAAAGGTCTCGAAGAAGATGGAACCTCGGTTCTGAGCACCGGCCAGCACCGGCCAGGCTTCTTCGGCCGTGAAGCTCAGGAAGGGCGCCATCCAGCGCAGCATGGCGTGGGTGATCTGGTGCAGCGCGGTTTGCGCGCTGCGCCGCGCGAGACTCCCGGGGGCGGTGGTGTAGAGCCGGTCCTTGAGCACGTCAAGGTAGAACGCGCCCAGGTCTTCCGAGCAGTACACCTGCAGTTTGCTCACCACGGGGTGGAATTCGTACACCGCGTAGTGCGCCAGCACCTCGGCCTGGAACTGCGCCGCGCGCGCCAGCGCGTAGCGGTCGATCTCCAGCATCTGGTCCAGCGGCACGGCGTCTTTGGCCGGGTCGAAGTCGCTCACGTTGGCGAGCAAAAAGCGCAGCGTGTTGCGGATGCGGCGGTAGGCGTCCACCACGCGGGCCAGGATCTTGTCGTCGATGTTGAGGTCGCCCGAATAGTCGGTGCTGGCCACCCACAGGCGCACGATCTCGGCGCCGAGCTTGCTGGTCACGCTCTGTGGCTCCACCGTGTTGCCCAGGCTCTTGCTCATCTTGCGGCCCTGGCCGTCGGTGGCGAAACCGTGGGTGAGCAGGCCCCGGTAGGGCGCGCGATCAAACAGCGCGCAGCCCAGCAGCAGCGAGCTGTGGAACCAGCCGCGGTGCTGATCGTGGCCTTCAAGGTACAGGTCGGCCTCGGGGCCTTCCGTGTGTGCAGCGCCGTTGGGGTAGGCGTTGGCGTGGCTGCCGCGCAGCACGTGCGAGAAGGTCGAGCCGGAGTCGAACCACACCTCCAGGATGTCGGTGCTCTTGGTGTAGTGCGGCGCGTCGGTGGCACCCAGGATGTCTTCAGCCGTCACGCGGCTCCACGCCTCGATGCCGCCTTTCTCCACGATGTCGGCCGCCTGGTCCAGGATGTCCATGGTGCGCGGATGCAGCTCGCCGCTGTCCTTGTGCAGGAAAAACGGCACCGGCACGCCCCAGCTGCGCTGGCGGCTGATGCACCAGTCGGGTCGGTTGGCGATCATGTCGCGCAGGCGGGTGCGGCCGTTCTCGGGGTAGAAGCGGGTGGCGTCGATGGCCTCCAGCGCCAGTTGGCGCAGGGTCTTGGGCGCCTTGTCCTTGGTGAACACGCCCACGCCCTCGTCCATGCGCACGAACCACTGCGCCGCGGCGCGGTAGATCACCGGCGTCTTGTGGCGCCAGCAGTGCGGGTAGCTGTGGGTGATGGTCTGCGTGGCCATGAGTCGCCCGGCGTTTTTGAGCGCCTCCAGGATGACCGGCACGGCTTTCCAGATGTGCAGGCCGCCAAAGAGCGCAAGGTCGGCCGCGTAGGCCCCGTTGCCCTGGACCGGGTTCAAGATGTCGTCGACCGACATGCCGTGCGCCACGCAGGAGTTGAAGTCGTCCACGCCGTAGGCGGGCGAGGAGTGCACGATGCCGGTGCCGTCGGCGTCGCTCACGTACTCGGCCAGGTACATGGGCGAGAGACGGCGGTAGCCGGCGTCCACATCGAACAGCGGGTGGCAGAAATTCAGACCGCCCAAGGCCTTGCCCTGCGCGGTGGCGATCACGGTGCCGGTGAGGCCGAAGCGCTCCAGGCATTTTTCAACCAAGGTCTCGGCCAGCACTAGGCAGCCCATGGGCGTGTCGACCAGGGCGTAGGTGAACTCGGGGTGGGCGTTGAGCGCCTGGTTGGCGGGGATGGTCCAGGCGGTGGTGGTCCAGATGACGGCGAAGGCGGACTTCCCCGCCGGCAATGCGGCCAGGCCAAACGCGCCGGCGAGCTTCGCGCCATCGTCGGTTTCAAACGCCACGTCCAGCGTTTCGCTTTTCTTGTCGGCGTATTCGATCTCGAATTCGGCCAGCGAGGAGCCGCAGTCGAAGCACCAGTACACGGGCTTCAAGCCGCGGTAGACAAAGCCGCGTTCGATCACGCGCTTGAACGCGCGGATTTCACCCGCCTCGTTGGCCGGGTCCATGGTGCGGTAGGGGCGTTCCCAGTCGCCCAACACGCCCAGGCGCTTGAAGTCCTCGCGCTGCTGGTCGATCTGCTCGGTGGCAAACGCACGGCTCTTGGCCTGCATGTCGTCGCGGCCGAGGTTGCGGCCGTGCAGTTTTTCGATGGCGTTTTCGATCGGCAGGCCGTGGCAGTCCCAGCCGGGGATGTACTGCGCGTCAAAGCCCGAGAGCTGGCGGCTCTTGACGATCATGTCTTTCAGCACTTTGTTGAGCGCATGGCCGATGTGCAGCTTGCCGTTGGCGTACGGCGGGCCGTCGTGCAACACAAACAGGGGGGCACCGGCGCGTGCGTCGCGCAGGCGTTTGTAGAGGCCGCCCTCGTTCCAGCTGTCGACCCAGCCCGGCTCGCGCTTGGGCAAATCCCCGCGCATCGGGAACAGGGTATCGGGCAGGTTCAGGGTGCTGCGGTAGTCGGCGGCAGCGGAGGTGGATTCAGACATGGCGGAGGTTCCGTGGTGGCTTCGACAAGCTCAGCCCGAACGGGGAGTGAGGGGAGACAGAAGGAGACACCGTTCGCCCTGAGCCTGTCGAAGGGCAGCGACCGGATAGACGCGAGGTCTAAATTCGGTCGCGCGTGGTCTGGCGGTGGGTTTGGGCGTGCAGCGAGGCGAAGAAGGCGCGTGCGTCGTCGCAGTCGCGCGCGATGCCCTGGGTCAGGGCGTCCAGACTGTCGTATTTCAGCTCGTCGTGCAGTTTGTGCAGCAGTTCCACGCGGACGATTTTACCGTAGGCCTCCCCGCCTGGCAGGCTCTCGGCCAGAGCCCGGGGCCAGTCGAGGCAATGGGTTTCGAGCAGCACGCGCCCGCCGTTCACGTCGTTCGGGTCGAGGGAGGGACGCACGCCGAGGTTGGCCACGCCGGGCAGCGGGGGCGAGTCGGTATGGGGCCCCAGGCCGTGCACCTGCACCGCAAAGATGCCGCTGGCGGCGGGTTTCCAATGGGCAAAGCGCAGGTTGAGGGTGCGAAAGCCGTCGCCGCGCCCCGGGGCGCTCTCGGCCAGCTGGCGGCCGAGCTTGCGCCCGTGCACCACATGGCCGCTGATGCTGTAGGGCCGACCGAGCAGGGCGGCCACGTCGTCCATGCGACCGGCGCCGAGGGCCTGGCGCACCGCCGAGCTGGACACGCGCAGCCCATGCACCTCGTAGCTTTGCATGCGCGCCACGTCAAAACCCAGGCGGTTGCCAGCGGCGTCGAGCATGGCGTAGTCACCGGCGCGTTTGGCGCCAAAGCGGAAGTCGTCGCCCACCAGCACGTATTTCACGCCCAGCGAGCCCACCAGGATGTCTTCAATGAAGGCCTGTGGTGCTTGCGCAGCGAGCTGGGCGTTGAAGGGCAGCACCACGCATTCGTCCACCCCGCAACGCTCCAGCTCCTGCAGTTTGTCGCGCAGGGTGGCGATGCGCGCGGGCGCCAGGTCGGGCTGCTGGTGCAGGGCGGCAAAGTAGTCGCGCGGGTGCGGCTCGAAGGTCATCACGCAGCTGGGCACGCCGCGGTGCTTCGCTTCGTTGTTGAGCAGCGCCAGCATGGCCTGGTGGCCACGGTGCACGCCGTCGAAATTGCCGATGGTCAACGCGCAGCCGCCGCTGGCCGCATGGGGGTTGCTGGGGAGACGGCCACGCAAGCCGCGAAAGATTTTCATGCCGGATGGATGCGATGGGGTGCCCTTGCAGGCCCGCTGGCGGTGGGGAATGTGCCGGTGTGGCGGGCTGCGTCATCAAAGCGCGCTATATTGACACACGACGATACATGCTCGCAGGCCCTGCCTGCGGGTGATGTGGGGCTTGCCCAAGCCTCTTTTCCGCTGATGCCCATGCACAAAGGAGTCCGTCTTGAAGGTCTTGAAGCTCTCAGCCCAGGGTCTGCCACAGTCGTGGATCAGCCTTGAAGAAGCCGTGTTGCACTATGCGGCGGACGAAGTGCGCTGGGAGATGGGGGCCGAGATCGCGGTGTTCCATGGTGGGCACAACGCGATCACCGGGCGGCAGTCCGTCATCAACGTCAATTCCATCATCGGCACCCAGGGCGTGCCGCGCATCAACCCTTTTGACCTGCGGCCCACGCTGACCAACAGCAAGCTGTTCGCGCGCGATCGCAACGTGTGCGCCTACTGCGGTGAGCATTTTCATGAAGAGGAACTGACCCGCGAACACATCGTGCCGTTGGGACAGAACGGGCGCGACCTCTGGATGAACGTGGTCACGGCCTGCCGTTCGTGCAACCACCGCAAGGGCAACCGCACGCCCGAGCAGGCACACATGGGCTTGCTCTATGCGCCCTATGTGCCCAGCCTGTGGGAAGACTTCATCCTGCGCAACCGCCGCATCCTGGCGGACCAGATGGAGTTTCTGATGTCGCACCTGCCGAAGACCTCCAGGCTGCATGCCTGAAGCCCTGCATCAGTAGGTCAACTCCAGAACAACAAGGCGGTTTTCAGCCGCTGACCAGGTGCGTCCAACGATCTTTTCCCCGTTGAACTCAGCCGGGATGGCACGCACGGCGTCTTCCATCAGCTTGAGCTTGGAACTCGACACACCGGCGCCGGTGGCTGGCACGCCCGGCAGCGCTTTGCCGTCAAACGCCATCTTGTCGCGCTCGGCATCAAAGTAGCCGCGGGGGCGGGTGAAGGTCACAGTGGACTTCGCGTCCTTGTCGGCGGCCGGGATGCGCTCGGCGCGCAGGTGGATCAGGTCGCTGCTGCGCGGGAAGGGACTGCGGTAGATGTGCGTGGTGGCGTAGCCGGGCGCGCTGATCACGAACTCGTGGGGCACGCTGGCCTTGGCGGTGAACGGGCCCCAAAGGCCATCAGCGCCCACGGTCTTGCTGTGCACCGCAGCGCCCACGCGCTCGCCGGTGGCGGGGTTGGTGGCGTAAACCGTGAGCTGCGCGCCGGGCAGCGGCAGGTTGTTGGCGTAGCTCCCCGTGGCCGGGTCGGTGGGCACGAGGCCCAGGCCGGTGATCTTGCCGTTGAGCACCACCGGTGTCTGGGGTGTGGGTGCCAGCGTGGTGGGTGCCTTGCCGGTGATGAATCGGTAAGTGGCGTCGAAGGCGGCGGGTGAGAACGAGGTCTCGCGGTGGTCGATGCGCGGCAACACCACGTTGTTGGCCCCCTTGAGCGCCGGGCCTGCAAACGTGACATTGGTCGGCGTGCCCTTGGCCCCGATCCACAGGCCGTCGGGCTGTGCGAACTTGTCGTTGTTGTCGGAGCGGATGGTCATCCACTTCACCGGGCCGGTCACTTCGTCGCCAGCGGCGTTTTTCGGCGCGTTCAGTCCGCTCAGGAATGGCCCGGTGCCCGAGAACTCGTTGCCTTCGCGAAAGCCCTTGGTTGCCCACACGCCATGGTTGGGCGTGCCGCCCAGCACCGCGTGGCTCACGGTCTTGTCGCCACCCCCGTTCTGGATGTAGTTGCGCACCGCGTTGCCGCCGCGCGAGTTGGCCACCAGCACCACCTGCTGTGCGCCAGTGGCTTTGAGCACCTTGTCCACCTCGGCCTTGAGGTAGGCCATGTGCTCGGTGGTGGAGGTGCGCCCAGGCTGGGCCTTGCTGTCGTCGTCGCGCGCCAGCGGGTAGGGCAGGTCGATCGCGTGCAGGCGCTCGCGCGGCCAGCCGTTGGACTCGAAACGCCACACCGTGCTCTGCCAGATGGAGGCCGAGTCGCCGTTGCCGTGCACGAACACGATGGGGGGCTGGCTGGCGCCTTGTGGGGCAGTGGCACAGGCGCCGAGCAGCAGGCTGCCGGCGACCAGGGCGAAGAGGTGGCGGCGGGTGGTCATGGGTGTCTCCAGATCGTTTTTGGGGTAGCGAAAACAAAGCGGCCCGCTGAGTGCGGGCCGTTGGACGGGAGGTCTGTCAGGCGAACACGCCAGCGGTGTCCTGCATGCGGCTGGACACCTCGCCGAGGTGGTGCAAGGTGTCACCGAAGCTCATTTCCATCTGCGTGAGCTTCTTGAAATAGTGGCTCACGATGTACTCGTCCGTCACGCCGATGCCACCATGCAGTTGCACGGCCTGCTGGCCCACAAAACGCATCGATTGACCCAGTTGCACCTTGGCGCGCGCCATGGCGGCGCGGCGCTCTGCGGCAGGGGCGCCCAGCTTGAGGCTGGCGTAATAGCTCATCGAGCGGGCCAGT
>JAJNQE010000005.1 GCA_021154985.1 Hydrogenophaga sp.
CCTGGCCAGACACTCGCGTTGGGCTATGCATTCCTGCTTGGCCTCTTCGACGCCGGTCAGGTCAGCCTGCCGTTCATCGTGGACAGCCCGACGGGCGCATTGGACAAGAACGTGCGGCGCGAGATCGCAGGGTTGTTGCCTGAGATATCCAAGCAGCTGATCGCCTTCACTACCAGCTCGGAGTATGAGGATTTCGTTCCCGTACTTGATCAGGCGGCCAAGGGCGATGTCCAGTATTTGACGATGTTCAGGCTCAACGAGTCGACTAGGGCCTTGCTTGTTGACGCTCGTTGAAAACTGACCCACCTACGGGGCTGCTGCTCGCTCAAAACTGACCCACGCAAACACACTGCCCTGCTCGATGAACGAGCGGGGAGAGCCAGGAGTGATGAGCGTGGCGATGTTGGCCAAGATCAGACGGATGCACCTGCGCGATGGCCTGTCCATTCGCGAGGTGAGCCGGCGCACGGGGCTGTCGAGGAACACCGTGCGGCAGTGGTTGCGCCAGGAAGGCGTGACCGAACCGAAGTACCCCAGGCGCGAGGCTGCGAGCGCGGTCGACGCGTGGGCCGAACACCTGGCCTCGGCGCTCAAGGCCGATGGCCACCGGCCGGTGCGCGAGCGCCGCACGGTCAAGATGCTCTACGAGCAGATCCGCGCGCTCGGCTACGCGGGCAGCTACGCCCGCGTCACCCGGTGGGTACGCGCCTGGCGCGCCGAGCAGGACGCAGCCCCACGCCGCGCAGCCTTCGTACCGATGAGCTTCGAGCTGGGGGATGCCTTCCAGTTCGACTGGAGCTGCGAGTACGTGTTCGTGGGCGGCCTGCGCAGGCGGCTCGAGGTCGCCCACACCAAGCTGGCGAGTTCCAGGGCCTTCTGGCTCACCGCTTACCCGGGCCAAAGCCACGAGATGCTGTTCGACGCGCACGCCCGAGCCTTCGAGGCGCTGGGCGGCATCCCCAGGCGCGGCCTGTACGACAACATGAAGACCGCCGTGGACCGGGTGGGCGTGGGCAAGCTGCGCTCCGTCAACGCCCGCTTCCAGGCCATGTGCTCGCACTACCTGTTCGAGCCCGAGTTCTGTAACCCGGCCTCGGGCTGGGAGAAGGGCATCGTCGAGAAGAACGTGCAGGACCGACGCCGCCAGGTCTGGCGGGAAGCCAGCGAACGCCGCTGGAGCGACCTGGCCACCCTGAACGCCTGGCTGGGCGAGCGCTGCCGCGCCTGCTGGGCCGAGACCGCCCACCCCGAGTGGCCAGCGCTGACCGTGGCCGAAGTGCTGCAGGACGAGCAGACCCGGTTGATGCCGTGCCCCCGGCCCTTCGACGGCTACGTGGAGCAGACCGTGCGCGTGTCGGCGACGGCGCTGGTGCACTTCCAGCGCAACCGCTACAGCGTGCCGACCCGCCACGTGAACGAGGTGCTGAGCCTGCGCGTGTACCCCAACACCCTGGTGCTGGTGGCCGACAGCGTCGAGGTGGCCCGGCATGCCAGGAGCTTCGAGCGCTACCTCACCTTCTACGACTGGCAGCACTACATCCCGCTGGTGCAGACCAAGCCGGGGGCGCTGCGCAACGGGGCGCCCTTCAAGGCCATGCCCGAGGTCCTGCAGACGCTGCAGCGGCACCTGCTGCGCCATGCGGGAGGCGACCGGGTGATGGCGCAGGTACTGGCCGCCGTGCCGGTGCACGGGCTGGAGGCCGTGCTGGTGGCCGCGGAGATCGCGCTGGAGACCGGGCGGCCCAGCGCCGAGCATGTGCTCAACGTGCTGGCGCGGCTGAAGGACGGCGCCCCTGCGCTGCGCGAGCTGACGCAGCCCACACCGATCTTGCGGGAAGAGCCCCGCGCCGACGTGCAGCGCTACGACGCGCTGCGCGACACACCCAGAAGCCCCCAGGAGGCCCAGCCATGAGCACCGAGATCGTCACGCGCCTGAAGGCGCTCAAGCTGCACGGCATGGCCTCGAACTGGCCGGAGCTGGTGGCGCGCTGCCGGCATGCGGCGCTGGAGCCGGAGCAGCTCGTCGAGCAGTTGCTCGATGCCGAGGGAGCCGAGCGCAACGTGCGCTCGATCGCGTACCAGATGAGCGCAGCCCGGTTCCCGGCGCATCGCGACCTGGCGGGCTTCGACTTCGGCGCCAGCGCGGTCGACGAGGCGCTGGTGCGCAAGCTGCACACCACCGCCTTCACCGAGGCGGCGCACAACGTGGTGTTCATCGGCGGGCCGGGCACGGGCAAGACGCACCTGGCGACGGCACTCGGCATCGAAGCAATCCAGCGGCACGGCAAGCGGGTGCGCTTCCACTCGACGGTGGAGTTGGTCAACGCGCTGGAGGCTGAGAAGGCTGCTGGCCGGGCCGGGCAGATCGCGCACCGGCTGACCTACGTGGACATGCTCGTCCTCGACGAGCTGGGCTACCTGCCGTTCAGCCAGACCGGCGGTGCCTTACTGTTCCACCTGCTGAGCAAGCTCTACGAGCACACCAGCGTGGTCATCACGACCAACCTGAGCTTCGGCGAGTGGGCCAGCGTCTTCGGCGACGCGAAGATGACCACGGCGCTGCTGGACCGGCTGACGCACCACTGCCACATCGTCGAGAGCGGCAACGACTCCTGGCGCTTCAAGCACAGCAGCACGACCACGGCCGCGGCACGAACCCGATCAACGACGCAACGCAGGAAAGGATCGACCCCAGACCCCAAAACCACAGAGATATCCACAGACCAAGGCACCCTCGGGTAGCCTTCAGGGGTGGGTCAGTATTGAACGAGCAGACCGGGTCAGTTCACCGCGAGCGTCAACACCCGCGCGCG
>JAJNQE010000010.1 GCA_021154985.1 Hydrogenophaga sp.
TTCACCATCGCGGGCGACGGCGACTTCCTCATGAACGGCCAGGAGCTGGCCACCGCCGTGCAGCACGGCGCGAAGAGCATCGTGCTGCTGCTCAACAACGGCAGCTTCGGCACCATCCGCATGCACCAGGAGCGCGAGTACCCGGCCAACGTGAGCGGCTCGGCGCTGTCCAACCCCGACTTCTGCGCCCTGGCGCGCGCCTACGGTTACGCGGCCGAACGCATCACGCACACGGCGGAGTTCGAGCCTGCACTGCAGCGCGCGCTGGCCGCGCCCGGTGGCAGCCTGATCGAGGTGATGATCGATGTGGATGTGATCACCACACGCGGCACGCTGTCTGCCATCCGGCACAATGCGCAGCGCCGCTAGCCATTCCGCTGGCGGTGGCTTGAGGAGACCACATGCGCATCTTGCTGGTCGACGACCACACCATGTTCCGGATGGGGCTGGTGATGCAACTCCAACAACTTCGACCCGAGGCTCAGGCCGTCCAGTGCGACAGCCCGCAGGCCGCCCGGGCGCTCTTTGGTGGAGCCGATTTTCCGTTTGACGTGATCGTTCTGGACCTGGGTATGCCGGGCTTTCACCGTCTGGAGGCCTTGTCCTACTTTCGTGGCCTGTGCCCGGAGGTACCGTGCGTGGTGGTGTCGGGCAACGAAGACCCGCAGTTGGTGCGCGATTGTGTGGAGATGGGTGCCTTCGGCTTCATTCCCAAAAGCGCCGACGCTGCGCAACTCTCCCAGGCGCTGGACTGCATCACGTCCGGCAATGTGTGGCTGCCGGGCAGTGCGGTCAGTGTCGGGCCCGGCGGCCCTGCACCTGCTACCGTGTGGTCAAAAGCCCGTGTGCACATCACCGAGCGACAGCGCGATGTGTTGCGCGGTCTGGTGCAGGGCAAGACCAACAAGATGATCGCGCGCGACCTGGGCATTTCGGACGGCACGGTCAAGACCCATGTGACCAACCTCATGGAACTGCTGCAGGTCAACACGCGCACCCAGATCGTGTTCGAGCTGGCGCGATTGGGTATCCGGATCGAGGACATGGTGGCGCCACCTGCGGGCGGATCGCTCACAGCGTGATTTGACAGGTCCGGTGGATGGTCTCGCCGGTTTCCAGTACGGTGAGCGTGCGCTGGTAGCGGATCTCGAATCCATCGCCGGGCTTGCGCTGCACGCTCACCTCACCCATCCCGTTTCCGCGCAGCGTTGCCGATCCTGCGCAAATGTGCTGTGTCAGCAGACCGGTTGGCAGTGCTGTTTGCTCCGTGGTGTCCACGTGTTCGGGGGCGGCGTTGGCGTAGGGCAGGGGCGCGTAGATGGGGGGCGCCACGATGGAGGCGCCCACGGTGGTTCCGTCGAGCTTCAAGGCGACGGCCGCGCTAACGTGGTAGTCGCCAGAGACCAGCAGGAAGCGGCGCGGGCAGTGCTTCACCAGCGTGTCGAGCAAGCGCTGTCGCTGCTCTGGCGCAAATTGCCATGTGTCGCTCTCGCCGGGGTTGGCTGGGTCGGCATTGGGGTACAGGCCCGGCACCACCACCGAGCCGGTGACGATGACCTGCAGCACATCAGCAGGGCTGTTGTGCAGGCGCGCCAGCAGGTCGTCGAAGATGGCTGTCCGCATCACGCAGGCCCTGGTGCTGCCACCGCGCTCGCGGTTGCGCCATGAACGGCTGTCGATGACGATGAGATTCATGCAGCCGTGTCGATGTTCGGTCCAGCCCAGGCGAGCATTTTCTGGTCCAGTGAGGTAGGCCAAGGGCCAGCGCAGCGAGTTCTGAAAAGCGGTCAGCGCCCGGCCCGCCCAGGTGTGAATGCGCTTCTCCTGTCGACGGAAAGGTTTGCCCAGTCGCCAGCTCGCCCAAGACCATTTCAGCAAAGGCGCTCCGTTGGGTTGGGCGTCCACCCACTCATGGTCATCGGGCGTTGTGTAGGTGGGCAGTCTCGCCATCAACGGACCCAAGCCCCGGTGGCCGAACGCGGATTCGTAACGCTCCACATAACGCTCGGTCGGACTCAAGGGATCGAGCAGGCCCGCCGTGGCATCGGCATAGATCTGGTCGCCCATGAGCAGGACGAAGGCGGTGTCGGGATCGGGGGCAGGCATGGCCCACTGAACGCGCCGGGCGTCCACGTCCAGCCCGGGGTGTCGGCAACAGCCGACCAGAAAACGCACCGACGCTTGATGCCCCTCACCGGCGGACTCCAGGCTGATACGGGGAACCGAGAATGCCACCCGTTCCTGCAGGGGCCGTTCAACCGGCATGCCGTTCAATCTGGATCGGGGAACCAGAAGACGGTGGTGCGCCAGGTTGTCGCGCAGGATCTCGTCGATGGCTTCGTTGTTGTTGAGATGGGGTGGTCGGTCAGGTGGTGGCGTGAGGGTGGAGGGCACCATCGACGCGCGGGCGCGTCGGATGTGCCAGTTCGCGGAGGTCGGTTTGAGCGGTAGGACAGCTTCGTCAGCACTGAGGAGCACCCGGTGTGCCGTCATGACTTGAAATTGCAGTGTGGGCGGCGTGTCCGGGTTCAGTTCGATGGGCAGGTCGACCCAGGCCGTTCGGTAGGCCCTGCAGTCCTTTGAGGCCGCCGTGCGGGTGGTGGGCACCACGAAGAGGGCGCTCTCAACGTGCAAGGAGTGGTACCCACCGGTGGACTCTTGCCATTGCCTGACGATCACCCGGGGGCCATTGGCGCGTGAGTCGTGGCCGCCGTGCAGATCGTCCACCAGGAAGACCAAGCGGACCCGTGCCTGGTTGCCGACCCTGTCAACGCGTCCCAACCAGGGGCCGCTCAGCGGTGCGCGGATGACCCAACTGGGGCGCCGCCGCCTTGCCGCAGCCGAGATGTCCAGGGCTTGCGCACCGTCGAAGAAACGCAGCAGATCGGGAAACACTTCGGTGCGCGCATTCGTTCCCAGCAGCACATCCAGGTGGCCATGTCGCGCGCTCAACTGCGGGCGCTGGCAGCTTGGTGGCATCAAGGTGCAGCCCAGCTTGTTGAGCAGCGCATGGGTGTCGTGGGCGCTCTGCACGTCGAACAGTTCGTTTTTGACGCCATGCAACAGCTGCACCGGCATGCTCAGGTGGCGGCGGATGTTGATATCGGTCACATAGCGGTTCACACCGTCTTCGTCCACCAGCCGGCCGCGCTCCACAAAACGCCTTGCCTGGGCAAACAGGCGGATGCTGGAGTCGCCGAACAGCCGGTTCATCTGCGCCACGGTGGAGGGGTGCATGTTCTCGTGCCGAAACAGCGGGGCCTCGATGAAGCGGATGCGTCTGCAGCTGGCCACGCCGTCTTCGTTGCGCGAGTGGGTGCGTTCGGCTTCGGGCACGGGCAGCGTGGACAGCAGGCGATCGAGCGCGTTGAGCAGCAGGCTGTCTTGTGCGCCGCGCACCCCGAAGGGAATCACCCCTCTCGGCGCGATGGCCTGCAACAGGCTCGGGAGCCATGTCTTGGCACGGGTTTCGGGCGAGCCCTGCACGAGTGCGTGCACCTGGCTGAAGACAACGCAGGCCAGTTTGGAAAGTGCGGGTTCGGTGCGTTGGCCGCGGGCGCGGGGTGGCAGGATACCGTGGGACAGCCGCCCCTCCAGCAGCGCCATCCACAGGGCAGCCGAGCCAATGCACTGGCCGAAGGCGGAGATCTGCAACAGTGTGGGGTCCGGATCTTTCAGGTCGGCGTTGATGAGATTGAGAATTCGGTCCACGGCCGCAGGCACATCAAAGCGGGCCTGCATGTCCACGGTGATCGGCTCGGCCGCGTAGCCGCTGCGGGTGGACATGCGGCTGTCCAGAATCCAGACCTCGTAGCCCGCCAGGTGGAAGGCCTCCGCGAGGTTGCTGCCGGACTGGGAGCCTTTGGCCTGGTGGGTGAAGCTGAGCCCCGACTGGCCAAACGCATGCAGCAACAGCACCGAGCGCGCACGGCGCACGGGCACGCCCTGCCAGTGGCCACGCGCTACCGTGGGCGTACCGTTGCTGCACCGGTAGCGCCACAACCTCAGCTTGAGATCTTCAGTGCGTTCTGTGCCCTGGTCGCTGCTGGATTCCCCGCGCGGCACCTGCAGCCAGTGCAGTTCGGGGCGCAAGGCCTGTCCGTCCTGACCGCGTATCTCCACATCCGGCGGGTCGGCGCGGTCCACCACAGGCCGGTTGCTATGGTTGGGCAGGCGGAAGTCGAACAAGCGGGTCTTGATGGCGAACCTGGCCAGCAGCATCGGGTATCCCGCCAGCAGCAGCAACCCGCTGGTGGTGTCGCCGCGCTCGCCGAGTTGCGCCGAATCGCGGTTGAACAGGTTGTCCAGTCCCATCTTCATGGTTCCAAGCGCGAACTGCCTGGAGGGCAGGCGCCCGACACTGCTCAACTGGATGTGGGCGTTCATCACCTGTTCCCACAGGCCGGGGCGCAGAGGCGCAATGTCCTTGAGTTTTTGTGTTGGAAAGACAGGCCACAGCAGTGTCTTCCAGACCCATCGACGCGCATGCCTTCCCAACCACAACGCCCATTCACCCAGGGAGGCCCGGTAGCTCACGCGTTTGCTCCCCTTGAACCGCAGCTGGTCGGGAAACGCGTTGGAGTCAACCGATGAATCCGGCACGGAGCGCTTGAGCTTGAAGTCGTAGCGCATGCAGCGGGCTTCTGCCGCGTGCATGAGCTGCTTGAGCAGGGCATGGGCAAACTGAATGCGGCGCCAGGCGGCTTGAAGCCAAGGGAGGTGGCTCTTTTCCCGGTGCGCGATGTCAGACCAACCCCGCACCACGAGCCAGGTGAGCACGGTGCGTGGAAACGGCAGCAGGGTGATGACGAAAATCAGCCCGAGCAGTGTCGGGATGGACAAAGTCTGCGTCCAGGCCAGAGCGTCGCATTCGAAACCGATGGCGCGCAAGACCGCGTCGAACACAGCGAGCGCGCCCACAACCAGGGCAGTGGCCAGGGACGTGGCCCACGCGGTCAGTTGCAGCGTGCACCACAGCGTCAGCCAACGGCCGCTGCTGAAGCGGTTGGCGCGCAGAAATTCAAAACGTCCACCGGCCATGGCGGTGTAGCGAGCCAGCACTTGCGCGGCTCGCGGGTCTTGTGGTGCGCCGGGGGCAGCGCCGGCGTCCTTGATCAGCTCCAGCGTGACATCCCCAATGGCCATGGGGTGGTTGTGACGAATCAGCGTCCGTTCGAAATCGCAACTGTCCAGTTGGGCCTTGAGCACCAGGTGCAGACGATCGCGGTCTGGCCCTGCAAACCATTCCCCTTTCAAGTGGGCGCCGGTGGCCCGCAAGGTTTCACTGAGCGTCACGTCGCTCGGGAAAGGATGGCGCAGGAAGCTGGCCATCGGCCGCTCGGCCGACCGCTGGGGCAGCCGCGTGTGGGCTGGCCATGCCGACACAGGCCAGCTTGCCATTGCCCGTTCGGCCAGAGCGGTGATGGTGAGCATGGGATTGCACCCCAGCGACGTGGGAACGATGGAGCCATCGAGCACGAACAGCCCGGGGTAGACCTGTGGACGGTTGGGTGGTGAGCTCCCGAACTGCTGGTCTGCCTGGACGCCCTTTCTGTTGGGGTCAGCGGGTTCGTACACCCACACCTGACCGAGGTGGTTCACCACGCTGGTGGTGGGATCGTCCCCCATCGGGCAGCCTCCCAGGGGGTGCACCGTGGTCACGATGGCAGGCGGCTTCACGCCTTTGAAGAAGCGGCCCATGCTCGCGGGCATGGCCTCCCACAGCGGGCTGTGCACATGGGTGCCCAGTGGCTTGAGTTGATCGAACAGGTGCTGCTGCTCCTGGTAGGTGCGCAGCTGACGAACCTCGTCCATCACGGGCGCACTGGTGTCCAGCCCGGGTAGCCAGACCATGCGTCCCGGAGAACCGTCGTGCCCCATGGCCAGCAGCACCTGTGAATGGCGCGTCATCGCCGGGCTGGCTGCCAAGGGATCGAGGCCGTGGGTGCGGCTGGGCTGGGGGTCGCGAAACCACCATTTGCCGAGCTGGCCGACGCTGTAGGCGGTGGCGACCAGCTCGGCAAACGGCCTGGCAATGGCGCCCGGAATGGCGCCGTCCTGCAACAGGATGCGCTGATCCAGCGGCTTGCGCTGGTCTCGAAAATCCAGGCTGGCTGTGATGGTGGGCCCCACGAGGTGTTCCCGCGAATTCGGGTCATGTCGATCCATCGCGCGCAGGCCCGCATCGGCGCCGAAACCCACCGCATTCACCCGCAGCCGTTCTCCGGTGGTGATCGACAGTGAATCACCGTTGCCCGACAAACGTGTGCCCAGCGACTGGGAGAACGCCATGGCCTCGCCCGCTAGCGCTTGCGAGCGCTGCAGCAACTGGGTGGAGCCCAGGGTGCCGGCCGAGATCACCAGGGTGGTGGTGGGAATCCGAAGAACCGTGCTGGCGGGGTCCTGCGCTGCCTCGGCCGGGCGAGGTGTGCCGGCCTCGCGCGCCGAGAGCACCTGTTGCTGTGTGTCGGTGGAAAACACGGTGACCAGCCATTGGGCTCCACTGGTTCCCGGTGTGTTGCAGGGCTCGAGGCGGTACACCTGCGCCTGGGTGACGATCTGCACGAGGCCCGTCGCGATCGCTTTGGCCAGGTAGCTGGTGGACAGCGTGAGCTTGGCTCCGGGCACGTTGCAGCCCGAGGCGCAGTCGCCGCAGGCGGTGCACACACCCGGGTTGATGGTGAGCTTGGCGGTTTTGAACGGGTGTGCCGGCTCGTCCCGCTTGACTGTGTCAGCCACGCGGAACAAGGCCTCGGTCTTGCACAGGCGCCGGTCTCCTGCGGGGGGCCTGAACTCTTCGCCCCCCAGCTCGTGCTCGGCCAGTGCAAAGGCTCGGTCCAGATCGCTGACGCCTGTGGCTTGACCGGACCCGTGGCGAATCTCGGCGGGCCATGCGTCCTGCGAGAACACGTCGGCATCCGGGCGCAGCAGCACACCTGCGTTGATCAGGCTGCCTCCGCCCAATCCATTGCCGGTGACGGCCACCATGCCCTGGCCGAGCGACACCTCGATCAACCCCGAAGCCCTGCCCACGGGAACGCCGCGCCCGGGGATGTTCAGCCGGAAGTGTTTGGGCACACCCGAAAAGTCGTTGGGAAAGTCCCCGGGCAGGTACTCGCTGCCGCGTTCCAGCAGCAGCACTCGGTACCCTTTCTCTGCCAGCCTCAGCGCCGCCACGCTGCCGCCATAGCCCGAACCCACCACGATGGCCTCCACCGCCTGATCGGCACCCGGCCGGGCGATCCACTCCCGCCAGGTGCACGACAAGGGCTGTTGCATGTTGGATCGGGGTGGCGTCTCGCCGGTGCAGGTGCTCATGGTGTTGTCAGTGGTGGGTCATGAGCGACTCCAGGGCCACCGCCAAGGCCTCTGGCATCACCGGTTTTTTCAGCACCGGCAGGGTCGGGGGCAGCCCCTGAATGTGGTCTTCACCGGTGATCAGCAGGGCGCGCAGGCCGGGGTGTTTGCCTCGCCACGCCGCGATCACCGCCAGCCCGTCGGGGCCCGGATCCAGTGTGAGGTCGGCCAGCAGAAGGTCCGGGGCGTGTTCCTGTTGGAGGAGATCGATCGCCTCCTGCCCGCTGGCGGCAGTCTGCACCTCGGCCCCCGACTCCTGGAGCCAGAGACTCAGCGCCAGCCGCGCCTGGGCGTCGTCTTCCGCCATCAGCACGCGCAGACCCGCGAGCAACGCGGCGGGTTCGTCGCTCGATGCGACGCGTCCGCTCTGGCTGGCGGCCTTGAGCGTCACGGTGGCCGTGGTGCCTTGTCCGAGCACCGAATCTATGTGAAGTGTGGCGCCCATCAGCTCGACCATGTGGCGCGCAATGGCCAGCCCCAGTCCCAGGCCATCGGTGGCGCTGTCGCGCGAGGACGCGCCCCGGTGAAACGGCTGGTACAGGTGGCGCAGGTCCTGCGCCGACATGCCCACCCCGGTGTCGCTCACCGTGATCACCACCTCGGCGACCTGCACGCTGGCGCTCACGCTCACACGTCCGGCCCGGGTGTACTTCACCGCGTTGTCGAGCAGATTGCGCAGCACACGTTCGAGCAGAAGTGCGTCTCCTTGCGCGAAGCACACCGAAGGCAGTTCGGTGTGAAGCTGCAGCCCCTTGGCGGCACAACGATCGGCACAGCCCGCCAGCACCGACTGCAGCAGCACCAGCAGGTCGATCCGTTCCACACGGGCGTGCATGCTGTCGGCGTCGATCTGGGCCATGTCGAGCAGGCTGCGGAACATCGACTGGATCGATTGCGATGTGCGTTCGATCTCGCTCACCACCTCCACGCGGCGTGCTTCGTTGTGCGTTTTCTTCAACACGTTGACCAGCAGCGACATGGCGTGGATCGGTTGGCGCAAGTCGTGACTGGCGGCGGCCAGAAAACGGGAGCGGGCCACGAAGGCCGCCTTCTGGTGTTGCATGGCGCGGTCGAGGTCTTGCGCCAACGCCTCGCTGCGCTGACCTGTGGACACCGCTTCGATCAACAGTGCGCGGATGCCCAGCGACATGCGAAACATGAGGTAGCCGCCCAGTGCCATGGCCACCAGCAGGACGGGCGGCACACCGGTGTGGGTGGTCATGGGGTAGAGCGCGGTGGGCAGCGCGACGCACAGGTACAGGCCGTAGATGCGTGGTTTCACGCCCAGGACCGCCACCGCAGCCGCGATCCACGAAATCATGAGGGCGAACACGAACGCAGCCTCGTCCTGCGGGAGCCGGGGCGTGAACAGCGGAACGCACAAGATCACCAACCAGCCGGTGACGGCGGAGATGCCGGTGACCCATGACAGGTGGGCCTCATTGGGGGCGGGAGTCTTGCGCAAACGCTCAAACCAGAGCTGTCGTGTGATGAACCCGGTGGCCACCGCGCCCAACCACAGGCCATAGCTGAGCCAGCCCACCGCCGGCACAAACACCGTGCCCAGCAGCGCCGATACCACCACTGCGGTGATGCAGCCCAAGCGACTCTGCCCCAGCACATGTTCAAGGCTGCGGCGCAGCACCAGTTCGGCCAGCGCGGGCGAGGCAGCGGGGTCCACAGCGGGGGGTGGTGCGTTCATGGTTGCAATGACCTTATGACGGTACCGTCAGCCTGCCCATCTGCCAAACGGCGGAGGGCTTTGCGCACCGGACTATGCCGCACGGGTGATGGGCAAAGCAAGCGATCGGGCGAAAACTGAACGTCCCCCAACACACCGAGGATTTCGCCGTGAAACACTTTCTGAAACCGTCCAGAAAACACCGCCTTTCTCCCTTGTCACTGGCCTTGGGCAGCTCCGTTCTGGCGCTGTCACTGGCCGCTTGTGGTGGAGGAGATTCAGATGAGGGTGCCGCAGGCAACCAGCCGGTCACGCCGGTCGTGGGCGGCGCGCCACTGACGCCGTTGGACCCCGGCAATCCCAACCAGGTCGTGCTCGACGGCCAGGTGGTGATCAATTCCACTGTGGCCGGTGCAACGGTATGCGTGGATCTGAACTCGAGCAACACCTGCGACGCGGGTGAGCCCGGCGCCACGCCCACCGCACAGGACGGTCGTTACACCGTGGTTTACGACAGCACGCAGATCGCCACGTCCACCGTCAACGCCAGCCGAATGATTGCGGTGGTGCCTGTGACGGCGCGCGACGCGAGCGCGCCGGGTGAGGCGCTTCTGGATCGGGAGATCGTGATGAGCGCGGTGGTGGCCAGCCAGACACAAATCAACCCGCTGACCACCATGGTCGAGACAGCTCTGGCGGCTGGACAGAGCCTGGTCCAGGCGCGTGACAACGTGGCCGACCAGCTTGGCATTGATGTGACCAAGATTGACAACTACCTGGCCGACACAGCTTTCGACTTCAACGATCCACAGGACAACGCGCGCAACATCGCGGTGATCGTGGCGGCCACTCTGGACGCCGGCATCACGCTCGCGGTCGACGACCAGACGCGTGCTCAAGCTGCTGTCGACTCGGACCTGCTCAACCTTCGCTATGTGGATGCTGACAACGCCACCTTTCGCAGCCTGGCGGTGGCGGGCAAGGCAGCTGGCCCGGTCGGCTTTGACCTGATCGATGTGCGTGCGGGCCGCAGCGCAGGCGCGCCACTGGCAACGGATGCCCTTTACAACCAGGCTTACCTGAACGGTTCAGGGTGGACCCGTTGTGACACGTCCGTCAGTTTTGCCTTTTCGCAAGGCTCTCCCAGCCGAAGCGAATTCTGTGGGGGTGGTCAGGTCGTCCTTGGCTACAGCACGCCATCGGTGGACATCTCCAACCGGCTCATGATCGATGTGGTCAACGAGTTCCGTGCCCACCCAGACACCAGCAGCATCAATACAGGTCTGCCAGTCGACAACCTCATGATGGCGTTGGGCGGAGCCGTCTTCCCCCCGGGTTCAAGGTACAGCTTGCGCGCCAATGTCAACCTCAAGCGCCCGATCGTGATCAACAGCATCAACACAGACGGCATCAACCAGGCGGTTGCCGATACGTTGGAGGAGCTGGTTCTGGCATTTCCTGCCAGCGCCGTGACCGCTACCACCGGCGGACTCAACCTCGGGTTGGGCAGCGGTAATTTCAAGAATCTGCGCGTGGCCTTTACACCCATGCCGGGACAGGTCCAGTTCTACGAGTGTGATCTTGATGCGACCCAAACCATCCGCTCCAACTGTGCAGCCACCACACTGGGCAACTACACCATCAGCACCGTCAATGGAGCGCGTGTGATGCGCTATAGCGGTTTTGCGCCGACCGTGATGGACCACGATCGCTTTCATGCCGAGGTGAATACCGCCAACCAGGCCAACGGGGTGATCGGTGGGGATTGGGTGTTTGTTGTCCGGCAAGCCAAAGCCCCGGGAGATGACGCTTTGGTTGAACTGAACCGGCTCAACGCCACCGCATGGGCCGCTATGAAGCCCTTGCTGGGCTTCTGAGCCTGCATCGGGTTTGGTGAATACGTCACAAACCTCTCACGCACTGCCACACACGCCGAGCATGCCCTCCCTGCCTAGACTGGTCACATCCCATTCAAGGAGAGCGGTCATGTGGCAAGCCGGCAGTGCAAACAGAACGTCCGACATTCACGAGCCCTTGGCCATGCCGGGTCAGCCGGTCATGGGGCGCGCGCATCTTTTGCGCGTGCTCGACGAGGTCGACTACGGCGTGCTGATCATCGACGCGCAGGGCACCATCCTGCACGCCAATCACCTCGCGCGGCACGAACTTGCCAGCGGGCGCATGCTCGTGTCGTACGGCAACAACCTGCTGGGCAGCAACGCCGAATTCACCGCGCAGATGCAGACCGCCACCGAGGCGGCGTTTCGTGGGCAGCGCCGGCTGGTGTTGCTGAACAAGGGCGAGCGCGAACTCTCGCTGGCCTTCACGCCCCTGAGCCACCCGCTCGAAGCCGACACGCCCACCGTGCTGGTGATGCTGTCGCGCCAGAGCGCCTGCGACAACCTGGCGGTGCGCATGTTTGCCCGCACCATTGGACTGAGCCCAAGCGAGGAAGCGGTGCTGATGGGTTTGTGCCGTGGCCTGGAGATTCCCGAGATTGCGGCCGAGCATGGCGTGGCGCCGTCCACCATCCGCAGCCAGATCAAGACCTTGCGCGAAAAGGCGGGCTCCCCGAGCATCCGCCGACTGCTCCAGCGCATCAACAGCCTGCCTCCGGTGGTGCCTGCCTTGCGCATCGTCATGCCCATGCCCCACAATTCTTCGGATTCAATCCACCCGTGAGCATGGATGCCGTCCTTACCCAACGCCTCTGCCTTCGCCCATCCCAACCAACACATTGAAGCGCTGGCCGCGCAAGGCGTGCAGCGTCGCTACCGCCGCGGCACGCTGCTGATCCAGGAAGGTGAGACCGGCGACACGCTCTACATCGTGCTGCAGGGCCGCCTGAGGGCCTTTCTGTCGGACAACAACGGCCGGGAACTCACGTTGGGTCTGTACGGTCCGCTGGAGTACGTGGGCGAGATGTCGCTGGACGGCGGACCCCGCTCGGCCAACGTGGAGGCCGCCGAGCCCAGCACCTGTGCGGTGATCACGCGCGCCACCTTGCTGGCCTACATCGCCGAACACCCCGAATTTGCGCTGGAACTCATGGCCCGCCTGATCCGCCGTGCCCGGCTGGCCACCGAGAGCGCGCGCAGCGTGGCGCTGATCGATGTCTACGGGCGCCTTGTGCGCCTGCTCAACAGCCTGGCGCAGATGCCCAACGAGCGGGGCGAACGCGCACTCAAGGAGCGCCTGACCCACCAGCAGATGGCGCAGCACCTGGCTTGCTCGCGCGAGATGGTGAGCCGCTTGCTGAAAGACCTGGAGACGGGCGGCTACATCGAGGTACGCGAGCGCTGGATCTGGCTGCTCAAGACGCTGCCGGCGCGCTGGTGAGCATCAGGGCAGGTTGATCAGGCGCCGAGCTTCCAGCGGCGCAGCCGAACTGGTGCCCGCCAGCCGCACCACGCTGCCACTCAGGCTCCCAGCGCCCAACACGCCCCACAGCGCCGGGTTGTCGTCGCTCACCGCCAGTGTGTCGGGCACTTTTTTCACACCCGCGCGTTGCGGCCGGCTGGCGTCGGGGTCGGGCTTGCGTGGGGAGTACCGCGCGAAGTGCCCACCCTCTGAAGATTGCGCGCGCAAGCCGCCCACGCTCACCGTGCTCTGCCCGGTCGAGAGGCTGTTGAAGGTGCCGCTGCGGCGGATGGGTGTGGGGTTGTCCGGGTGGTCCACGAAACTGCCGATGTTGCCGCTGATGTCGTACCACGCGTCTTCCAGGTACGACTGCCGCGCGCCGGTGTTCTGGCCCAGCGCCACGTCGTCCCGTTCCACGTAGGTGTCGAACACCACCGGCTGAGTGCCGGTGTTGGTGAGCGCCACCGTCCACGACCCAAACGGCGCGGTGACCGCTCGGGCCTCGCGGCTGAAGGTGGGGGCCAGCGCCAGCAGGGCGCAGGTGCTGCCCACGCCCAGGGCGGAGTCATTGGGAAAGATCAGGCCGCACATGGGCAGGCCATCGGCCCCCAGCCACAGGCCCGACTGGCCTTTGCGCAGCGCTGGCAAGGGCAGGGCATGACCGGGCGGTGTCACGCTGATCTCCACACCGTGCGCGTCGTCGGGCAGCCAGATTTCCAGAAAACTCTGCGTGCGGTCATCGGGCTGCACCCGCCAGTGCAGCGGCAGCGTGGCGCCGGGTGCGAGCGTGGCATTGGCGTGCGTGCGACTCTGGTAGGCGTTGCCCGCAGGCACGGTGACCTGCAGCTGTCCTTCGCACAGGTCGATCAGCTGGTCCATGGCGGCTTCAAGAATGGAGCTGCCGTCGTGCGGCCCCGCCAGCGTGCCCCAACTGATGTTCACCACCAACTGGGCTTGTGGTGTGCAGCGGGCCAGGATGTACATGAGCGCGTCGAGCACGCTCACGTTCATGGCGCCGCCAGAGGTGTCCAGCACGTTGGACCAGTCCAACTGCACGGCGATCAGGTCGCAGCGGCTGGCTTCGTCGTCTGCCGGATTCAACAGATTGCCTTTGCCGCAGGCAAGGCTCGTCACGTGCGTGCCGTGGTTGACGGGTTTGCTCAGGTCCCACAACTGAAAGTGTTGGTAGAGCGCGTTCTCGTCCAAGCGGCCATCGTGCGTGTGCGCGGCCATGGCCGCATTGATCGCAGCCCCCGAGAGCTCGTGACCATAGCCCATGTCGCGCGGCCGGGGGCCGGCACGGGCTGGGTCCAGCGGCGTGCGGCGGTGTGGTTCGCTGCCCGGCCAGTCGCCGTCTTGTGTGTCGTCCTGACGCCAGAAGTGTTTGACTCGCGTGCGGCCCTGGGGGTTGAGGAACACCTGGTTGGCAAACGCGAGACCGCCGTCGATCACACCCAGCACCTTGCCGCTGAGCCGGTCTGGCGCCACCACGGGGGCCGATCCGGGCGTGCAGGGGTCGTGGATCGGCTGCGTGTGGTGGCCCACCGGCAGGCCCAGTTCGTAGCGCTGGATCAGGCCGCGCAGTTGCGCATCGGTGCGCAGCCGCTGAAAGAACTTGGGCTTGGCGTGCGCCGTGCAAAACCGCAGCGCGGGCAGGTTGAGGTACACCCGCGGAACCTGCAGCCACTTGACGTTGGAGGCTTCCACCAGCGCCGACACGCTCGCTCCTGGTGTGAGTTCAATGACGAGGGGCAGCCACTTCGGTGGCTTGCCTTTCGGTTTCACGCGGTAGCCCGCGAACCGGTCGGCCTCGGCCCAGGCCAGATAGGGGTCTTCGCCGTCGATGGCGCCCGGGGAGCTCCAGTCAATACCGGTGAACTCGCCGGTGGGCAGCGGTGCCCACACCGCGCTCATTCGAGATCCCTCCGTGCTGCGCACTGCGGGGCGAGCTGGCTTGGGTCGGCCCGACGCTGCGCTCACTGGGGTACCTTCGCCCTGCGGGTTGCGGTGCGAGCTTGCTTGGGAACGGCCCGGCGCCGCGCTCATGCCCACTCCTTGATCGCTTCCTCCCACAGCCATGCCACCAGGGGCGCGTTGCCCACACCCGTGGTGCCGGCCGATCGTGTGTAGGCGTGGCCGCTGGTGTGGTCCATCGACTGGTGCAGGCTGAAGTCCAGCGGTTCGCCGTTGGGGCCTTCAAACAGGCGGCCGTCAAAGCCGCGCTCGTGCACCTTGGTGCCGGTCGCGCGCGCCACCAGAAACTCGGCGAGGGCCGTGCCCAGCAGACGGCCGCATGCGCTGTCCACCGGAAAGTGCACGCCCGCCACCACGCGGTTGGTGGCGATGCGCGCAGCCAGTCGCTGCAGTTGTTCGCGGCTCTCGGTGCCGTTGGGCGTGCCGTTCGTGGGCGAGGCCGCGTTGAGCAGCGCCTCCAGCAGCACGGCAAAAGCAAAGGCTTCGGTGGCATGCCCACTGGGCCAGCTGCCGTGCCCAGGCGTCTCGATCATGGGCTGGATCTGTGGCGACATGGCCACCGGGCGCAGGCTGGCGAAGATGTGCTTGAAACGCATCTCGACATGCACACACAGCGTGAACATGAGGTCCATGAGCTGCAGCGTCTTTTTGTGGCGGTGGGCGGTGAGCCCCACCAGAGAAGACCAGAACGCCACCGGCAGCCCCGTCTGCGCCACGATCTCGGCCGCGCGATCGGCCCGCAGGTCGGCATAGGCGGCCACCAGATCCAGTTGCTTTTTGAACTGCGGCTTGGTGGGGGCGCGCAGCTTCACCAGCGGTTTGCGCTGGATGTTGCTGGCCTGCAGGTTGGCGAACTCCAGCATCGCCTCTTTGGGTCCATTTTTCGTTTTGAAGAGCAGGCCTTCAACGAGCTCGGTGAAACAGGCTTCAACACGTGGGCCATCGGCCCAGAGGGCGAGGTTGACAGGCTTGTCGAATGCGGGTTCGTTGACGTGCAGATTCGCGCCCGTGAAGGGCCCAACGATGGCCGCGCGACTCAGGAGCAGGGCGTCTGCGTAAACAACCGAGTTACTCGCACCTCCACTTGCGCCCCCGCTTGCACCGCCACTTGCCCCTCCACTCGCGCCTCCGCTGGCTCCCCCACTCGCGCCGCCACTTGCTCCTCCGCTCATGTCGCTACTCCTGTGTTGGTTGAAAAACTAACTCGGTCAGTGCTGCAAGCCCATTTCGCCAAATACCCTGGCTCCACGCTGCCGCAAGCGGCTGTGGCTACCTGCAGCAAGGTATTTGGTCATCGTGAAATCGGGTTGTAGCGCCATGATCAACGCGAATGTTTCGCGCGCTTCATTGATCAGTCCCATCTCGAATTGCGCAATGAGCATGGCGCGCAGGGTGGGCAGGTGATAACGGTTTTTAGCGAGTGAGGACCGGCAGAGATCGACGGCCTGTGAGAGACGTCCAGTCGCCAGGTAACTGTTGGCCAACATCATCTCGAAGTAGTACTTCTGCGGATCCAGCGGGGAGAGGTGCAATGCGTTCTCTGCTTCCACCATCGAGTCCTCGGGTGTTCCCCACATGGTCGACCACACGCTGTTGTACAGCCAAGCCATGGGGTCGTTCGGGTTGCTTTGGGTGGCTTCCTGAAGCAGTCGGTGGGAACCTTCTACATCTTCCCCCAGGTGACACAGCGCGTGGCCTTTGATGGCCATGGCCAGCGAGCTGGCAGGCTCCAGATCGAGTGCACGGTCGGCGGTGTCAATGGCGCGCTGGAAATCCTTGGCTGGCTCGCCCGAGAGCCCTTGCACCACCTGCATGATGTGCCACTTGGCCAGCCAGGCCCACGGTGTGGCCACACGTTTGTGGCGATCCACCACTGCTTCGAGCAACTGGTGGCTGCGCTGCAGGTCGCGCGGTGTGGAGCGGTGCATGAGCGTGATGCCGCCAAGCAGCAGGGCATTGCTGTCGAGCTGGGGCAAGGGCAGCACCAGCGTGCGCTGCACCACGTCGTTCAACAATGCCTTGGAGCAGGCTGAGCACAGCGCGTCCAGCAGGGCGCTCTGGACTTCCATCAGGTCGCGCACATCGCCCGTGAGCCGCTCTGCCCAGATCACTTCTTCGCGGCGGTTGTCGGTCAGCTGCGCCATGATCACTACCTTGTCGCCATAGGTCACGTAGCTGCCGCCCAACACGAAGGTGGCTTCCAAATGGCGTCCTATCTCGCTTGCGGATGACGTGCGACCCCGAAACGCAGTGGTGGACAGGCGGGAGATCACGCGCAGATCCGGGCTGCGGGCGAGTTGTGCAATCACCCCGTCGGCGATGAGCTCGCCAATCACGAATTGTTCGGTTGCGTGACTGCGCGTTTCGAAAGGCACCACCGCAATGGATGGGCGGAAGTCCAGCGCGGCGCCCTCTGGCACTTGCGCGCGAATCGCAGACGATCCTGCGGTGATCGAATGAATGGCCCAGGTGCGAACCGGCTCTGGCCAATGCTTGAGGTAGTTCTCGCCGCGATCTTCCACCTCGGCGTCCATGCCCACCACGATGCCGTCGAAGATGCTGGCGGTGATGATGGTCTCGCCCGGGGCGGCCAAATCAGCCACCCGGGCCGCGAGATTCACCCCGTGGCCGTACACGTCGTTTTCGTCGGCGTACAGGTTGGTCGCGTTCAGACCGGCCCGAAGGTAGAGGCGCTGGCCCGCCGGCAGCGTTTCGTTGAGCGGGCCAAAGTACTTGTGCAGCGTGAGGGCCGCGCGCACCGCGTCGGTCGGCTGGTCAAACTCCACCAGCATGCCATCGCCCAGACTCTTGACCATGCGGCCCTTGCACTCGGGCAGTACCACGGTGGTGGCGTGGTGCACAAAGCCGCGCCACTGGTTCACCACCGCCGACTCGTTGGCGGCCATGAGCCGCACCGACTCCACCAGGTCCATCACCAGCACCACCTTGTGCAGTTGTTGCGGCAGTGAAGGCGCGGTCGTCACGGCCCCGTCGGCGGTGTGAACCGGGGGGGAGGATTGGGGGCTGCTGTTCATGCCGGTGGGGGTATGCGGGTTGTGTTGCAGTTTCTCACAACTGACCCTGTGTGCTGTCAGTGCGAGGGCCAAAAACAGCAAAGCCGACTTGCGTCGGCTTTGCTGGGGGTCACACCCAAACGGGTGCGAAAGCCCGGATCACTTCAGGTGGTCGTTGACCAGCTTGGTCATCTCGAACATGGAGGCCTGGGCCTTCTTGAAGATTTCTTTCAGCTTGGCGTCGGCATTGATCATGCGACGGTTGACCGAGTCCTGCAGCTTGTTCTTCTTGATGTAGTCCCAGATCTTCTTGGTGACTTCGGTGCGTGGCAGCGGGCTTGCACCCACGATGGCCGCCAGGGCTGCGCTGGGGGTCAGCGCTTTCATGAACGCGGCGTTGGGTGTGCGCTTCTTGGCGGGAGCAGCTTTCTTGGCAGGCGCCTTTTTGGCGGGGGCTGCTTTTTTGGCTGGAGCGGCCTTTTTGGCCGGAGCCGCTTTCTTTGCCGGAGCAGCCTTCTTGGCAGGTGCCGCAGCTTTCTTGGCCGGAGCGGCTTTCTTTGCCGGAGCAGCAGCCTTCTTGGCTGGAGCCGCTTTTTTAGCGGGCGCTTTTTTCGCAGTTGCCATGGTTGAATTTCCTTCTAGAAGTTGACTTGTTCCCCAGTGGAAAACGCGCTTTCACACTGGTGTCTCGGATGCTAATGGTTATGCCCCTGCAATCCAAGGTGGGCAACGCGGTTTTTTCTCCGTTTTCAGAGGGGGAATGCGGCTTTTTGGCGAGGAAAACAACACTTCGATGCGCGCCGAGCCAAGCGCGGCGGGGCTTGTGGGCGCATCTGCTCCAATTCGGCGCTGCGTTGCTCGCTGCATCCTCCCCTTTTTTTGACAGGAAACACCATGACCAACTCCCCTGCATTTGCCACTTGCGACCTGTGCGATGTTCACAAGAACGACGGCTCCGGTGCCTTTCGCGTGCTGCCGCCGGTGTTCCGCGATTTCGGTGCTGCGCGGCGTTTTTGCGGGCCGGTGGTCACCGTCAAATGTTTTGAAGACAACTCGCTGGTGAAGGCGGCGGTGGACACCGCGGGCGAAGGCCGCGTGTTGGTGGTGGACGGCGGTGGTTCGTTGCGCCGTGCGCTGCTCGGCGGGAATCTGGCCGCAGCGGCGGTGCGCAACGGCTGGGCGGGTGTGTTGATCGACGGTTGCGTGCGCGACACGGCCGAACTCGCGGCCAGCAACCTCGGCATTCGCGCGCTGGCCCTGATACCGCTGCCCACGGAAAAACGCAACGAGGGCCAGCGCGATGTGGCGGTGCAGATCCAGGGGGTCTGGGTGCGGCCGGGTGACTGGCTGTACGCCGACGAAGACGGGATCTTGGTCGCCGACCGTGCGCTGACTTGAACGGTCAGGGCGCCGCTCCGGGCCGCCCCAAGCAAGGCCGGCTCCCATGAGCGGCACCGACCCGCGCAGCGGCGGAGCGCGGGGGCCTCATCAAGCCGTGATGCCTTTGTAGAGCATGTAGACCGCCAGCATGTAGAGCAGCCCGGCAAACACGCGCTTGAGCGATTTCACGAGCAAGGCGTGTGCGGCCTTCACCCCCAGTGGCGCCATCAACACGCTCACGCAGGCAATCACCACCAGCGCGGGCAGGTAGATGTAGCCCACCGCGCCGTCGGGCAGGTTTTGCACGTTCTGGCCCGCAACGATGTAGCCCACCGCATTCGCCAGCGCGATGGGAAAGCCCAGCGCCGCACTGGTGGCCACCGCGTTGTGGATCGCGACGTTGCACCAGGTCATGAAAGGCACGCTCACGAAACCGCCGCCCGCGCCCACCAGACCCGAGAGAAAGCCGATGACGCCGCCCGCGCCGAGCAGGCCAGGGGTACCGGGAATGGTGCGCGTGGGCTTGGGTTTCTTGTCCAGCAGCATCTGCGTGGCCGAGAAGCTCACGAAGCCGGCGAAGAAGAACGCAAGCCAGCTGCCCTTGAGCAAGGCAAACACGCCGAGGCTGGCGATCATGGAGCCCAGCACGATGCCGGGCGCCAGGCCTTTGACGATGTCCCACCGAACGGCGCCACGCTTGTGGTGCGCTCGAACGCTGGAGATGGAGGTGAAGATGATGGTGGCCATGGAGGTGGCGATGGCCATCTTGACCGCGAGGTCGGCCTCCACACCCCGTGCCGAGAGGATGAAGGTGATGAAGGGCACCATGAGCATGCCGCCCCCGATGCCCAACAAGCCGGCGAGGAAACCGGTACCCAGGCCGAGCACGGCCAATTCAAAAATCAGGAGGGGGTCGAGAGGCATGAAAGGTGTCTGCAAGTGCCGCCGGACCGGCATCCTGAACCGGGGTTCAGGTGGGCAAGGGCAGCGTGGCTTTGGGATCGTCTGACGCGAGACGTTCACGCCAGCCACGCAATGTACCAAGCCCGGGCTCTATGAGCATTGGTTCAAGGAAATATAAAGCCCGGCGCGCACCGCAGACACGCAAATTGTAGGTGCTGCACGGAGCCCACGCGGGCTGGAGGAAAAGAAAACAGGACGCAGTGACGGACGGCTTCGGCGACCGCACGCCGTCGTCAAAGCAGGCGACCGTCTTTGTCGAGCGTCTGGTCCAGTCGTCGCATGAGTTCGTCCACGCGCGCCTGCGTGTGCGGGTCCAATGCGTCGTGGTCGAACGCACCACCGGCCTCTGCAAAGGCGCTGTTGTCGGCCTGGCCGAACGAAGACGCCTGGAAGCTCTCGGCCTCCAGCCGTTCGGCTTCCTTTTGCGAGAGCTCGAACGCGAGGTTGAGCGACGCCAGCACCGCAATGCGATCGCGCGCTTTCACCTTACCCGCATCGCGGATGCGGCACATGGCGGTGTCCACACGCTCCACCGCGTCGAGCAGCGACGACTCGCCACCCGGCGGGCACGAGAGCAGGTAGCTCTGGCCCATGATCTGAACCTCGATCTGTTTGCTGCCGGGCTTGTTCACGAGTGGTCCTTGTGGGTGGCCGACGGTGACCGCGCTGCATCGGGCTGGCTGGGCGCCAAGCGCTCCAGCAGCGCATCGATGCGTGCGCGTGCGGCCATCAAGCGGGATTTGAGCGAGTCGCGTTCGGCCTGCAGCGTGTGCACCTGTTCGACCAGCAGGGCGTTGGTGCGCTGCAGTTCTTCGTGCCGCAACAGCAGGCGTTCGACACGCTCGGTGATCTGGTCAAGGTGCTTGGGATCGGCCATGGTGAGACTCGCAGTTTTCACATTGTAGGGTTGGCCCAGGCGGTCGCGGCTTAGAATGCCGCTTGTTGGTGCTCGCGGTGTGGTTCACATGCCGCAGTTCAACGGGAAGCAGGAGGGCGAGTCCACAAGGATGAACCTAACCTGCGCTGCCCCCGCAACGGTAAGCAGACGAGAAACCTGAATCTTTCAGGCGGCTCCGCTTTCATCTCGCAGCCACTGGACAACCGCCGTGTTGTCTGGGAAGGCGATGAAGGTCGTTCTGTCAGCCCGGATACCGGCCAACAAGGTGGTGGTGCGTCCGACAACGGACACGCCACCGTGACGCTCAGGCACCGTCGGGGAAGGCGGTGAGGGCTTTGTCTCTTGTGTCTTCATCATGAAAATCCGACAACTGCGCGCGCCTATGGCCGTGCTGCCGCTGGCCGCTCTGGCCGCTTTCCCTTTGCACGCCCAGACCTTGTCAGAGACGCTGGTCACGGCCACTCGCGTCGAGCAGCCACTGACCGACGTGGTCGCCGATGTCACTGTCATTGACCGCGTCACCCTGGACCGCAGCGGTGCATCGGCTCTGGCCGATGTGCTGGCCCGGGTTCCCGGGATATCGTTTGTCCGCAATGGCGGCCCCGCCTCGACCACCAGTCTTTATGTGCGAGGCGCCGAGACCCGCTTCACGGCGGTGTTTGTCGATGGCGTGCGGGTGGATTCGCAGTCCACCGGCGGCGCCACCTGGCAAGCCCTTCCGGTGTCCCAGATCGATCGCGTGGAGGTGGTGCGTGGTCCGGCTGCGGCCGTGTACGGGTCGGATGCGCTGGGCGGCGTGATCCAGATATTCACCCGCAAGGGTGAACCTGGATTCGCGCCGTCCGTGGAGTTCGGACTGGGCACCCATGGCACGCGCAGGCTCAGTACCGGGCTCAGTGGTGGGTCGGGATCGATCGACTACGCGCTAGGAGTCACCCGGGAAACCAGCGACGGCTTCAATGCACAGCCCACCGGCAACCCCGACAGGGACGGTTACCGCAGCACCTCGGTGTCTGCGCGCTTGGGCATGCAGATCGACACAGCGCACCGGATCGAGGCCACGCTGCTGGACAGCAAGCAGGATGCCCAGTACGACGCATCCACGCCAGGTCGTGATGACCATGGCCTGCAAGATGTGCGCACGCTCGGCTTGAACTGGTCCGCACGCTGGAGCGACACTTACAAGACGCGACTGAGCCTGGGACGCAGCAACGACCGGTATGAGACAACCCCGACGGTGTACGTCACCGACACCACCGTCAGCAGTTATCTCTGGCACAACGAATGGAAGGTCGGGTCGAACCAGTTCACGGTTGCGCTGGAGCGGCGCGAAGACCAGTTGAACAACGCCAGCACCACGCCTGTGATCACCCAACGATCGCAAAACGGACTGGCGCTGGGGTATGGATTTCGAAGCGGCGCACACACCCTGCAGCTGAATGCGCGCCACGATGACGACAGCGAGTTTGGTGGTCAATCCACCGGCGGCGCTGCTTATGCGTTTGCCTTTATGCCGCAGTGGCGCGCGCTGGTGTCGGCGGGCACCGCCTTCCGCGCACCTACCTTGTTTCAGCGCTTCAGCATCTACGGCACTCCCAACCTTGAGCCGGAGACCGCACGCAACGTGGAGGCGGGCGTCAAGTACGACAACGCGCAGGGCGACACCTTCAGCGCGATCGCATACCGCAACAAGGTCTCCAACCTCATCACCTACGTGTCGGGACCGGGGTCCTGCGTCAATGGTGTGGGTGCCTTTCCCGGTTGTTACGGCAACACGGCATCGGCGCAATACGCGGGGCTGACCCTGGCCGGCGCTACGCGCATGGGTGCGGTGGCGCTGGGCGCTTCGCTGGATCTGCAGAATCCCGAAGACCTGACCACGAAAAAGCAGCTCGCCCGGCGCCCGAAGAAGATGGCCACGTTCACCGCAGACACACCGGTGGGCGGTTGGCGATTGGGAGCAGAGCTGCAACTGCTGGGGGAGCGTTTCAACAACGCGACCAACACCCAGCGTCTGGCGGGCTACGGCCTGCTCAATCTGACGGCCAGCACGCTGCTGGCCAGAGACTGGACGCTGCTGGGTCGCGTCGACAACCTGGGAGACAAAACCTACGAGACCGCACGCGGCTTCGCCACCGGCGGGCGCGTGGTGTACGTGGGCCTGAAATGGGCTCCGATCTGATGGCTGCGCGCATCCGATGAGCACAGCTGCTTGCACCGCCGTCCTGGTGGCTGCTCCCGCTTCTGGCCAGGGCAAGACCACGGTGGCTTCTGCCCTGGCCCGCCTGCACGCCAGGGCTGGGCGGCGCGTGAGGGCCTTCAAGTGCGGGCCCGACTTTCTGGACCCGCACTGGCTCGCGCTGGCCACCGGACAGCCGGTGCACAACCTCGACCTTTGGATGACCGGTGAAGACGACGCCCGGGCACGCCTGCATGCCGCCGCCGCAGAGTCCGACCTGATCGTGGTCGAAGGCGTGATGGGCTTGTTCGACGGAGAACCCAGCGCAGCCGACCTTGCGCAGCGCTTCGGTCTGCCGGTGCTCGCCGTGATCGATGCGTCTGCCATGGCGGGCACGTTTGGCGCACTGGCCTTCGGTTTGCAGCACTTTCGGCCTGGGCTTCCCTGGGCTGGTGTGTTGGCCAACCGCGTGGCCAGCGATCGCCATGCGCAGATGCTGCAGAACGCGCTGTTGGGCGACGGCAGCCGGACGGACTCGCCTTTTCTCGGCGCGGTCATGCGCGACGCCAGCTTCTCGCTGCCTGAACGGCACCTGGGCCTGACGGTCGCCTCCGAGATCCCTGACGCGCTGGCCCGGCTCGACGCCGCGGCCGACGCGTTGGCGTCCACTCCGTTGGGTCTCATGGACGAAGCCACACTGGCGCGTTGGTCGGTGGATTTCGAAGCGCCGCCGGCCCTGCCCGCGCAGCCACGCGCTCTGGCAGGTAAGACCGTCGCAGTGGCGCGCGACGCGGCCTTTTGCTTCATTTACCCGGCCAACCTGGATGTGCTGCGGGCGCTGGGCGCTGAGCTCGTTTTCTTCTCGCCGCTGGCTGATGAGCCAGTGCCACCATGCGATGCAGTGTGGTTGCCTGGCGGCTACCCCGAGCTGCACGCCTCCACGCTGGCCGACAGCACCGCATGCTGTGCGAGTCTGAGCTCGCACGTGAACGCGGGTCGACCGCTGTGGGCAGAATGCGGCGGCATGATGCTGCTATTCGAACAGCTGGTGACGCTCGAAGGTGAGAGCCATGCGATGTGGGGCTTGCTGCCGGGGACTGTGACCATGCAGAAGCGCCTCGCTGCGCTCGGGCCGCAGCGGCTCACGCTCCCGGCCGGCGAATTGCGCGGGCACACATTTCACTACTCACGGTGCGAGTCCAGCCTGGAGCCGGTGCGGCGCACCGAGCCCGCGCGTGGCGGTGCCAGCGGTGCGGGCGAAGCCATGTACCGTGTGGGTTCCGTGCAGGCCACCTACTTCCACGCGTGGTTCGCCTCCAGTCCTGCGGCCACGGCGTCCCTGTTCCTGCCAGGAGGCACCGATTGACCACCACCCTCGGCCCGCAGCGCATCGTCTGCCTCACCGAAGAAACTACCGAGTGGCTCTACTTGCTGGGGCAGGAGAGCCGCATCGTCGGCATTTCGGGCTACACGGTGCGCCCGCGCCGGGCGCGGGAAGAGAAGCCCAAGGTCAGCGCGTTTCTGAGCGCCAAGATCGACAAGATTCTGGCGTTGGAGCCCGACTGCGTGTTTGGCTTCTCCGATCTGCAGGCCGACATTGCGGCGCTGCTGATCCGTGCGGGTGTGCAGGTGACGGTGTTCAACCAGCGCAGCGTGGACGAGATTCACCGCATGTTGTTCCAGGTAGCGGCCATGGTGGGTTGTGCCGAGGCGGGGCTGGCGTGGATCGAAGCGAACCGGGCGCAGCTCGACGGTATTCGCCAGCAGGTACAAGCGCTGCAGGCCAGCGGCAAGCGCCGCCCGCGCGTGTTTTTTGAAGAGTGGGACGAGCCGCACATCTCCTGCATCCGCTGGGTCTCGGAGCTGCTGGGCATCGCGGGTGGTGACGACATTTTCCCCGAGCTGGCTTTGATGCCGCTGGGCAAGGACCGCATCATTGCGGCTGGCGCTGAGATCGTGCGGCGCAACCCCGACATCATCATCGGCTCGTGGTGCGGCAAGAAGTTCCGGCCCGAGAAAGTGGCCGCTCGTGCGGGCTGGCAGGACGTGGCGGCCGTGAAGACCGGGCAGCTGTTCGAGATCAAGTCGGCCGACATCCTGCAGCCCGGCCCGGCCGCGTTGACCGACGGCGTGGCGCAGATGCACCGCATCGTTTCCGCATGGATGCACGAGCATGGTTGATGTGGCGCGCAGCGAATTCATTCTCGGTGGCCAGAAGAGCGGCAAGTCGCGTCGTGCCGAACTCATCGCCAAACACTGGCTGGACGCCACGGTGGCGCACCGCGCCGTCCTGATCGCCACCGGGCAGGCCTGGGACGACGAAATGCGCGAGCGCATCGCGCGCCACCAGCGCGACCGTGCGCTGCGTGTGCCCGGCGTGGTGACGGTCGAAGAGCCTGTGGCCCTGTCCGAAGTCTTGCAGCGCCACAGCGCACCCCACACCCTGGTGGTGGTGGACTGCCTCACGCTGTGGCTCACCAACCTGCTCATGCCCGCGCACGGTGTGCCGCTCGACGCCGTGGGGCCAACCCAGGAACTCTGCCGCGCGATTGAACAGGCCCAGGGCCCGGTGGTGCTGGTCGGCAATGAAATTGGACTCGGTGTGATTCCCATGGGGCGCGAGGTGCGCGCCTTTGTCGATGCGCTGGGCGGCCTGAACCAGGCCGTGGCCAGCGTCTGTGCACGCGTCACGCTGATGGCTGCGGGCTTGCCATTGACATTGAAAGAACCGAAATGAAGAAGGCTTTCATCAGGCGATGGATGAGCGCCGCCGCCATGCTGTGCTGGGCGAATGGCCTGCTCGCCAGTGGCCTGCAGGTCACCGACGACCGTGGCGTGGTGGTCTCGTTGCCGCAGTCGCCGCAGCGCATCGTCTCGCTGTTGCCTTCGCTCACCGAAACCGTGTGCGAACTTGGCCAGTGTCACCGTCTGGTAGGTGTGGACCGGTATTCGAACCACCCGGCATCGGTGCGCGCCCTGCCCAAGACCGGTGGCGGCATCGACCCCAACATCGAAGCCATCGTTGCGCTCAAGCCCGACGTGGTGCTGATGGCCACCTCGTCGCGCGGTGTGCAGCGGCTGGAGGCACTGGGGCTGAAGGTGCTGGCGATGGAGCCCAAAAGTTCGGCCGACGCGCAGCGTGTCATGGGCAAGCTGGGCCAGTTGCTGGAAGTGCCTGACGCCGCGCGCATTTGGCGCAACATCGACGCGGGTGTGATGGCGGCGGCGCAATCGCTGCCGCCCGGCGCGCGTTCGCTGCGCGTGTACTACGAGGTCAGCGCGGGCGGCTATGCAGCCGGCACGCAGTCGTTCATTGGCGAGATGATGGCGCGCCTGGGGGTGCAGAACCTCCTCACGCCCGATCTTGGACCGTTTCCGCGCATCAACCCCGAGTACGTGGTGCGCGCCAACCCCGACCTGATCATGATCGGCGCGCGCAACGTGCAGGGCATGGAGCTGCGCCCGGGCTGGCGGGGCATGAAGGCCTTGCGCGAGCAGCGGGTGTGTGTGTTCACCGAGGCCGAATCCGATGTGCTGGTGCGCCCGGGTCCTCGCATGGCCGAGGCCGCGCGGGTGATGGCGCGCTGCATTGCCGAAAAGGGCGCCCGGTGAGTGGAGCGCGCCACAGCCTCTGGCTGGCCTGCGCCCTGTTGCTGGCGTCGTTGGCCGTGCTGCTGCTGGGTGCGGGGGTGGGCAGCACCGGTTTTGAGAGCGTGTTGAATGCGCACACCGATCCGGTGGCCTGGCAGATCCTGTGGGACATCCGCCTGCCGCGCACGCTGGGCGCCTGGGTGGCGGGTGGCCTGCTGGGTCTGGCCGGCGCTGTGGCACAAGGCCTGTTCCGCAACCCGCTGGCCGATCCGTATCTGCTCGGCAGCGCTTCGGGCGCGGCGCTCGGCGTGGCGCTGGCGCTGGCTTTGTTCGGCAGCTCGCCGTTTGCCACGCAATGGCTGGTGCGCCTGGGCCTGACCGGTGCAGCGTTCGCGGGTGCGGTGATCGGCGTGGTGCTCACGCTCACGCTGGCGCGGGGCGTGCAGCACACGCTGCGCCTCTTGCTGGCCGGCGTGATCGTGGGCGTGGTGCTGGGTGCCGGGCGCGATCTCGTCACCATCGCTTCGCCCGACACTTTGCAGGCCATGCAGGGCTTCATGTTGGGCAGCACCGGTTTTGTGGGCTGGGCCGCGTGCGGCGTCATGGCGGGCATGTTGCTGGTGGCCGTGCTCGTGGCCGCCTCGTTGGGGCGTGTGCTCGATGGCCTGGCCCTGGGTGAATCCACGGCCTTGAGCCTTGGGCTGCCGCTGGGCGCTGTGCGCGGTGTGCTGGTGGCGGGGCTGGCGCTGGCCACCGGCGCGGCCGTGGCGCAAACCGGTTTGATCGCTTTCGTGGGCCTGGCATCACCGCACCTGGTGCGTTCCATTGTCAAGACCACGCACGCGCGGCTGCTCGTGTTGAGCGCCTTGATGGGCGGTCTGCTGCTGATGGCCGCCGATGTGTTGGCGCGCTGGATCATCTCGCCGCAGGAATTGCCCGTGGGCGTTCTCACCGCGGTGCTGGGCGGCAGCTATTTGTTGTGGCTGATGCACCGCCGCCGCCGCCCGGGAGGTTTTCTGTGAAGGTCGCATTGCAGGCACTTGGCGTGGGGGTGTCGCTGGGCGGTGCAGCGGTGCTGCACGGCATCGACGTGGCCTTGCCCGCCGCGCAATGGACCAGCATCGTCGGCCCCAACGGCGCGGGCAAGTCGACCCTGCTCAAGGCCTTGGCCGGTCTGCTGCCACACAGCGGCCAGGTGCTGCTGCTGGACCGGCCGCTGGCGCAGTGGCGCGGTCGCGAGCGCGCTCGAAAACTGGCCTGGCTGGGGCAGGGCGGACAAGGTGCTGACGACCTGAGCGTGTGGGACGTGGCCATGCTGGGCCGCCTGCCGCACCAGCCCTGGTTGGCGCCACCTTCGAACGCGGACCGTGTGGCCGTGGAGCAGGCCCTGCGCGCCACCCAGGCCTGGGACTGGCGCGAACGGGCACTGGGTGCACTGTCGGGCGGTGAACGCCAGCGCGTGCTGCTCGCGCGCCTGCTCGCAGTTCAGGCCGAAGTGATGTTGATGGACGAACCGCTGGCCAACCTGGACCCGCCGCACCAGGCCGACTGGCTGCTGCTGGTGCGCGAGCTGGTGGCGCAGGGCAAAACGGTGGTGAGCGTGCTGCACGAGATCGGCATGGCACTGCACGCCGACCAACTGGTGGTGATGGCCGAAGGGCGCGTGCGCCACCAGGGCGCCTGCAACGAGCCTTCCACCCACCGCGCCGTCGAACAGGTGTTCGACCACCGTGTGGCGATTCATCCGCTGGGCGACCAGTGGGTCGCGCTGCCCCTTTGATGTTTTGTTTGGAGACCGCTGATGCAGATCGAATCCCCGCCCACCGAGAAGCGCTACGAGAAACCCGAAGGTGAACGCCGCGGCCTGGTGATCGTGCACACCGGCGACGGCAAGGGCAAGAGCACGGCGGCCTTTGGGCTGGCATTGCGGGCGTTCGGCCGCACGCATGTGCACGGCAAGCTCGTGAAGCTCTTTCAATTCATGAAAGTTCCCAGTGCACGTTTTGGAGAGCACCGCGTTTTCGAGCAACTCGGTTTGCCGATCGAAGGCTTGGGGGATGGGTTCAGCTGGAAGAGTCAGGACCTGGAGCATTCGGCCCAGCTAGCCCGCGACGGCTGGCTCAAAGCGCGCGCGGCTATCCTCGGGGGTGAGCATTTCATGGTCACGCTCGACGAGCTGACCTACCCGCTGATCTACGGCTGGTTGCCGCTCGACGACGTGTTGCAAACCTTGCGCGATCGTCCGCGAGATGTGCACGTCGTCATCACCGGTCGCCGCTGCCCGCCCGAGATCATCGAGCTGGCCGACACCGTGACCGAAATGACCCTGGTGAAGCACGCGTTCAAGGCCGGCATTCCGGCCCAGCGCGGCATTGAAGATTGACCCTGTTTCTGAAAGACAAGAACCATGTCCACGACCACCCTGACCGAACAGCCCGTGCGCCTTGTGCCACGCCCAAACCCCGCCGCAGCCAACACCGAACGCTGGTCGGTCGATGATGTGGCCGCGCTGTTCGAGCTGCCGTTTTCCGAGCTGATCCACCGCGCGCAAACCGTGCACCGCGAGCACTTCGATCCGACCGAGGTCGAGCTCGCCACGCTGCTGTCGGTGAAAACCGGCGGTTGCCCCGAGGACTGCGGCTACTGCCCGCAGTCGGTGCATTTCGACACCGGCCTGGAAGCCGGCAAGCTCATGGGCGTGGCCGCCGTGCGCGAAGCCGCGCAGCGCGCCAAACAGGCGGGGGCCACGCGTTTCTGCATGGGTGCGGCCTGGCGCGCGCCCAAAGACCGCGACGTGGACGCCGTGGCCGAACTCGTGCGCGCCGTGAAAGAAGAGGGTCTGGAAGCCTGCGCCACGCTGGGCATGCTCAACGAAGGCCATGCCGAAACCCTGCGTGATGCCGGCCTGGACTACTACAACCACAACCTGGACAGCGCGCCCGACTTCTACGGCGAAGTGATCACCACGCGCGACTACCAGGACCGCCTGGACACGTTGGAGCGCGTGCGCGGCGCGGGCGTGAAGGTCTGCTGCGGCGGCATCGTGGGCATGGGCGAGTCCCGCCGCCAGCGCGCCGCGCTCGTGGCCCAGCTCGCCAACCTCGCGCCCGACTACCCCGAGTCGGTGCCGATCAACAACCTGGTGAAGGTGCAAGGCACGCCGCTGGCCGACCAACCCGACCTGGACCCGCTGGAGTTCGTGCGCACCATCGCGGTCGCGCGCATCACCATGCCCCGCGCCCGCGTGCGCCTGTCGGCCGGGCGCCAGCAGATGAGCGAAGCGGTGCAGGCCCTGTGTTTCCTGGGCGGTGCCAACTCCATTTTTTACGGCGAGAAGCTGCTCACCACCGGCAACCCCGATGTGGCGGCCGACATGAACCTGCTGGCCAAGCTGGGCCTGCGCGCGCGCCAGGCCTGAGGCTTTCGCCATGTCGCTCAATGAAGCCTGGCGCCAGCGCAGCCTTGCGGCGGTCTGGCATCCGTGCACCCAGATGAAGCTGCACGCGCCCGACGGCGCGGCCTTGCCGCTCGTTCCTGTGGCGCGGGCCGAAGGCGTGTGGCTGCACGACCATGAGGGCCACCGCATCCTGGACGCGATCAGTTCCTGGTGGGTCAACCTGTTCGGGCACAACCACCCCGCCATCCGCGCTGCTTTGGTCGACCAGCTCAACACGCTCGACCATGTGATGCTGGCCGGCTTCACCCATGGCCCGGTGGTGGAGCTGTCGGAACGCCTGTCCGCGCTCACCGGCCTGGGCCACGCCTTCTACGGCAGCGACGGCGCCAGCGCCACCGAGATCGCGCTCAAGATGAGCGCGCACCATTGGCGCAACGCCGGTCGCGCGCGCAAGAACCGCTTTGTGGGCGTGACCGGTGGCTACCACGGCGAGACCGTGGGCGCGCTGGCCGTGACCGATATCGCGCTGTTTCGCGAGGCTTACGCGCCGCTGGTGCGCCTGGGCGCCACCGTGCCCAGCCCCGACGCCCGCGCAGCGGCGCCCGGCGAGTCGGCTGCCGAAGTGGCCGAACGCGCTGCGGCGGCGCTGGCCGATTGGCTGGCCGAGCACCACGAAGACACCGCCGCCCTCATCGTCGAGCCCCTGGTGCAGTGCGCCGCCGGCATGGCCATGCATGATCCGCTGTATCTGCGGCGCGCGCGCGAGCTGTGCGACCGTTATCAGGTGCACCTGGTGCTGGACGAAATCGCCGTGGGTTTCGGGCGCACCGGCACGCTGTTCGCACACCAGCAAGCCGGCATCCGGCCCGACTTCCTGTGCCTCTCCAAAGGCCTCACCGGCGGCACGCTGCCGCTGTCGGTGGTGCTCACCACCGACGCGGTCTATGCCGCCTTCTATGACGACCAGGTCGCGCGCGGTTTCCTTCACTCGCACAGCTACACCGGCAACCCGCTGGCCTGCCGCGCGGCCTTGGCCACGCTGGACCTGTTCGACCAGACGGAAGCGCTGCGCCACAACGTGACCACGGGCGATCGACTGGCCGCCCAGTTCGCGCCGCTCTCCCGCCATCCGCGTGTGCGCCACGCGCGCCGCCAGGGAATGATCTTCGCGTGGGACGTGTCCAGCAGCCTGCCCGATTTCGCGCGCCGGTATGCGCGCCATGCGCTGGCCCGGGGCCTGCTGCTGCGCCCCATCGGCCACACGCTGTACGCCATGCCACCGTATGTGATCAATGAGGCCGAAGGCGCTTTTCTGGCGCAGGGTGCGCTGGCTGCGCTGCAAGCCACGCTGGGCGAAGAAGCGCCCTCCAGCGCGTTGGCGTTGGACGGGGTGTGCGATGGCGTTTGACGGCTGCTTCGTCACCGGCACTGACACCGGGGTGGGCAAGACCCTGGTGAGCGCTGCGCTGCTGCACACGCTGGCTCGCCACCACCGGCGCGTGGTCGGCATGAAGCCGGTGGCGGCCGGGCTGATCGAACACCGGGGGCAATGGGTCAGCGAAGACGTGCTCGCCTTGCGCGCGGCGTCCACCCTGGCCGTGCCCGCCGAACTCGACAACCCGGTGGCCCTGCCCGAACCCCTGGCGCCGCACATTGCGGCCGAGCGCGCGGGGCGGGTGGTGACCGTGGCCGGCCTGCTGGCCGCACACCGCGAACTGCGCCAGCGGGCCGACGTGGTGGTGGTCGAGGGCGCCGGCGGCTGGCGCGTGCCGCTCAACGACCGCGAGACCCTGGCCGACCTGGCCCGCGACATCGGCGCGCCCGTGGTGCTGGTGGTCGGGCTGCGCCTGGGCTGCCTGAACCACGCGCTGCTGAGCGCCGATGCCATCCGCGCCGACGGGCTGCCATTGGCGGGCTGGGTGGCCAATGCGATCGATCCCGACATGGCCTGCATGGAAGAAAACATCGCCACCTTGCGACGTTGGTTGCCCGCGCCCCTGCTGGGCACCGTGCGCTGGCACGCCGAATCGCCCGATCCGGGCAGCATCGCGCTGAACCTGCCCGATGCCTGGCAATGAAGGAGCGACCTTGAGCTGGTTGAACGAATTCGACGACCGCCTGGCCGCGCTGGACACCCAGGCGCTGCGCCGCCGCCGCCGCGAGGTGGTGCCTGAACAGGGCGCGCGCCTCAACGTCGACGGCGAATCGCTGCTGGCTTTCTGCAGCAACGACTACCTGGGCCTGTCGCAGGCGCCCGCGCTGCGCGAGGCGGTGCACGCCGCCGTGGACCGCTACGGAGTGGGTGCGGGGGCCTCCCCCAGGGTCAGCGGCCACAGCGTGGCCAACGCCGCGCTGGAGCGCGAACTGGCCGAGGCCGTGGGCCTGCCGCGCGCGCTGTATTTCTACGCCGGGTACGCCACCAACGCGAGCACCGTGCCGGCGCTGGTGGGCGAGGGCGACGCGCTGTTTTCCGACGCGCTGAACCACGCCTGCCTGATCGATGGCGCACGCTTGTCCAAAGCCACGGTGCAACGCTACCGCCATGCCGACCTGCAGCAGCTCGACGCGCTGCTGGCGGCCAGCCCGGCGCGGCGCAAGCTGGTGATCAGCGACGCCGTGTTCAGCATGGACGGTGACGTGGCCGACATCTCGGGTCTGCACGCGCTGTGCGAGCGGCACGACGCGCTGCTCTTGCTGGACGATGCGCACGGCTTTGGTGTGCTCGGGCCGCAAGGCCGTGGCGCGCTGGCCGCCGCCGGCCTCACCGGCGCGGGCGCCTCACCGCGCGTGCTCTACATGGCCACGCTGGGCAAGGCGCTGGGCGTGGCGGGGGCCTTCGTGGCCGGGCCCGAGTCGCTCGTGGAATGGTTGCTGCAGAAGACCCGCAGCTACACCTACGCCACCGCCGCGCCGGCCCTGTTGGCCGAAGCGGTGCGGGCCAGCCTGCGCTGCGTGCTGGGGTCCGACGGCGAGTGCCGGCGCCAGCGGTTGCAGGCGCGCGTTGCACAACTGCGTGCCGGCCTCGCGCCCGGGGCCGATGCGCGCATCGATGCGGCCGGCTGGACCCTGATGCCCTCCGACACCGCCATCCAGCCGCTGGTGATCGGCGACAACGCGACCGCGCTGGCCGTGATGGCCGCGTTGCGCGAGCAGGGCCTGTGGGTGCCCGCGATCCGCCCGCCCACGGTGCCGGTGGGCACGGCGCGGCTGCGCATCGCGCTGTCGGCGGCGCACGATGCGGCGGACGTGGACACGCTGCTGCGCGCGCTGCGCAAGGCGGCGGCCCGCACCGCAATGGCCACCGCATGACGCTGTTGCCCGCCGCCATGGTGCTTGCCCTGCTGATCGACCGCTGGTGGGGCGAGCCGCCGGTGCGCTGGCACCCGGTGGTGTGGATGGGGAAGGGCCTGGATGCGTTGGGTCGACACATCGCGCCCGCCGTGGGTCAATCCGTGCCCTCCAAGGCAAGGATGTTTCTTGCGGGAGCCATGGCCTGGACCGCCGGAGCCGGTGTGGTGGTGCTGATCGCGTGGGCAGCCACGCGGGCCGTGGGGCATGCGCCAGCGTGGCTGCAGGTGCTGGCCCTGGGCGTGCTGCTCAAACCCCTGCTGGCCTGGCGCATGCTGCGCGACGAGGTGCGTGCGGTGGAGGCTGCGCTGGGCGAATCGCTGGGTGCCGGGCGCGAGCGCCTGGCCTGGCTGGTGAGCCGCGAGGTGAGCGCGCTCGACGCCGCGCAGGTGCGCGAGAGCGCGATCGAGTCGCTGGCCGAAAACCTCAACGATTCGGTGGTCGCGCCGCTCTTCTGGTTCGCAGTGGCGGGTCTGCCGGGCGCTGCCCTCTACCGGTTTGCCAACACGGCCGACGCGATGTGGGGCTACCGCGGTGAAAGAGGCGGCCGCGACTGGACCTGGGCCGGCAAATGGGCCGCGCGCGCCGACGACGTGTTGTCGTGGCTGCCGGCCCGCATCAGCGGCGCCTTGCTGGGTGTGCTGGGTGCCGCGCGCGACCTGGGCACGTTGCCGGCACAGGCTCGGCGCACCCCGTCGCCCAACAGCGGCTGGCCCATGGCCGCCATGGCGCTGGCGCTCGACGTGCGGCTGGGCAAACCCGGCGTGTACGAACTGCATGGCGCCGGCCGCAGCCCGCAGGCGGCCGACACCGCGCAGGCGTTGCGGCTCGCCGGCCGCGTGGTGGCCTTGCTCGGTGCCGCCGCGTTGCTGTGGGCCGCGCTGGCCTGGAGGTTCGCAGCATGACGATCACACACGGCGGGCCGGACGCGCTGGGCGTGCCCCGCTGGGACTTCTCCACCAACGCCAACGCCTGCGGCCCCTGCCCGGGCGCGCTGGCCGCCGTGCAGCAAGCGGATGCGCGCCACTACCCCGACCCCGCTTACACGGCGCTGCGCGAATCGCTGGCGGCCTTTCACTCGGTGGACGCCGCGCGCATCGTGCTGGCGGGCAGCGCGAGCGAGTTCATCGGCCGTTTCACCGCCTGGGTGGCGCGCGAGGGCGGCCGGCGCGTCTGGCTGCCGGCGCTGGCCTATGGCGACTACGCCCACGCCTCGCAGGTCTGTGAGCTGGAACGCATGCGCGACCCGGCGCGAGCCCACCTGGCCTGGCTGTGCGAGCCGGCGAGTCCACTGGGCGAGGCCGAACCACAGGCGCACCGGGTGGTGGCGTCGGGCGCGCGGGTGGTGCTCGACCGCGCCTACGAACCGCTGCGCCTGAGCGGGCGCAGCAGCCTGGAGCCCGCCACGCTGCAGCAGGTGTGGCAACTCTGGACGCCCAACAAGGCGATGGGTTTGACGGGGGTGCGCGGCGCCTACGCCATCGCGCCCGCGTGCGCCGTGCCCGAAGCGCGCGCGCTCGATCAACTGGCGCCCTCGTGGCCGCTGGGTGCACACGCTGTGGCCCTGCTCGACGCCTGGGTGTCGCCTGCCGCACAAGACTGGCTGGCGCACAGCTTGCAAAGCTTGGCCCGCTGGAAAGCAGAACAACAGGCCATGCTGACGGAACTGGGTTGGACCGTCTTGCCCAGCGACGCCAACTATTTCTGTGCCGCGCCGCCGCGTTCGCTGGATGCGGTGGCGCTGCGAGCGGCCGGCATCAAGCTGCGCGACACCGCGTCTTTGGGCTTGCCGGGCCATTGGCGCCTGGGCGTGTTGCCGCCCGAGGCGCAGTCGGCCTTGCGCACGGCGCTGCGCTGCGCAGAGGTGTCGCTGTGACCGCGCGCTGCGTGATGGTGCTGGGCACGACCAGCGGTGCCGGCAAGAGCTGGCTCACCACCGCGCTGTGTCGGCACTATGCGCGTTCGGGCTTGAAAGTCGCGCCGTTCAAGGCTCAGAACATGAGCAACAACGCTCGGGTGGTGGCCGGCGGCGAGATCGGATCGGCCCAATACTTTCAGTCGCTTGCCGCACAAGCTGAGCCCGATGTGCGCATGAACCCGCTGCTGCTCAAGCCCGAGGCCGACACGCGCAGCCAGGTGGTGCTGATGGGGCATGTGAACGAGGCGCTCTCCAACATGCCGTGGCGTGGCCGCAGCCTGCACGTGTGGCCGCAGATCGCCGCTGCGCTCGATGCCCTGATGGAGGAGAACGACGTGGTGGTGATCGAAGGCGCGGGCTCGCCGGCCGAGATCAACCTGCACGCCAGCGACATCGTGAACATGCGCGTGGCGCGGCACGCGCAGGCGCGCTGCCTGCTGGTGAGCGACATCGACCGCGGTGGCGCCTTTGCCCACCTCTACGGCACCTGGGCGCTGCTGCCCACTGAGGAGCGCACGCTCATCCACGGCTTTGTGCTCAACAAGTTCCGCGGCGATGCGAGCTTGCTCGCACCCGCGCCGCAGATGCTGCAAGACCTCACCGGTGTGCCCACCGTGGCCACGCTTCCGATGTGGTGGCAGCACGGCCTGCCGGAGGAGGACGGTGTGTTCGATGACAAGACCCGCGCGGCCGGCGTGGTGCAGAAAACCATCGCCGTCATCGCCTACCCGCGCATCAGCAACCTCGACGAGTTCCAGCCGCTCAAGAACGTGCCGGGCGTGCGTCTGGTCTGGGCGCGCACTCCCGCCGACTGCGCGGGTGCCGACTGGATCGTGCTGCCCGGCAGCAAGGCCACTGCGGCCGACCTGGCCTGGCTGCGCACGCAGGGCCTGGACCGCGCCATCGCCGCGCACGCGGCGCAAGGAGGGGCGGTGCTGGGTGTGTGTGGCGGGCTGCAGATGCTGGGCGAGGCCTTGATTGATACCCATGGCATAGAACCTTTGGCTTTGGGCAACGCACCCGGCCTGGGCTTGCTGCCGCTGGTGACGCAGTTCGACCTGCAGAAGACGGTGCGCCACACACACACCACGTTCGGCGCCCTGCATGGCGCGTGGGCCGCGCTCTCGGGCGTGGACGCGGCGGGCTATGAAATCCACCACGGCCAGACCGCGCAGCACCCGGCCATGGCGGCGGGTGGCGACATTGCAAGGGAAGTGCTGCCCGGCGGCCTGGGCTGGCAGAACGCGGCGGGCAACGTGCTCGGCGTCTACCTGCACGGCCTGTTCGAAGACCCGCGCGTGCTGCAGGCGCTGTTTGGTGCCACCGCGCCCACGCTGGAAACCGTGTTCGACGGCCTGGCCGATTTCATCGAAACCCACTTC
>JAJNQE010000026.1 GCA_021154985.1 Hydrogenophaga sp.
AGGCCGCGCAGGATGGCGATGGTGGCCTCCACGCTGGGCTCGCCCACCAGGATCTTCTGGAAGCGGCGCTCCAGCGCGGCGTCCTTCTCGATGTACTTGCGGTATTCGTCCAGCGTGGTCGCGCCCACGCAATGCAGCTCACCGCGCGCCAGCGCGGGCTTGAGCATGTTGCCCGCGTCCATCGCACCTTCGGCCTTGCCCGCACCCACCATGGTGTGCAGCTCGTCGATGAAGACGATGGTCTGGCCGGAATCCTGCGCCAGCTCCTTCAGCACCGACTTCAGGCGCTCCTCGAATTCGCCGCGGAACTTGGCACCGGCAAGCAACGCGGCCATGTCCAGGCTCAGCACGCGTTTCCCCTTGAGCGAATCGGGCACCTCGCCGGCCACGATGCGCTGCGCCAGACCTTCGACGATGGCCGTCTTGCCCACGCCGGGCTCGCCGATGAGCACGGGGTTGTTCTTGGTGCGACGCTGCAGCACCTGGATCGCGCGGCGGATCTCGTCGTCGCGGCCGATCACCGGGTCGAGCTTGCCCAGGCGGGCGCGCTCGGTGAGGTCCAGCGTGTATTTCTTGAGCGCCTCGCGCTGGCCTTCGGCCTCGGGGCTGTCCATCTTCTGGCCGCCGCGCACCGCCGTGATGGCCGCCTCAAGGCTCTTGCGGTTGAGGCCGTTCTCGTTGGCGATGCGGCCGAGCTCACCCTTGCTGTCGGCCACGGCGAGCAAAAAGAGCTCGCTGGCGACGAACTGGTCGCCGCGCTTGATGGCCTCCTTTTCGGTGGCCTGCAGCAGCTTGGCCAGCTCCTGGCCGACCTGCACCTGGTCTTGCCCCTGCACCTCGGGCAGTCGCTTCATGGCGGCCTCGGTGGCCTTGGCCAGACCGGGCACATTGACGCCAGCGCGCTGCAGCAGCGACTGCGGGCCATCGGCCTGGCGCAGCAGGGCCAGCAGCAGGTGGGCCGGTTCGATGTAAGCGTGGTCGGCGCCGAGCGCCAGCGTCTGGGCTTCGCCCAGGGCTTCCTGGAACTTGGTGGTGAGTTTGTCGAGTCGCATGAAAGGGCTCTCCGGGTGATCTGAATGGTGGGACAGGTGGCGCTGCCGCCTCGTTTTTCAAGCCTTACAGGCAGCGTGCGCCCACCGGCGACGCGCCGGTTTGACGCAGATCAACCCCGCAGCGGGGGGCGCCAGTACGCGTAGGGCCAGGCCACGCTGAGCCCTGCGCGGCGGTACAAGGCCAGCGCAGGCAGGTTGCCGGCATCCACTTGCAGAAACACGCCGGCCAGTCCGCGGCGCGCTGCCTCGGCCGCCATGGCGTGCAGAACACGCCCAGCCAGACCCTGGCCGCGCCGGGCGGCCGCCGTGCGCATGCCGTGCACGCCCAGCCAGCCATGGCCAAACGACGCTGCGCCGCAGGCCACGGTGTGACCACCCTCCCGCACCGACGCGAACAGCGTGCCGGTGGCGCGGCCGAGCGAGCGCGAGCGGCTGGCGCCATCGGTGGGGTCCAGGCCCTCGCCCAGGAACATGGCCATCCAGCCGGCATCGGGCGCGCTGTCCAGTTCTGCGGCTGGTCCGGACGGCAAGGCCAGCAGACGCTGGACATCGCCGGTCATGGTCAGGGTGGGCTGTTCACGCCGCCAGCCGCGCTGTGCCAGCGCATCAAACCAGGGTTGAAAAGTCGGCAGATCGGGCAACCGAAAGCGTGGCTCGAACCCGCGTGCGGCGTAGCGCGCCAGGATGGCGGGCAACAGGTCGACGCTGTGCCCGCCGTGGTGCAGCGGCACGGCGCTGCGGGCCCGGCCCACGGTGCCGTGGTCCATGGGGAGCAGCCAGCCGTCCATGGTTTCCACCACCTCCGGCGCCACCGCCTGCAGCGTGGCTCGCTCGATGGCATCAATGTCGGCAGCGGTGAGCATGGTCACGCTGCTGGCGGCTCAGCTGTTGGTGGCGGCAATGCCCCAGCGCGCCAGTGCCGCGTCGTCGCTCACGCGGGCGTCGACCCAGCGCGCGCCCTCGGGCGTCTGCTCTTTCTTCCAGAACGGCGCCTGGGTCTTCAGGTAGTCCATGAGGAATTCGCAGGCCTGGAAGCTCTGACCGCGGTGCGCCGAACTCACGGCCACCAGCACGATCTGATCCAGCGGCTGCAGCAGCCCCACACGGTGGATCACGCGGGCGCCGAAGATGTCGAAGCGCTGGTGCGCCTCGTCGATCATGGCTTCGATGGACTTCTCGGTCATGCCGGGGTAGTGCTCCAGCTCCATCGTGCTCACGCTCTGGCCGTCGTTGCGGTCTCTCACCGTGCCGATGAAGGAACACACCGCCCCAATGCCCTTTTCGGTTTCGCGCAGACGCGCAACCTCGGTGCTGAGGTCGAAGTCTTCGGTCTGGATGCTGACGCGGGGCTGCATCTCAACCACCGGTGACAGGGGGAAAGAAGCCCACCTCGGCGCCCTCGGTGAGCGCCGCCGTCTCATGGCTCATCGTCTGGTTGAGCGCCACGCGCACCGAACGCCCGGGCGCGAGCGCATCGGCGTAAGCACCACCGCGCGCCACCAGCTCGGCCCTCAAGGCGGCCAGCGTGCCGGCCTGCGTGTCAATGGACTCGCTGCCGGTGCCCAGGGCCTCCCGGATGGAGGCGAAATAGCGCAGTTGAACTTTCATGCGAGCAAGTCGGCAAAAGAAATGAAGGACACCAGGTCGCCACGCTGGATGGTGCTGCCGGCCGGGTTGTCGACCAGACCATCGCCCCACACCGCCGAGGTGAGCACACCCGAGCTCTGGTTGGGAAACAGATCCAGCCCGCCCGCAGCGTTGCGGCGCACGCGCAGGAATTCGCGGCGCTTGTCGGCCTTGTTCAGGGTGAAATGTGCGGGGAGCGTGGTGGTTTTCAACGCCGCGGGTTCAACACCTTGCAAGCGCAGCAGGAAAGGCCGTACCAGCAGCAGAAAGGTGACGAAGCTGGACACCGGGTTGCCGGGCAGGCCGATGAAATGGCAAACCTGACCCGCAGCAGGGCCAGCGCCCGCATCGCGTTTCACGGTGCCGCAGGCGAACGGCTTGCCCGGCTTCATGGCGATCTGCCAGAGGTCCAGGCTGCCAAGTTGCTGCACAGCGGGTTTGATGTGGTCTTCTTCGCCCACCGACACGCCACCGCTGGTGAGGATGAGGTCGTGGTGGTCGGCAGCTGTCTTGAGCGCGGCCAGCGTGGCCTCGCGACGGTCGGGCACGATGCCCAGATCGCTCACCTCGCAGCCCAGGCGGCGCAGCAACGCGCGCAGGAAAAAGCGGTTGGAGTTGTAGATGGCGCCGGGCTTCATGGCCTCGGGCGGCACCTCGCCGGGCATCACGAGTTCGTCGCCGGTGGAAAACAGTGCCACGCGCGGGCGCGCCACCACATTCAGATGGGCGAGGCCCAGGCTGGCGGCCAGTCCCAGGCTGGCGGGAGACAGGCGCTCGCCCCGGGCGAGCACCACGGCACCGCGCGTCACGTCTTCGCCCGCGCGCCGCACCCACTGACCTGGCTGGGGCATCACCTGGATGTGCACGCCGTGGATGTTGCCACCCACATCGGCCGTGTCTTCCTGCATCACCACAGCGTCGGCCCCGGCGGGCATGGGCGCGCCGGTGAAGATGCGCGCACAGGTGCCGGGCTCCAGCGGTTCGCCGGCGTGGCCAGCGGCGATGCGCTGGGTCACCGGCAACACCTTGCCGGGTTCGGTGACGTCGGCCGCGCGCAGGGCGTAGCCGTCCATGGACGAGTTGTCGTTGGGGGGCACCTGCAGCGCGGACACCAGGTCTTGCGCCAGCACGCGACCATCGGCATCAAACGTGGCCACGGTCTCGATGGCCTGCAAGGGCACGGCGCGCGCCAGCACGTTGGCCATCGCTTCGTCCAGCGACATCAAGGGCGCACGGTGTTGGGGAGATGAGGACGGGGTCATGGGCTCAACGGGGTGCGGTATTCGAACCGCTCTGCATTGTCGACCAACCACGCAGCCACGTCGTCGGCGCCGTTCAAATCCAGCACGGGGCAGTGGGCAGGCACCGGCAAGGTGTGGCGGTTGTCGGTGGCCACGGCCACGATGTGTGGATCGTCGGGAAAGCGAAGCGGTTTGCCATGGGTCTGCCGCCAGACCTCGACCTTGGGCAGGTTGCTCTGCTTGAAGCCCTCCACCAGCACCCAGTCCACATCGGATTGCAACTGGGCCAGCAGGTCGTGCACCGAATGTTCGGTGACGGCTTCGAGTTCGCGCATGAGCACCATCCGTTTGGGCGACGCGGCCAGCACCTCGAATGCACCGGCCTCGCGGTGGCGCCAGGTGTCCTTGCCCGGGTGGTCGATGTCGAAGCGGTGGTGCGCATGCTTCACGACAGACACGCGCTGGCCGCGCAGCTTGAGCGCCGGAATCAGTTGCTCGACCAGGGTGGTTTTGCCCGAACCGGAGAAGCCGGCGAATCCGACGACCTTCATGCGCGGGCGCAGTGCGCGGCCACAAACGCCTGCACGGCGGCCGTGTCGGCGGGCATCACCTGCACACGTTTGGGCAGGTCTTCGATGCCTTCGAACTGGGGCGGACGGTGCGGCTGCTGTCCGAGCGCTTCAACGATGGTCTCGGCAAACTTGATCGGCAGCGCGGTCTCCAGCACGATCATGGGCACGGCGGCATCGAGGTTTTCTCGTGCCACCTTCACGCCGTCGGCGGTGTGGGTGTCGATCATCACGCCGTGGCGTTGAAACACGTCGCGGATCGTGTCGAGGCGGTTCTGATGGGTGCTCTTGCCGCTGCGGAAACCGTAGCGACTGGCGGCGTCGGCAAAGGCGGGCTCGGCGCTCAGGTCAAAACGGCCGTCTCGCGCCAGCGCGTCGCCAAACAGCGCCTTGACGCGCGCACCGTCGCGGCCCAGCAAGTCGAACACGAAGCGTTCGAAATTGCTCGCCTTGGAAATGTCCATCGACGGACTGGAGGTCTCGTGCGTGTCTGCACTGACGCGCACCCGGTAGACGCCGGTGCGGAAGAACTCGTCGAGCACATCGTTTTCGTTGGTGGCCACCACCAACCGATCGATCGGCAGGCCCATCTGCCGCGCCACATGGCCCGCGCAGACGTTGCCGAAGTTGCCGCTGGGCACGGTGAACGAAACCCGCTCGGTGTCGAGTTTCGTCGCTTGAAAGTAGCCTGCGAAGTAATAGACGACCTGGGCGAGCAAACGCGCCCAGTTGATCGAGTTGACCGTGCCGATCTTGTGCAGGCGCTTGAAATCGAGGTCGTTGCTGACGTTCTTGACGATGTCCTGGCAGTCGTCAAACACGCCTTCGATTGCGATGTTGTGGATGTTCTGGTCCATCAGGCTGAACATCTGCGCCTGCTGGAACGGGCTCATGCGGCCGTGCGGGCTCAGCATGAACACGCGCACGCCTTTTTTTCCACACATCGCGTACTCGGCCGCGCTGCCGGTGTCGCCCGAGGTCGCGCCCAGGATGTTGAGTTCTTCACCACGGCGCGCCAGTTCGTACTCGAACAGGTTGCCCAGCAACTGCATCGCCATGTCCTTGAAGGCCAGCGTGGGACCGTTGGACAGGGCTTCGAGGTGGAAACCGGACTCCAGCTGCTTCAACGGCACGATCTGTGGTGTGCCGTAAACCGCTTCGGTGTAGGTCTTCGCGCACAGCGCCCGCAGATGGGCCGGGGGAATGTCGTCGATGTAGAGCGAGAGCACTTCGAACGCAAGCGCCGCGTAGCCACCGGGCGCACCTCCGTTGAACACCTGCCGCCAGCGCGCCAGCGTGCCGGCGTCCACCTGCGGGTAACGCTCGGGCAGGTACAGGCCGCCGTCAGGCGCCAGGCCCTCGAGCAGAATTTCGCAGAAGTGCTTGCGCGCCGGGTCGCCGCGCGTGGAGAGGTACAACATCAGTTCAGCTCTTCCTTGCGGATGCGCACGATGGGCGCGAGCACCGTGGGCAGCTTTTGCAACTGCGCCAGGGCGTCGTTCATGGTGCCCTCGCGGGTGTTGTGGGTGAGGATGATCAGGTCGGTGGACGTGCCGCCCTCGCCGCTCACCTCATCGGCTTCGCGCTGCAGCACCGCGTCGATGCTGATGCCGGCGTCGGCCAGCAAACCGGTCACACGGGCGAGCACGCCGGCCTCGTCGGCCACCCGCAGGCGCAAGTAATAACTCGTCACGACCTCGCTCATGGGCAAAACGCGCAGATCGCTCATCGCGTCGGGCTGGAACGCCAGGTGCGGCACGCGGTGGTGCGGATCTGCGGTGTGCAGACGTGTGATGTCCACCAGGTCGGCGATCACAGCGCTGGCGGTGGGCTCGCTGCCCGCGCCCTTGCCGTAGTACAGCGTATTACCCACGGCGTCGCCGTTGACCACCACCGCATTCATCGCACCTTCGACGTTGGCAATCAGACGCTTGGCCGGCACAAGGCTCGGGTGCACGCGCAACTCGATGCCCTTGGCTGTGCGCTTGGTGATGCCCAGCAATTTGATGCGGTAGCCGAGCTGCTCGGCGTATTTGATGTCGGTCGCGCCGAGCTGCGTGATGCCTTCGACATAGGCCTTGTCGAACTGCACCGGAATGCCGAACGCGATCGCGCTCATGAGCGTGACCTTGTGCGCCGCATCCACGCCTTCGATGTCGAACGTCGGGTCCGCTTCCGCGTAACCCAGGCGCTGCGCTTCCTTGAGCACCACGTCGAAGTCCAGGCCCTTGTCGCGCATCTCGGACAGGATGAAGTTGGTCGTACCGTTGATGATGCCGGCGATCCACTGGATGCTGTTGGCCGTGAGGCCTTCGCGCAGCGCCTTGATGATCGGAATGCCACCGGCCACGGCGGCCTCAAAAGCGACCATCACGCCCTTGGCCGAGGCGGCGGCAAAGATCTCGGTGCCGTGCACGGCGAGCAGCGCCTTGTTGGCCGTCACCACATGCTTGCCCGCCGCGATGGCTTCCATCACCAGCGCCTTGGCAATGCCATAGCCACCGATGAGTTCGATCACGATGTCGATCTCGGGATTGGCGATGACGGCTCGCGCATCGTTCACCACCTGCACGCCCTCGCCCACGACGGCCTGCGCGCGTGCGGTATCCAGGTCGGCCACCATGGTGATTTCAATGCCGCGACCGGCGCGGCGGCGAATCTCTTCCTGGTTGCGCTTGAGCACATTGAAGGTGCCACTGCCTACGGTGCCTATGCCCAGGAGGCCCACTTGGATCGGTTTCATGTCGGTCATGGTTGGAAAACAAAAAAATCAGGAGCCGTGGCGTTTTCGA
>JAJNQE010000035.1 GCA_021154985.1 Hydrogenophaga sp.
GCAGCGCCCTGGGCGCTGGCGCAGAACGTGGCCATCGTCAACGGCAAGGCCGTGCCCACCGCCCGCCTGGACGTGCTGGCGCAGCAGATCGCCGCCAGCGGTCGCCCGGTGGACGACGCCGTGCGCGCCCAGCTCAAGGAAGAGGTGGTGCTGCGCGAGGTGTTCATGCAGGAAGCGCAGAAGCGCGGTATCGGCGCCACCGACGAGTTCAAGAACCAGCTCGAACTGGCCCGCCAGACCATCATGATCCGCGCGCTGTTTGCCGACTTCCAGGCCAAGAACCCGGTGACCGACGCCGACATCCAGGCCGAGTACGACAAGTTCGTGGCGGCCAACGGTGGCAAGGAGTACCGCGCCCGCCACATCCTGGTGGAGAAGGAAGAAGAAGCCAAGGCCATCATCGCCTCGCTCAAAGGCAAGGGCAAGTTCGAAGACATCGCCAAGAAGCAGTCGAAAGACCCGGGGTCCGGCGCCAACGGTGGCGACCTGGACTGGGCGGCTGCGGCGAGCTACGTGCCCGAGTTCTCCGAGGCCATGGTCAAGCTGGAAAAAGGCCAGACCACGCAGGTGCCGGTGAAGACCCAGTTCGGCTGGCACGTCATCCGCGTGGACGACATCCGCCAGGCCGAGCTGCCCAAACTGGAAGACATCAAGCCGCAGATCGCGCAGCAGATGCAGCAGCAAAAACTCACCGAATTCCAGAAGACCTTGCGCGAGAAAGCCAAGATCGAATAACGCGGTACCGCGTCCTCACGAAAAGCGCGGATTTCCGCGCTTTTCTCGTTTCAGGACACCTGAATGCCCAGCCAGATCAGCGCCATCAACACCGGCTGGTGCAGCAGGTAATAGCTCAGGCTCCAGCGCCCCATGAACACCAGCGTCCGGCGCCTGCCTCGGGTGGGCACCGGGCTGCCCAGCCACTGCGGCCGTTCTCGAACGGCCCAACGCCCGGCGGCCACGCCCCACCACATGACACCCAGCCAGGGCAACAGGGGCACGTAATCCTCGGTCTCGGGCTTGCGGCTGATGAGGCCCAGCCAGTTGAGCCACGGCGTGTTGAGAACCTCCAGCGCAGGAGCGGCGTGGATCAAGGCCGGCGCTGCAAACTTGAGGCCGATGGCCATCGCGCCCAACAGCCACAGCCACGCGCCCCACCCGGCGGTCAGCCGAACCACGATGAGCATGACCGCGATGCCATGCAACACACCGAAGTAGATGAAGCTGTTGGGAAACACGAGCACCGAGCCGGCCGTGACCAGCAGCGCCGCGCCGGCCACCTGCAGCCAGCGGCGCCAGAAACGAGCCCAGGTCTGGCCTTGGTGCAAGGCCACCGCTTGCGACAGGCCGGCGGTGAACAAAAACAGGCTCACGATGGCGGTGCGTTGCCAGGTCCAGAACGGGTCTCGGTAGAAGTCTTCGCGGATCAGGCGGAAGAAGTTGAGGTCGAAGCAGAAGTGGTACGCCGTCATCCAGAGCATGGCGGCGGAGCGCAGCTGGTCGATGCGGTCCAGGCGCTGTGACATCGGCTCGGTCATGCAGGCGTCAGGCGCTGGCCTGTCCGTGAATGGCCAACAGGATTCGGCCGAGCGCTGCGGGTTCGCTCACCATGGGGTCGTGGCCGGTGGCCATCTCCACCACGTTCCAGCCGGGCTCGCTGCGCACCCGCACGCGCGATGGCGCAATGGTGGCCAGCGCCGGCTGGGTGCAATCGATGAAGGTGCGCGGCACAGCCGCCACCCGCTCGGCGTCGAACGCCAGCGGCTGCTGGTAGAGCTTGAAGGGCTGGGGGGTCTGGCGCCGGTTGACCCAGTCGCGATCAGTGCCGCTCAGACCGAACAGGCTGGCGTCGGGCGGCGGGAAACTCAAACCGCCGCTGGCCTCGGAAGCCGCGATCCGCGCCTGTTTCGTCTCCGCTGAATGGTGGCTGCTCCAGCTGTCGCCGGGGGATGGCAGCGCGGCGTCCAGGTACACCAGATGCCTCAGCAACCCGGGGCGCTCGGCCTGCAGCCGGTCGGCCACGCCGGTGATCACCATGCCCGCATAGCTGTGGCCCACCAGCACCACATGCTGCAGTTCTTCGGCTTCGATCAGACCCACCACGTCCTGAATGTGCGTGTGCAGATCGATGCCGGGCGCCAACAAATGGGCGCGCTCGCCCACCCCGGTCAGCGTCACCGCGTGGCTGTCCACCCCCGCGTTGCGCAACAGCGGCAGCACGCGGCTCCAGCACCAGGCCCCGTGCCAGGCGCCGTGCACCAGCACCAATGAGGTGGATTGAGAGGGTGTGCTGATGGTCACGGGTGGGCTCCGGTGGCAATGGGAATGCCGGCCATTCTGCCCGGCGCTGCGATCACCGGTGCGCCACCAGCTCGAACAGGTCTTTTTCGATTTCGCGGCTGTTCGCGCTGATCACCCGCCGCTGCATCTTCACGTAGCGCTTGACCTCGGGTGCGTACCAGACCAGGTAATGCATGCGCACCGGCTCGATGGAGGCCAGCGTGGCGCCGCCGGTCGCGCTGCGGCTGCTCCAGACCTCGACCTTGAACGCATCAAAGCTGCCACCGGGCACGTTCACCGTCTCGCGTCCCAGCACCTTGGCCTGCGAGTACCACTGGCCCCAGTTGTCCACATCCGGGGTCGGGAAGTCACTCAGCGAACCCAGCGTGCCCAGATCACGGAAAGCGCCCAGGTAGGGGCTGTACTCCAGGCCGATCTGGTCCCATTTCAGGAAGGCGGGGCGGCTTCCGATGGCCCGGCGCGAGTCGCCCACGATGCGCGCCTCGGCGTCGGCGCGCAGCGCGTCGGTCACCAGCCCGTCGCGCACGGACTGCACCGAAATCACGATGTCGCGCTTCGGGCTGGTGGGCCATTTCCCGCTGGTGCGGTAGGTCCAGCTCTCGCCCGGGCGGGGCAAAGCGGCGTTGACCGTGCTCGCCACATCGGGCGAGCGTTCGGGGATGGCGGCCACTGCAGCCGGGGCGGCAGGCGCGACAACGGCGGGCCGCGCCGCCGCGATCTGCGCGGAGGGGCGCGCCGTGGTGAGCGGGGCTGCTGTGATCGCAGCGGTCGTGGGGCGCGGTCGGTTCGATGTGGCGGCCACAGTGGCCGATTCAACCGGGGTCGACACGGTGGGCGCGGTCGCCACGGCGGCGGGCCTGGCGGGAGCGGCCGCCACCGGGGCGGGTGCAGCCGCCGGAGCGGGGACTGGTGCGGCGCCCACCACCACCGGTGCCTCGGGCGTGGTGGGCGCTTTGGGTGCCCCGGCGGTGAGCATGGTGGTGGACGCCAGCTCCGGCGTGGCATCGTCCCCGCCGGGCCACATGGCCCACAGGCCCAGCCCGAGCACGCCGGCGCCCAGGCCCATCCAGAGCAGCCGCGCAGCGCCCGGGGCGGATGCCACGGCGGGTGGAGGGGCGGAGCCGACCAGCGCCTGCGTTTCACGAGGCCCGTCGGCCACAGCGCCGGGCTCGGTGATGCCGGCGTCGGACTTTTTGCCCAGCATGGTGTTGAGCGCAGCGATGAGCTCGCGCGTGGACGCTTCCCATTGCTTGTGGCTGATCTCGATGGCCTGGCGCCGCGCAAGCGCCTTGAGATCGGCCGGCAGCTCTTCACCACGCGGCATGAGCGCGCCGCCCACGAGCACCGGCACCACGCGGATTTCGCGCGCCAGCGCCACGCCCGTTTCCAGGCGCACAAAGTCGTGCGGGTCGTCGAGCCGCCGGCGGCCAGCGGCGTCGGTGGTGCTGAGCCATTCGTCACCGATCACAACGATCAGCACCTTGCAGGAGCCGACCGCCTGCTCGATCGCGGTGACGAAATCGGTGCCCAACTCGATGCCCGCCACGTCCATGAACACCTGGTCGGCGCCGAAATGGGCCGCGAGCCGGTCGTACAGCCGGCCGGCGTAGCCGGCCGAGTCGTCCCTGCGGTAGCTGATGAAGATCCCGTCCATGTGGCGAAGACCTCAGGTTTTCACCGCAAGGCGGTGCGGTGTCCGGCATGGGGCCCCTCTGCGCTCGGGGCCAGCCGGACCATTCTAGGACGCTGCCCCGGCGGGTGCCATCCCCACACGGGGGAACGCCGCCTCAGGCGGGCTGGGGCTTCTTGCCGCGCAGCCGGCCAATGAAACCCACCAACAGCAGCACCACCGCACCCGCCACCACGCCCACCAGCGCACCGGCCAGGTTGGTCACCACGGGCGCCACCCAGCCCAGGCCGGCGGCGAAATCTTCGATGCCGTGGCCCACCGCCGGCACGCCGTGCACCAGAATGCCGCCGCCCACCAGGAACATGGCGGCGGTGCCGACCACCGAGAGGGTCTTCATGAGCCAGGGCGCTGCGGCCAGAATGCCGCGACCGATCGCCTGCTTCCAGCGGGCCGCCTGCTGGTTGAGATGGAGGCCCAGGTCGTCGAGCTTGACGATGCCGGCCACCAGGCCGTACACGCCCACGGTCATGAGCAGCGAAATGCCCACCAGCACGGCCACGCGCTGGCCCATGCTGGCCGCAGCCACCGTGCCCAGGCTGATCACGATGATCTCGGCCGAGAGAATGAAATCGGTGCGCACGGCGCCCTTGATCTTCTCTTTCTCGAACGCCACCAGGTCCACGGTTTTGTCGGCCACCGCCTCCCGCAGCCGGGCGTGTTCGGCCGCGTCTTCGGCCTTGTGCGCGCCGAACGCGTGTACGAGTTTTTCGACGCCCTCGTAGCACAGGAACAGGCCGCCCAGCATCAGCAGCGGCGTGATGGCCCAGGGCGCGACCACGCTGATGAGCAGCGCCGCCGGCACCAGGATGGCCTTGTTGATCATCGACCCCTTGGCCACCGCCCACACCACCGGCAGCTCGCGATCGGCCTTCACGCCGGTGACTTGTTGCGCGTTGAGCGCGAGATCGTCACCCAGCACACCCGCCGTCTTTTTCACGGCGAGTTTGGTCATCACCGCCACGTCATCGGCCGCGGCCACGCCTTGGCGTGCGGCCACCTTGGTCATCACCGCCACATCGTCGAGGATGGCGGCGATGTCGTCGATGAGCAGAAGCAGACTGGATCCGGCCATGGTGGGGTTCCTGAGGTGTGGGGAATGTCAGGCCGTGGGCCAGACACAGGGGAACAGCGGGTCGTCGAGCACGGCGCCATCGGCCATGCGCTCGGTCAGGCCGGGAAACGGGGGTGAGGTGCGCCAAGGTCGCGGCGCATGGCGGGCATCGTCGCCCAGGTAGCGCGCGGAGAACACGCGCCGCCGCTGCCCCGGGCCAACGCCGCTGGACGCGTGCAGGCTGAGCATGTGAAAGGCCACGCAGTCGCCGGGCTCCAGCGCCCAGGCCAGTTGCCGGTGGCGCGCGGGTTCGGCATCGATCGCGGGCAACTCGGCCAGCGTGCCTTCAGGAAACCACGTGGCCTGCTGGTCGCGGAAGGTGCGCGGCATGTACCAGGTGCCGGCGTGCGAGCCGGCCACGAAGCGCAGCGTGCTCGCCAGCGGCACCGGGTCCACCGGGATCCAGAAGCTCACGTTCTGCCGGCCACTCACGTTGTAGTAAGGCTGGTCCTGGTGCCAGGGCGTGGGCTGGCGTGTGCCGGGCTCCTTCACCAGCAGGTGGTCGTGGTAGAGCCGCGCGGTCCGGCTCTGCATGAGCTGAGAGGCGATGTGCGGCAGGGCCGAGTCGCACAGGATCTGCTGGTAGGCCGGGTTGTCCTGCCAGGTGCAGAAGTCTTCGACGAACCGGCCCGGGTCGTCGGGCTCGCTGGCCACCAGGGCGAGCGGGCTCAGGTGGGCGAGGTTGTGTTCGATGCCGCGTTCGAGCCGGGCCAGATCGTCTGTATTGAACACCCCGCGCAGCACCACCGCACCGTCCGCCGCATAGGCCTCAACCGTCGCCGCGTCCAATGCGAGCGTGCGCGCCATCTCACCCCACCCACTTGCGCGCGTTGTGCCAGAGCTGCATCCAGGCGCTGTGCGCGGCCGGGTCCTGGTCGGTCCAGCTCATCTGGATGTTGCGGAACACGCGCTCGGGGTGCGGCATCATGGCCGTGAAGCGGCCGTCTGCGGTGGTCACTGCGGTCAGGCCACCCGGGCTGCCGTTGGGGTTGAACGGGTAGGCCTCGGTGGCCGTACCCGTGTTGTCGGTGAAGCGCATCGCCGCGATCGCCTTGCTGGCGTCGCCCCGGTGGTGGAAGTTGGCATAGCCCTCGCCATGCGCCACCGCGATCGGCAACCGGCTGCCCGCCATGCCGGCCAAGAACAGGCTGGGCGAGTCGAGCACCTCCACCATCGAGAGGCGTGCCTCGAAACGCTCGCTTTGGTTGGTGGTGAAGCGCGGCCAGGCCTCGGCGCCGGGGATGATGTCGGCCAGCTCGGCAAACATCTGGCAACCGTTGCACACGCCCAGACCGAAGGTGTCGCCTCGGGCAAAGAACGCCTGGAACTGGGCGGAGAGCGCCTCGTTGAAGGTGATGCTGCGCGCCCAGCCGATGCCGGCACCCAGCGTGTCGCCGTAGCTGAAGCCGCCGCAGGCCACAACGCCCTTGAAATCGGCCAGCTTCGCGCGGCCGGTCTGCAGGTCGGTCATGTGCACGTCAAACGCTTCGAAGCCGGCCTGGGTGAAGGCGTAGGCCATCTCCACGTGGGAGTTCACGCCCTGCTCGCGCAGGATCGCGACCCGGGGCCTGGCGAGGTTGAGGAACGGCGCGGCGATGTTGTTGGTCGGGTCGAAGGTCAGCCTCGTGTGCAGACCGGGGTCATCGGGCTGGCCGGCGGCCGCATGTTCGGCATCGGCACAGGCCGGGTTGTCGCGCTGCTGGTTGATCTTCCAGCTCACGCTGTCCCAGACCTGGTGCAAATCAAACAGGCTGGCCGAGAACACGGCCTTGGTGTCGCGCCAGACCTGCAACTGGCCTTTGCCCACCTCCATGCTGGAAGTCGCGGGCCGGGTCTTGCCGACAAAGTGGCTGTGTTTGCTCAGGCCGTGCTCGCGCAAGGTCTGCATCACGGCGTTGCGGTCGGAGGTCGCCACCTGCAGCAGCACGCCCAGTTCTTCGCTGAACAGCGCCTTGAGCGTGAGCTCTTCGCGCCGCGCACTCACCTGACCCGCCCAGTTTTTGGCGTCGCCCATCTCGGCACGGCTGTCGCTGATGCCGTCGCCCTCGGTCACCAGCAGGTCCACGTTGAGCGACACGCCCACGTGGCCGGCAAAGGCCATCTCGGCCGCGGCGGCCAGCAGGCCACCGTCGCTGCGGTCGTGATAGGCCAGGACCTTGCCCTCGGCGCGCAGCGCGTTCACGGCGTTCACCAGGTTGACGAGGTCTTGTGCGTCGTCCAGATCGGGCACCTCGCCACCGCCCTGCCCCAGCACCTGGGCCAGCACGCTGCCGCCCATGCGGTGGCGGCCTTTGCCCAGATCGATCAGCACCAGCGTGGTGTCGTCCAGCGCGTTGTTCAGCTGCGGCGTGAGCGTGCCGCGCACGTCGGCGAGCGTGGCGAAAGCGCTCACGATCAGGCTCACCGGCGAGGTCACCTTTTTCGTGTCGGTGCCCTCTTTCCACTGCGTGCGCATGGACAGGCTGTCCTTGCCCACGGGAATTGAAATACCCAGCGCGGGGCAGAGTTCCATGCCAACGGCCTTCACCGTCTCGTACAAGGCAGCGTCTTCGCCGGGTTCGCCGCAGGCAGCCATCCAGTTGGCGGAGAGCTTCACGCGTGGAAGTTCGATGGGCGCAGCCAGCAGGTTGGTGATGGCTTCGGCCACCGCCATGCGGCCGGAGGCGGCGGCGTCGAGCGCGGCCAGCGGCGTGCGCTCGCCCATGCTCATGGCCTCGCCCGCGAAGCCCTTGAAGTCGGCCAGGGTCACGGCGCAGTCGGCCACCGGCACCTGCCAGGGGCCGACCATCTGGTCACGGTGGCTCAACCCACCCACGGTGCGGTCGCCGATGGTGATGAGAAAACGCTTGGACGCCACAGTGGGGTGGCTCAGCACGTCGATCACGGCTTTTTGCAGGTCTACGCCGGTGAGGTCCAACGGCGCCGGTGTGCGCGCCACCGTTTTCACGTCGCGGTGCATCTTGGGCGGTTTGCCCAGCAGCACGTTCATGGGCATGTCGACTGCTTGGCTCCCTCCCCCGCTGGGGGAGGGTTGGGG
>JAJNQE010000044.1 GCA_021154985.1 Hydrogenophaga sp.
CCGCTGGTGCTGGCCACGCGGCTGCAGGGCACCGCGTTGTCATGGGCCGCGTTCTGTGTGCTCGGCGCGGGGGTGGTGGGTTGCGCCGGCGGTGGCTGGGTCGCGCAGCGCTGGGGCAGTGCGCGCGTGGCGGGCACGCAGCTGGCGGTGAGCGGCCTGTGTTGCCTCGCCGCGGTCGTGATGATCGACGCCAGCGACGCCTTGTTCTACGCCTGGCTGGTGCTCTGGGGCATCACGGTCTCAGGCGACTCGCCGCAGTTCTCCACGCTCACCGCGCGCAACGCACCGCCGCAGGCGGTGGGCAGCGTGCTCACGCTCACCAACAGCATCGGCTTTGCGATCTCCATCGTGAGCATCCTGCTGTTTGTGTCGCTGGCCGAGACGGTGGCGCTGGGCACGCTGCTGCCCTGGCTGGCCATCGGGCCGGCGCTGGGGCTGTGGGCTTTGTGGCCGCTGTGGCGCGAGGAAGCCCAACGCGCCTGATGCACCTGATTGACCTCAGCGGCCCAGGTGCTGGGCAACTTTCCTGAGCAAGATGTCGCGGTTGAAGGGCTTGGCCACGAAGTCCACGGCCCCCGCCTTGCGGCTCTCCACAATCACCTGCTTTTCGGTCTGGCCGGTGAGCATGATCACCGGGATGTCCACGTTGAACTGGCCGGCCTTGAGCTCGCGCGTGAGCAGGATGCCGTTGGAGTCCGGCAACAGGAAGTCCATCAGGATCAGCTCGGGCCGGTTGGTGGTGAGGAACAGCTGGGCGTCCACCGCGGTGCCCACGGCCTCAACGTCGTAATGCGCGCTGGTGAGCACCTGCTTGAGCAGTCGGCGCATGAACTCGTCGTCGTCCACCACCAGCAACTGCGGGCGGCTCACCTTGGCGCGGTGGACCATGTCGCGCGTGGCCTTCAGCGGTTCGGCCAGTTCGCTGGTGATGGTATCCACCCAAGCCTGCACGGGTTGGGCGGCCTGAACCACGTGTTCCAGCGTGGGGATCACCGACTCGCGTTGCAATTTTCCGAAGGCCTGCTCCACGCGTGAGGCGTCTCGCACGGTGAGTGCGTTGTCCAGCCCGTTAGCCAGAATGCGCTCCGACAAACCGCCCATGGCGCGGCTGACCGAGGCCTGGGCCAGGCGGGCGGTGGTTTGTGCGTTCTGGGCATGCACCCGCCCCAGCTTGACCTGCTGCGCGAGTTGCTCCTCCAGCGCTTCCGCACGGCGCGCCAGGTTGGCCAGTTCGGACAACGGTTCCAGCGCCTGTTCCTGGTCCAGCGCACACAGCGCCAAGTGGGCCGACATGGCCAGCCGCTTGGCGTCGTGCACCAGCGGCCAAAACAGCACGTAGTCGTCGAACACCTCCTGCATGCAGAGGTCGAAGGCGCGCCGCACGCTTTCCTTGTCGCACAACAGCAGCGTGCGGTGCGACAACGACTGGATCACCTCGCTGCGCCGGTACAGGCCGAGGTAGAAACGTTCGCAGGCTTCCAGCGACTTGAACCCCAGCACCAGCAACTGCGGCTTGACGCGGTCGAACACCGCGTCGGACTTCATCGCATCGGTGGTGGCTTCGACATGGGGGTAGCGGTCGCGCAGCATGCTGCAGACCTGTTCTGCGTCCACGGCGTTGTCGCCAACGACGAGGATGCGGGCTTCTTTGTGGTTCATGTTCAGACTCGGAGGTTCGGGTTCAAGGGGAAGCGTTGGAACGCTGTGTGCCTTCGTGGCCCGACAAGTGGGTCATCACGTGGGCGAGCGCGTCTTCCATCTGGGCCATGAGACTGTGCATCTGGGCGGTGCTGCACGCAGGTCCAGCGCGCTCGATGCGGTCGCAACACGCGGCCAGCGACACGGCGCCGATCACGCGGCAGGACGACTTGAGGCGGTGCGCCAGATCGGCCAGCGCAGCCATGTCACCGCTGCTGGCGGCGCGGCGCATCTCGTCCATGGTGTTGAGCGCAGAGAGCACGAAGCGCTGGCGGAAATCGGCCAGCAGCGCGGCGTCGTCGCCCACCAGCCGTGCCAGCGCCTGATCGTCGTAGGCGTTGGTGCCCAGATCCACTTCGAGCACATCCAGCTCTTCGCAGTCCTGTGCATCCATTGGTGCCAACGTGTTTGCATCGTCCGACGGCAACCAGCGTCTGATCATGTCGCCCAACTGGGTGGTCTGAACCGGTTTGCTCAGGTAGTCGTCCATGCCGGCGGCGCGGCAGCGGTCGACCTCGCCGCTCAGCGCGTTGGCCGACAAGGCCACGATCGGCAGACGCGAACCCGCCGGCTCCTCACTGCGGATGGTGGCGGCGAGCGTGTAGCCGTCGATGTCCGGCATGTGCAGATCGGTGAGCAGCATGGCGTGACGCTGCGTGGCCCGGCCCGCACGCCATTGCGCCAGCGCTTCAAGTCCGTCGCTCACCATCTCCACCGACACGCCCAGCAGGGCCAGCTGGTGACCGATCACTTTCTGGTTGATGGCGTTGTCTTCGGCCACCAGCACCAGCGGGCCACCCGAGGGCGCGAACCTGGGCCCGGTTTGCAGCACGGTGACGGGGCTGTCGTCGTCCTGCCGCTTGGGCGCCTGCGTGGGCTGCAAAGGCAGGGTCACGGTGAAGGTGGAGCCGGTGTCCACCGCGCTGTCGACCTCGATCCATCCCCCCATCAGGCCGGTGAGGCGCTTGCAGATCGACAAGCCCAGCCCGGTGCCGCCAAAACGGCGTGTGGTGGCGCTCTCTGCCTGCACGAAGGGCTGGAAAACGCGCTGCATGGCCTCGGGCGCCATGCCGATGCCGTTGTCGACCACCTTCAACTGGAGGTACCCGGGCAACCCGGGACCGCAGACCTCCACCCGCAAGGCCACCCGCCCGGCCCGGCCGGTGCCCGCGGAGAACTTGATGGCGTTGCCCAGCAGGTTGTTCAGGATCTGACGCAGCCGCCCGCCGTCGCTCAGGATCCATTCCGGCACGTCGGGGGCCACGTCGACTTGCAGATCGACCGAGCTCGATGTGGCCGTGACACGCAGGGCATCGCACACGCTGTCGGTGAGCCGCACCAGGCAGACCGCTTCGCTCTGCAGTTTGAGCTGCCCCGCTTCAATCTTGGAGAAGTCCAGGATGTCGTCAATGATGGTCAGCAGCGCCAGCGCCGATTCGCTGACGGTGTCGGCCAGGTCGCGCTGGTAGGCCGACAGCGCCGAGCGCTGCAGCAAATCGAGGCTGCCGACCACGCCGTTCATGGGCGTGCGGATCTCGTGGCTCATGGTGGCGAGAAACGCGCTCTTGGCCTCGCTGGCGGCCTCGGCCGCGCGGCGCGCTTCCACCAGCGCCACCGTGCGCTGCTCCACCAGATGTTCCAGGTGGTGCTGGTGTTGTTCGAGCTCATCGGCCAGGCGCCGCCGTTCGGTCACGTCCAACATCAGGGCCATGTACTGGGTCACGCGGCCCTGGCCGTCGCGAATCGGCGTGATGGTTGCCGCTTCAGCGTATTCCTCGCCGTTCTTGCGGCGGTTGAAGAGCAGGCCGCGCCAGGGCTGACCGGCCGAGAGCTGTTGCCACATCCGGTCGAAGGTCTCGCGGGGCGTCTTGCCCGACTGCAACAGGCGGGGATTGCGACCGAGCAGTTCCTGCATGGTGTAGCCCGAACTGGCCAACGTCGCCGCGTTGACGTATTCGATGTTGCCAGTCAGGTCGGTGATCACGATGCTCTGCACGCTTTGCTCCACGGCCATGGAGAGCAGGCGCACCTCTTGCTCTTGCGCGTGGCGCTGCGTGATGTCGCGCATGGCCACCACGAAACGGTGTTCGTCCACCATGCGGATGCTGACCTCGGCCATGAAGGTGCTGCCATCGCGGCGCAGCACCCGCCAGTCGGCGAGCTGCTCACCGCCCTTGAGCACGCGCAGCGCGGTGCGCGTGAGCCGGTTGTGTTCGCTGGCGGGCAGCAGGTCGCGCAGTTGCATCTGCCGCAGTTCGTCGGTGCTGTGGCTCAGCATGCGCGCGGTCGCCCGATTGACCTCGATCACCCGGTGGTTGCGGTCCAGCAGCAGGATGCCGTCGCCCATCTGGTCGAACAGGTTGCGGCGATCGGCGTCGGCGCGCTGAAGCTGCTGGTGAACCGACCGGGTTTGCAACCAGTGCTCGACCACGCGTGCCAGGCCTTTCAACAACTGGCGCTGTTCCTCCGTGAGCTGGTGGGGCCGGTGGTTGATGGCACACAGCGTGCCCATCGCGTGCCCGTCCACCGACAGCGGGACCCCCGCATAGAAGATGACACGGGGCTCGCCGATCACCAGCGGGTTGTCGGCAAACCGGGCGTCCAGCCGGGCGTCGGCCACCTCGAACAGCTCGGTCTGCAGGATGGCGTGGGCGCAAAACGCCAGTTCGCGCGGGGTCTGTTGCGCTTGCAGACCGTGGCGCGCCTTGAACCACTGGCGCCGGGCATCCACCAGGCTCACCAGCGAGACCGGACAGCCGGTCAGGTGGGCAGCGGCTCGAACGATGCCGTCCAGCACGGGATCGGTGGGCGTGTCGAGCACGCCCAGCGAGTCCAGGGTGGCCAGGCGCAGGGGTTCTTCCGGGGTCAGGGGGGCGGGTTGCATGGCAGTGGCTCAGTGGGGTGGGACAGGGCTGGCGGTCAAGGCCGCAAACGCCTGCTTCAGTTGAACGATGGAGGGGCGGTGGCAACCGGTGCCGGCACCGGGTGCGTTGTCTTGCGAGTCGTCAAACACATGGACCAGCGCCTGCGGTGCAGCGCGCGCCAGAAAACGCTTGAGCGCAGGCACCAGCACGCTGTCCAGGGACAAGTCGAGCACCAGCAAATGGGTTTCCATGCGGGTGGCCCGGGCCATGGCGTCGAAGTACGAGGTGACCACGTCCATGTGGCAACCCGGCAGGTTCTTGCGCACGCACCGCTCCATCACGCTGTGGCGCGCCGGGTCTTGCACCACCAGCAGGACATGGCACGCCGGCGCGTCCGAGGCGCTCGGAGCGGGTTGATGGGCGGACCTGGCGACGGGCATGGGGAACTCATGAACAGCTGTCCGGGCTCGGCGAGCCGCCTGATCAACAACCGTGACCCACTGTAGAAAAAGCGCAGCGCAGGGTCTGTGGGGAGTTCTTGATGCGGCCTGTGGGTGGTCCGTGTTGCCAGCGCTGTTGTGTTCGCCAACGCACCCAGCACCGTGGTGGTGGCACCACGAATCAGGTGTTGTCGGCGTCGATCAGGCCGTTTCGGATGGCAAACCGCACGAGCGCGGGCACATCGGGCGTGGCCAGCTTGCCCATGATGCGGCTGCGGTAGGAATCGACCGTTTTGGGCGAGAGGTGCAGGGCGCGCCCGATCTCCGTGCTCGACTGCCCCTGCACCACCATCAGCACGATCTGGCGCTCGCGCACCGACAGCGTGTCCAGCGCCCCGTCGCCGGGCGCGGTCAGGCCTTGCACCGCCAGTTCGGCCACATCGGGCCCCAGGTAGCGCTGGCCCTTGCTGACCGAGGCAATCGCCGCCAGCAGCGCCGAGGCGGGCGAACCCTTGAGCACATAGCCCATGGCACCCAGGCGCAACGCCTCGGCCACATGGCGGGGCTGGGCCGACATGGTGAGCACGATGGCACGCACCTCCAGCGGCCGACGCTGCAATTCGGTCAAAAGTTCAAAACCCGAGCGCTGGCCCAGGTGCAGATCGAGCAGCGCCACCACCGGGCCGAGGTCCCGCAGATCGGCCATGGCCTGTGTCGGGTCTGCGGACTCGCCCACCACGCGGTGGCCCGCGGCCTGCAGCACCGCGCGCAAGCCGTCGCGCAGCAGGGTGTGATCGTCCAACAAATAGAGGTTGCTCACGGTCCCTACCCCTGCCAGCTCAGGTGCACCCGCGTGCCGCCGCCAGGCTCGGCGGTGATGGCAAAACGCGCGCCCACCGAAATGGCCCGCTCGCGCATGCCCACCACGCCCAGGTGCCCCGGGCGGCCCTGCCGCATGTCGGGTGGCATGCCCGCGCCGTCGTCGATCACCTCCACATCGAGCCGGCGCTCATCACCGTCCAGCAACACCCGGATCAGCGAAGCGTTGGCGTGCAGGCGGGCGTTGGCGATGGCTTCGCGCACCACCATGAAAGCGCTGTACTCCACGTCGCCGGGCCAGCGTTGGCGTTGCAAACCGTCGGCCACTTCCAGCAGCACATCGGCCCCCATCGCCCGTGGCATCCCCCTTGTCTCGTTGTCCAGCGCGGCCGCCAGACCCAGCTCTTCGAGCAAGGGCGGGCGCAGGTCGGCCAGCACTTGCCGCACGTCCAACACCGCTTGCGCCAACACCCGGGCGAGGTGCTGGCACTGCGCGGCCAGCGCCGGCGGCAGGGTGTCGCCCGCGGTGACCAGCAAGGCCTCCAGGTGCAGGCGCGCCACCGCCAGCGACTGACCGAGGTTGTCGTGCAGCGCCTGGGCCACGCGCTGGGTGGTGCTCCGCTCCTGCTGCATGAGCCGCTGGTTGAGCTCGGAGAGTTCTATCTGGTAGGTGAGCAACGCGGTCTCTGCCGCGCGGCGGTCGGCGATGTCGCGCAGCACCGCAACGTAACGCTCGGCATCCAGTGCGCGGGTGCTCACCTCCACCAGCAACCGCGTGCCGTCGCGGCGCACGATGTTCCACTCCGTCAACGGCCCCGGCTGGGACGAATCGTCCCGCAGCGAGTCGAGCGGCGAGGGTGGGCTCTCCTCGGCCAGCAAGGCGTGCAGCGGCATTTTGAACAGGTGTTCCCCCGGGTAACCGAGCATGTTCATCGCCTGCGAGTTGGCTTCGAGGATGCGGTTGTGGCGATCGATCAGCAGCACACCATCGGCCAGTTGCTCGAACAGGTTGCGCCGATAGGCCTCCGATTCGCGCAACGCGGCTTCGGCCTTCTTGCGCGGGGTTATGTCGTTGGTGGTGCCGGCCATGAAAATGGCGCGCCCGGTGTCGTCCCACTGCGCCTGCCCCTGAATGTGAAGCCAGCGCCATGCGCCATGGGCATCGAGCACACGCACCTCCATGTCAAACGGCTTGCGCTTCTTGAGGTGGCGGCGCATGGCGCTCTGATGCAGGGCCACATCGTCTGGATGGATCATGGCACCCAGGCGGATGCGGTAGTGCTCGGCAGGCACCGGCTCAAAGCCGAGCTGCTCCCAGAAATCGGGGCTGAAGTTGAGCTGGTCGCGCGTGATGTCCCAGTCCCAAACCTGCCCCCCGGCCGCCGCCAGGCGATAGCGCAGTTCGCTTTGCCGCAGGCTGGCTTCGCTGACCCGCAGGGCCTGCTCGCTCTCCACCAGATCGGTCACGTCGACCGCGATGCCTTGCACATAGGCAGGACTGCCGTCGGGCGGGCTGATGCGCCGCGATCGATCGCGAAAATGCCGCCATTGACCATGTGCGTCGCGCAAGCGGTACTGAATTTCGTGGTCGACGCCGTCCTCGTAGGGGTTGGACAACGCCGCCACCGCGCGTTGGCAGTCGTCGGGATGGAGCGCTTTGGTCCACGCCAGTGGATCGGCCATCCAATCGCTCACTGTGTAGCCCAGGATGCGAACAGACGGACTGACGTACAGCGAGCGGTACGGCGGCTCCAGGCTCGCGCGGTAGATCAACGCCGGCGACTGCTCGGCCAGCAGGCGGAAATCACGCTCGCGGTCCAGCAGCAGCTGCTCGAACAGCTTGCGCTCGGTGATGTCGTTGCAGAAGATCGAGATCCCTTCCGGCGAAGGGAAAACGCGTCCTTCAAACCACCTGCCCCAGGGCGCATAGAACGCCTCGAAGACGTCCGCTTGCTGTGTCCGCAATGCCTTGTCGTAGGCGCGGTGAAAAGCCTGTGCATGCTCCAGCTCGTACTCGTCCCAGATGTATCGACCGATCAGCTGTTCAACCCGGTCACGCTGGAGCAGACGCAAGGCAGGCTCATTGAGGTAGGTAAAACGCATGTCCTTGTCGAGCGCAAAGATCGCGTCGCTCACCCGGTCAATCACGTGGTTGAGCAGCTCTCTGGCTTCGCTGGATTCGCGCAAGGCTTGTTCGGTCAGCCGCTGCAAGGCGGCATGCTCGCTCACCTCGTTCACCACCACCAGACGGGCCGGCCGCCCCTCCCACTGCAGGTCGCTGGAGGTGATGTCGACATCGATCAGTCCCCCGTCCTGCAACACATGCTTCCAGCGGGTGGTCGGCCGAAGGCCGTCCGACCCGATGGCGTCCTGGTCGATCTGTGCTGCCGTCACACGCTCGCCCTGCAGCGTGCGCCGGATGTCCATGATGGTGAGTTGCAGGAACGCCTCGCGCGAGTAGCCATAACGCGCAACCGCCGCTGCATTGACGGCCAGCATGCGTTTGCTGACCTGGTCGAACACCCACATGGGCTGCGGGTGGGCTTCGAACAGCAGGCGGTAAGGCAGATCCGAGCCGCATGGAAGCTCCCGGGTTGCCGGAGCCAACTCTGGGGGGTGCGGCGCGCCTTCTTCGTGCTGTGACATGGGCGCATTGTGCGCCCGGTCTACGACTGGCCCGAACCCTCCGACGACACGGTTCCGTCCGCCTCCAGAAAGGCCGCCGGGTCGGGCAGCGCGGTGGTGGCCACACCCATGTCGCCGGGCTTGAGCTGCTCGGTAAACCCTTCCAGCGAACCCATGGACTTGCGGTCGCGCGCGGCCACCGGCTCCGACAGCATGTAGGCCACGGTGAGCTCCGCCAGCGCCTGCAGGGAATCGCGGTGGGTGCGCTCCTGGGCGTGTGAGGCATCGGCTCCGAAGCCGATGAGCGCGGTGCGGATGTCGTTGCCCGCCTCCACCGCGGCGGCGGAGTCGGAGCGGTAGAAGCGGAACACGTCGCGCCGGTGATTGACGCCGTGCACCTTGGCCAGGTCGATCAGCTTGTGCGTGAGGTGGTAGTCAAACGGGCCAGACTGGTCCTGCAGACAGATGGTCACGGCGCGCTCGTCGGTGTTCTGGCCGGGTGCTGCAATCGCAATGTCCAGGCTCACCATTTCGGCAATGTCACCGTGCAGCGCGGCCGACGAACCCGAGCCCACCTCTTCGGTGATGGTGAACAGCGGGTGGGCATCGACATGCAGCTTCGCGCCGCTGTCCACAATGGCCTTGCAGGCCGCCAGCAGCACGGCCACGGCGGCCTTGTCGTCCAGGTAGCGCGAGTTGATGTAGCCACCGGGCTGCACCTCGGGCTGCGGGTCGAACGCGATCCAGTCGCCCACGTTGATGCCGGCCTGGGTGAGGTCGTTCGCACTGTGCGACGGAATGTCCACCCGCACTTCCACGTGGTCCCAGTCCGAGGGCTGGGTGTCGATCTCGTCGCCATAGGCATGGCCCGAGGTCTTGAGCGGCAGGCAGGTGCCGCGCAGTTGCTGTGTGTCGGTGAACACGGTCAGGCGCGCGCCTTCGGCAAAGCGCGAGGACCAGCTGCCGATGGGCACGATGCCGATGCGGCCGTTGGGCTTGATCTCGCGCACCATGGCGCCCAGCGTGTCCAGGTGGGCCACGATGGCGCGCGCCGGACGCGGCTCACGCCCCTTGAGCGTGGCCCGAATGGCGCCACGGCGCGTGATTTCGTAGGGAATGCCGATGGCGTCAAGGCGACTGGCGGTGTAGCGAACCACGGCGTCGGTGAGGCCCACGGGGCTGGGAATGGCGAGCAACTGCAGCAGCGTTTCTTCAAGGAACGCGTGGTCGATGGCGGGCAGGGGCGCCGGGGTGGACATGGTTTTGGGGGTCTGGGTCAAGCGGGCACCTCTTCATGGGAAGTCTGGGGAAACAGCAGGTCGACAAACCGCTGCGCGGTGGGTTGGGGTTCGTGGTTGGCCAGGCCCGGGCGCTCGTTGGCTTCGATGATCACGTGCTCCGGGCCGTCCACCGCGGGCACGAGAAAGTCGAGCCCGGTCACGGGCACGTCGAGCACACGGCTGGCGTGTTCGGCCGCGCTCTTCAGCGCCGGATGCAGCCGATCGGTGACGTCGTGGATGGTGCCGCCGGTGTGCAGGTTGGCGGTCTTGCGCACCGCCAGCGACTGGCCAAACGGCAGCACGTCCTCGAGTTTGTGGCCTTGCAGCCCGATGCAGCGGCGCGTCTCGCCGTCCACCGGAATGCGCGATTCACCCCCGGTGGCCGCGGCGCGGCGGCGGCTCTGCTTGTCGATCAGCTGCGCGATGCTGGACTGGCCGTCGCCCACCACGGTGGCGGGCTTGCGGATGGCCGCGGCCACCACCTGGTGGTTGATGACGACGATGCGCAGGTCTTGCCCTTCGCAGAACTGCTCCAGCAGCACACGCTCGCCGAACTGGCTGGCGTTTTCGATCGCGGCCTCCACGTCGTCGGCATCGGTGAGGTTCACGGCAATGCCTTTGCCCTGCTCACCATCGACCGGCTTGACCACGATGGCGCCCTGCTCGCGCAGAAAGGCAGCGTTGGATTCGGCGTCGGCAGCCAGCACCTGCTGCGGCACCTTCAGGCCGGCTTGTGCGAGCAGGCGCGCGGTCACGCGTTTGTCGGCACAGCGGCTCATGGCCACAGCGCTGGTGAGCTCGCTCAGTGACTCGCGGCACACCACGCTGCGCCCGCCGTGGCTGAGCTTGAAGTAGCCGTTTTCCGCATCGACCACCTCCACCCGGATGCCGCGGCGCTGGGCCTCGTCCACGATGATGCGGGCATAGGGGTTCAGGCCATCAGCGCCGCTGCCTTGGCCGGTGAACAACGGCTCGTTGATGGCATTGCGCCGCTTCACCGCGAACACGGGAATGTTCTGGAAACCGAGCTTGGTGTAGAGCGCAATGGCCGAGGTGTTGTCGTGCAGCACCGAGAGGTCCATGAAGGCGCGGCTGCGCGCCTGGAAGTGTTCGGCCAGGTAGCGCGTGAGCGCCTCGCCGATGCCGGGGTGGCTGGCCTGCGGCGAGACCGCGAGCGCCCACAGGCTGGCGCCTGGCTCGGCATCACCAAAGGCCTCGGCATGGTCCAGCCCCATGGCCACACCG
>JAJNQE010000171.1 GCA_021154985.1 Hydrogenophaga sp.
CTGTAGACGAAGACCAGGCGTCCATTGATCATGCCGTAGCCGGTGACCACGCCATCGCCCGGGATCTTGTTGTCCTGCATGCCGAAGTCGGTGCAACGGTGCTCCACGAACATGTCCCACTCTTCAAAGGTGCCTTCGTCGAGCAACACCTCCAGCCGCTCGCGCGCGCTCAGCTTGCCTTTGGCGTGCTGCGCGGCTATGCGTTTTTCCCCACCGCCCAGTCGGGCAGCAGCGCGTTTTTCTTCGAGTTGTTGAAGGATGTCTTGCATGGTTTCGTTCTCCAAGGAAAGCTTGAAATTCAGTCGAAGAGGTCGAGCAGCCGGCGTGCTGCGGTGCTGGCGGGCAAAGTGCCGGCCAGCACTCGTTGGCTGGTGTCGTCCAGTGCGGCTCGCACCTGCGGATGCGCGCGAAAACGTTGTTTGAGGCCCGCGTCGATGCGTTCCCACATCCAGGCGCGGGCCTGCTGTTGACGACGCGTGGTGAGCTGCCTGCTGGCAACCTGCAGTTCGCGAAAACGCGAGACCTCCGCCCAGAAGGCGTCGACGCCGCGTCCCAGCAAGGCGCTGAGCTGAATCACCTGCGGATGCCACACCGCGTCGTTGTGATGCGCGTGTTCCGGGTGGCCTTGCAGCCCCAGCAGTCGCAACGACGAAGTGATCTGCGCCCGCGCGCGCGTTGCGGCGTCGGGGTCGATATCGGCCTTGTTGATGACCACCAGGTCGGCCAGCTCCATCACGCCCTTCTTGATCGCCTGCAAGTCGTCGCCGGCGTTGGGCAACTGCATGAGCACGAACATGTCGGTCATGCCGCTCACCGCCGTCTCGCTCTGGCCCACGCCCACAGTCTCGACGATCACCACGTCATACCCCGCCGCCTCGCAGACCAACATGGCCTCGCGGGTTTTCTCGGCCACGCCGCCCAGCGTGCCACTGCTCGGGCTCGGGCGGATGTAGGCCTGCTCGTGCACCGACAGCTTTTCCATGCGCGTCTTGTCGCCCAGGATCGAGCCGCCCGAGACCGTGCTGGACGGGTCCACCGTGAGCACGGCAACGCGATGGCCTTTGTCAATGAGGTAGCGCCCCAGCGCTTCGATGAAGGTGCTCTTGCCCACGCCCGGCACGCCGCTGATACCCAGGCGGAAGGCCTTGCCGGTGTGGGGCAGCAAGGCGGTGAGCAGCTCGTCGCCCTGCGCGCGGTGGTCGGCTCGGGTGGATTCGAGCAGCGTGATGGCCTTGGCCATGGCACGGCGCTGCCCGGCAGGCTCGCCGTGCAAGACGCCTTGCAGCAGCGCCGAAGGAATCACCCGAGCGCCTTCTTGATCTGCTCCAGCACATCCTTCGCACTGGCCGGAATCGGTGTGCCCGGGCCGTAGATGCCCTTGACGCCGGCCTCATAGAGCATCTCGTAGTCCTGGCGCGGGATCACACCGCCGACGAACACAATGATGTCATCCGCACCCTGCTTCTTCAGTTCGGCAATGATGGCTGGCACCAGCGTCTTGTGGCCGGCGGCCAGCGTTGAAACACCGACGGCGTGCACATCGTTCTCGATCGCCTGGCGCGCGCACTCTTCGGGCGTCTGGAACAGCGGACCCATGTCCACGTCGAAACCCAGATCGGCAAACGCGGTGGCCACCACCTTGGCGCCGCGGTCGTGGCCGTCCTGGCCGAGTTTGCTGATCATCACGCGCGGGCGTCGGCCCTGCGCTTCGGCGAAGGCATTGATCTCGGTCTTGAGGGCGTCCCAGCCCTCGGCGGAATCGTAGGCAGCTGCGTACACACCGGTCACCTTTTGCGTGTCGGCGCGGTGGCGCCCAAAAACCTTTTCCAGCGCGTCGCTCACCTCGCCCACGGTGGCGCGCAGGCGCATGGCCTTGATGGACAGATCGAGCAGGTTGCCCTCGCCACTGTCGGCGGCGTCGGTCAGTGCATCCAGCGCGGCCTGCACCTTTGCCGTGTCGCGCGTGGCCTTGATCTTCTGAAGCCGCGCGATCTGCCCGTCGCGCACCGCCACGTTGTCGATGTCGCGCGCCTCGATCGCGTCTTCTGTCTTGAGCTTGTACTTGTTGACGCCGACGATCACGTCCTTGCCCGAGTCGATGCGCGCCTGCTTCTCGGCCGCAGCCGCCTCGATCTTTAGCTTGGCCCAGCCGCTGTCGACTGCCTTGGTCATGCCGCCCATGGCCTCGACTTCTTCGATGATGGCCCAGGCCTTGTCGGCCATGTCCTGCGTGAGGCTCTCCATCATGTAGCTGCCGGCCCAGGGGTCGACCACGTTGGTGATGTGGGTCTCTTCCTGAATGATCAGCTGCGTGTTGCGCGCAATGCGGGCGCTGAATTCGGTGGGCAGCGCGATGGCTTCGTCGAACGAGTTCGTGTGCAGCGACTGCGTGCCGCCGAACACCGCCGCCATGGCTTCGATGGTGGTGCGCACCACGTTGTTGTAGGGGTCCTGCTCGGTGAGGCTCCAGCCCGAGGTCTGGCAGTGGGTGCGCAGCATCAGGCTCTTGGGGTTCTTCGCGTTGAAGCCCTTCATGATGCGCGTCCACAGCAGGCGGGCTGCGCGCATCTTGGCGATTTCCAGGTAGAAGTTCATGCCGATCGCCCAGAAGAACGAGAGGCGCCCGGCGAAGGCGTCCACATCCATGCCCTTGGCAATGGCGGTCTTCACATACTCCTGGCCGTCGGCCAGCGTGAAGGCGAGTTCCAGCGCCTGGTTGGCGCCGGCTTCCTGCATGTGATACCCCGAGATCGAGATCGAGTTGAACTTGGGCATGTGGCCGGCCGTGTACTCGATGATGTCGCCGATGATCTTCATGCTCGGCTCGGGCGGGTAGATGTAGGTGTTGCGAACCATGAACTCCTTGAGGATGTCGTTCTGGATCGTTCCACTCAGCTGGTCCTGCGCCACGCCCTGCTCTTCGGCCGCCACCACGTAGCCCGCGAGCACCGGCAACACCGCGCCGTTCATGGTCATGGACACACTCACCTTGTCCAGCGGGATCTGGTCGAACAGGATCTTCATGTCCTCCACGCTGTCGATGGCCACACCCGCCTTGCCCACGTCGCCCGTCACGCGCGGGTGGTCGCTGTCGTAGCCGCGGTGGGTGGCGAGGTCGAACGCCACCGACACGCCCTGCCCGCCCGCGGCCAGCGCCTTGCGGTAGAAGGCGTTGCTTTCTTCGGCGGTGGAGAAGCCGGCGTATTGCCGGATCGTCCACGGGCGCACCGCGTACATGGTGGCCTGCGGGCCGCGAATGAAGGGCTCAAAGCCCGGCAGTGTGTTGGTGTGCGGCAGACCCGCCGTGTCTTGCGCGGTGTACAGCGGCTTGACGCGGATGCCGTCGGGCGTGACCCAGTCCAGCGCGCCGAGGTCGCCACCGGGCGCCGACTTCTGCGCGGCCTTGGCCCAGGCTTCGAGGGGAACGGTGGGGAATTCAGGCGCGGTATCGGGCGTTTTGAAGCTCATGGCGGGCGGTGGTGTGAATGTCTCGGATCGGCCGGGATTTTATATCATTCATAATTATTGATGCAGAATATTCCTTGCGACTTACAATCCCGCCCATGTCTGCCCTGTCCCTCGCACCCCGCGCCCTTTACGAAGAAGTAGCCGAACTGCTGCGCCAGCGCATCTTCCAGCGCGAGCTGGAGCCCGGCAGCTGGATCGACGAACTCAAGCTCGCCGAGGAATACGGCATAAGCCGCACGCCCCTGCGCGAGGCCCTCAAGGTGCTCGCCGCCGAAGGGCTGGTCACCATGAAGGTGCGGCGAGGCGCCTACGTGACCGAAGTGTCCGAGAAAGACCTGGCCGACGTCTACCACCTGCTCTCACTGCTCGAATCCGACGCCGCGGGCGTGGTGGCCGAACGTGCCACCGACGCCGAACTGGCCGAGCTCCAAACTCTGCATGACGCGCTGGAAGCCGCTGTGCACGAGCGCGACCGCTTCTTCGCGCTCAACGAACAATTTCACATGCGCGTGCTCGAACTCGCGCGCAACCGCTGGCGCGAACAAATGGTGGCCGACCTGCGCAAGGTCATGAAGCTCAACCGCCACAACTCGCTGCTCAAGACCGGGCGTATCGAAGAATCGCTGGCCGAGCACCGCGCCATCGTGCAGGCACTGGCCGAGCGAAACGCAACGCTGGCCGTGCAACGCATGCGAGAGCATTTCCAAAGCGGCCTGGAAGCCGCCGCCTGAGCGCCGGCCGACGCTCAGCCCCAGAAAGGGTCGAGCTTGTCGGTGAACGCGGCCAGATCTTCGAAATACGGCAAGGCCCCGCCCTCGATGGCGTGGAACTGCCAGTTGGGCCGCTGCTCCACCGTCACCCGACCCTGGTAGTCGGTGAAATCACCCCGCGTGGCCATGCTCACCCACACCGGACAGGTGATGGCCTCGTACAAGGTGTTGATGTCCCGGCTGAACATGCCGGCGGCCACAAAGTGCAGCGGCGCAAAGCGCGCGCCGGGCTGGCGCGTGGTGATGACCGCATAACGCCAGAGCGCCTCATCGATGCGTTTGGAGCCCCAGGTGCGCTCCAGAAAATAGCGGATGACGGAAGGCCGTGTCAGGTTGCGGTAGATGCCGTCGGACCAGACCGACCACGACAGGATCTTGTGCAACCAGCCCTGGTACAGCGTGCTGCCCGCTGGCCCGTAGCGCCGCTTGGGCCCGCTGAAACCGGTGGGGCTCACCAGCGCCAGGCGCCGCACGGTGTGGGGCGCCTCCTGCTGCGCGCGCACCACGAATTCGCTCGCCAGCGACACACCCAGCAGATCGATGGCGTCCACCCCATGGGCCTGACGCATGTGCGCGATCAGCGCGTGGATCGCATCGGTCATGAGTCGCGGCGTGTAGACCCGGTCGCTGCGTTCGGAGAAACCGAAGCCCGGCAGATCGATCGCGTACACCGCGCGGCGACGGCGGCAGTGCTCGAACATCGGCACCACCTCGGCCACCGACCCCGCCGCGTTCACGCTGTGCACCAGCAGCACCGGCGGCAGGTTCGCGGCGCCCGACTGGGGCCAGGCCCGGTAGGCGCTCACACGCCCGACCGGTGTGTCGATCTCGAAGCGTTCGGCGTCCAGCGCCGGGGGCAATGCAGACATGGTGGCCTTGGTGAATGAGATGGCGTCAGGCCACCGGGGCGGGCGATCGCTGGGCTTCGACTTCAATGCTCTCTTGCGTCATGGCCCACACCTCGCGTGGTGGCAAGGGCTTCAAGCGGTGGTCGCTCCAGATCTGGC
>JAJNQE010000072.1 GCA_021154985.1 Hydrogenophaga sp.
CTTGATTTCGGTGCCGTTGCCGACAGCCAGAACCTGGTCAAACACGATCTCTTGGCCCACATCCGCAGCAATCTGTTCTACTTTAATTTTTTCGCCAGCAGCAACACGATACTGTTTGCCACCGGTTTTTATGACCGCGTACATATGAACCTCTTGTAAAAATTCCACGAGTGGAAGCCCGACGAACCCAATTCCGCCAAGCCCGCGAGTTTAGCATGCCCATCAGCTGTCGACAAGCGCTCCCCAGTCCACGCACCGCCCCAGCCCCCCTGACGCCCCGGTGGAGATTCGCGTCGTTTCTATAATTCAGGCCGCCAGGCGGCATCCTCACCAACCTCCATCCGGCCCGAATCTTGACGACCCCCCCAATCAAACCTGGCAACCCGCTCGAACTGATCCAGCCCGACATGGCCAGGGTTGACGAGGTGATCCACGAACGGCTGACCACCGAAGTGCCGCTGGTCAGGGAGGTGGCGCAATACATCATCTCGGCCGGGGGCAAACGCCTGCGCCCTGCACTGCTGCTGATGCTCAGCGGCGCCATCGGGAGCCAGAGCCCCCACCGGCACACGCTGGCGGCTGTGGTGGAGTTCATTCATACAGCCACGCTGCTGCACGACGATGTGGTGGACGAGTCCACGCTGCGTCGGGGGCGCGAAACGGCCAACGAACGATTTGGCAACGCCGCCAGTGTGCTCGTGGGCGATTTTCTCTATTCGCGCGCGTTCCAGATGATGGTGGATGTGAGCGACATGCGGGTCATGCAGGTCCTGTCCGATGCCACGAACGTGATCGCGGAGGGCGAGGTGTTGCAGCTGATGAACATGCACGATGCCTCCATCGACGAAGCGGCGTACTTGCGGGTCATCCGCTCCAAGACCGCCAAACTCTTCGAAGCCAGTGCGCATCTGGCCGCCATTCTGGCCAAAGCCGATGAGCCAACCGAGGCACTGTGCGCCAGCTACGGGCAGGCGCTGGGGACCGCCTTTCAAGTCATCGACGACGTGCTTGACTACGAAGGCAGCGCCGAGGAGTTGGGCAAAAACCTGGGTGACGACTTGCGCGAAGGCAAAGTGACGCTCCCGATCATCTGCGCGCTGCGCACAGCATCTGATGGCCAGAAGCAACTGATCCGACAAGCCATCGAACAGGGCGATGTGGCCCATCTGGACGACATCCGCTCGATCATTCTCGACACCGGCGCCTTGAGGGAAGCTCGAGCCAGCGCCGACGCCCAGGCACAGCGCGCCATCGATGCCGCGAAGCAGCTCCCCAACAACGACTACAGCGCCGCCTTGCTACAATTGGCGTCGGATTTGTTGGGGCGCCGGTCCTGATTTTCGAGGCGTTGACGGACCGCCTTTTTTCAAGCCCAACGGGTTTTTCGGGGTGTAGCTTAGCCAGGTAGAGCGCTACGTTCGGGACGTAGAGGCCGGAGGTTCGAATCCTCTCACCCCGACCAGTTCGAACCCATCTGTCAAGGCGGAAATGAACCCGATGAACGGGGCATTCCGAACGACCGGCGCGGACGCCGCAACCTTGATACAACGCCCGTCGGCGTGAATCCGCATATTCAGCACAACTTGCCTCCAAATTGGCGGCCAAGTCGTTGATTTACGATAGATTACGAGGCTATGGCGTCCGTCGAATCTGTCACTCAGGAATCTCCCTCCATGGCCCTGCCCGGCTTGGGCCGTGCATTGGTGTCGGCTGGAAAGCTCGGGCAAAAAGCGGCGGAGGATCTGTACCGCAAAGCGCAAAGTGGCCGCTCAAGCTTCATCGCGGAATTGACGGGTTCGGGCGCTGTCTCTGCGGCGGACCTAGCCCACACCATGTCGGCTGCATTTTCGGCCCCACTGCTGGACCTGGACGCCATCGACGTGCAGCGCCTGCCCTCTGGCTTGCTGGACGCGAAGATCTGCGCCGACTACCGCATCGTTGTTCTCAGCAAGCGCAACAACCGCCTGATGGTGGCAACGGCCGACCCAGCCGACCAGCAAGCAGCCGAGAAGATCAAGTTCGCCACACAGATGGGTGTGGACTGGGTGATCGCCGAATACGACAAGCTCAGCAAGTTGGTGGAAGCCCAAACCACCAGCGTTGCCGAGACGATGGACAACATCATCGGTGGCGAGTTCGAGTTCGATGAAGCGTCCACCGAGGCGGTGGTCACGGATGCGAACGACAAGGCCTCCGAAGTCGATGACGCGCCGGTGGTCAAGTTTCTGCACAAGATGCTGATCGACGCGTTCAACATGCGCGCCTCCGATCTGCACTTCGAGCCCTACGAGCACACCTACCGCGTGCGCTTCCGTGTGGATGGGGAGCTGCGCGAAATCGCATCGCCACCCATCGCCATCAAGGACAAGCTGGCCTCGCGCATCAAGGTGATTTCCCGCATGGACATCTCCGAGAAGCGGGTGCCGCAAGACGGTCGGATGAAGCTCAAGATCGGTCCGGACCGCGTGATCGATTTCCGGGTCAGCACCCTGCCCACGCTCTTCGGCGAAAAGATCGTGATCCGTATCCTGGACCCGAGCAGTGCCAAGGTGGGTATCGACGCGCTGGGCTACGAACCGGAAGAAAAAGAACGGTTGATGGAGGCCATCGGGCGCCCCTACGGCATGGTGCTGGTGACAGGGCCAACCGGTTCGGGCAAAACCGTGTCGCTCTACACCTGCTTGAACATCCTGAACAAGCCCGGCATCAACATTTCCACCGCTGAAGACCCCTCGGAGATCAACCTGCCAGGGGTGAACCAGGTCAACGTGAACGAAAAGGCCGGCTTGACGTTCGCGGCCGCCCTCAAAGCGTTCCTGCGTCAAGATCCTGATGTGATCATGGTCGGCGAGATTCGTGACCTGGAAACTGCGGACATCTCCATCAAGGCAGCGCAAACCGGCCACATGGTGCTGTCAACGCTGCACACCAACGATGCGCCCACCACGTTGACCCGAATGATGAACATGGGCATCCCCACGTTCAATATTGCGTCCAGCGTCATCCTGATCACAGCGCAACGCCTGGCCCGCCGCCTGTGTGGCGTGTGCAAAGCCACGCTGGATGTGCCGCGCAAGGCCCTGATTGACGCGGGATTCAAAGCCGACGACCTCGATGGCACCTGGACTCCCTACCGCCCGGTGGGCTGCTCGGCTTGCAACAACGGCTACAAGGGCCGGGTCGGCATCTACCAGGTGATGCCGATCTCCGAAGAAATCCAACGCATCATCCTGCGCGGCGGCAGCGCGCTGGACATCGCCCAACAGGCCAGCAAGGAAGGCGTTCGCACACTGCGCGAATCCGGACTGCTCAAAGTGAAACTGGGCCTGACTTCACTGGAAGAAGTGCTCAGCGTCACGAACGAATGACGCTGCGCCAGTCACACGCCTGAGAGGAACCCATGGCAACCGCTGCAACCAAGAGCATCAAAGACGTCGTTTTCGAGTGGGAAGGCAAGGACCGCAACGGCAAGACGGTGCGTGGCGAGACCCGCGCTGTGGGAGAGAACCAGGTGCTGGCCGCATTGCGTCGCCAGGGCATCATCCCGAGCAAGGTGAAGAAGCGCCGCATGAGCTCGGGCAAGCGCATCAAGCCCAAGGACATTGCCATCTTCACGCGCCAGCTGGCGACCATGATGAAGGCGGGCGTTCCCTTGCTGCAAGCCTTCGACATCGTGGGCCGAGGAAACCCCAACCCCAGTGTGACCAAGCTGCTCAACGACATTCGGACCGATGTTGAAACGGGCACCTCGCTGAGCGCGGCTTTCCGCAAAAACCCGCTGTACTTCGACAGCCTGTACTGCAACCTGGTGGAGGCGGGTGAGGCCGCCGGTATTCTGGAAGAGCTCCTGGACCGCCTGGCGGTCTACATGGAGAAGACTGAAGCACTCAAGTCGAAGATCAAGTCGGCTTTGATGTACCCGATCGCGGTGGTGATCGTGGCCTTCGTGGTGGTCGCGGTGATCATGATCTTCGTGATTCCTTCGTTCAAGGAAGTTTTCAGCTCGTTCGGTGCAGACCTCCCGGCGCCCACGCTGTTCGTGATCGCGATGAGCGAGTTTTTCACCGTGTACTGGTGGTTGATCTTTGGTGGCCTGGGTGGCGGCTTCTACTTTTTCATGCAGGCTTGGCGCCGCAATGAGAAAGTCCAGCGTTTCATGGACCGCGTCTTGCTCAAGTTGCCCATCTTCGGTGTGCTCATTGAGAAGTCGGTCATTGCCCGATGGACGCGCACACTCTCCACCATGTTTGCAGCTGGCGTTCCGCTGGTGGAAGCGCTTGACTCGGTGGGTGGTGCAGCAGGCAACTCGGTCTACGCCATTGCCACCGAGCGCATCCAGCAGGAGGTGTCCACCGGCACCAGCCTGACCAACGCGATGACCAATGCCAACATTTTCCCGTCCATGGTGCTGCAGATGTGCGCCATCGGTGAAGAGTCGGGCTCGATCGACCACATGCTCGGCAAAGCCGCCGACTTCTATGAGGCAGAGGTGGACGACATGGTAGCTGGCATTTCCAGCCTGATGGAGCCCATCATCATCGTGGTGCTGGGTACCGTCATCGGCGGCATCGTGGTGTCGATGTACCTGCCCATCTTCAAGTTGGGTCAGGTGGTTTGATGCTCGGAGCGGGTGCGCCGGAAGCGGCGCTGCTGGGCATCCTGGGTTTGCTGGTCGGCAGTTTTCTCAATGTGGTGATCCACCGCCTGCCCAAGATGATGGAGTTGCATTGGGCGGCCGAGTGCGCAGAACTCCACCCCGACAACGCGGCACTTGCTGACCCGGCGACTCCCGCAGCCGAGCGGTTCAACCTCATGGTGCCGCGCTCACGCTGCCCGCACTGTGGTCACCAGATTCGCTGGTTCGAGAACATTCCCGTCTTCAGCTACCTCGCTTTGCGCGGCAAGTGCAGCCAGTGCGCCGCACCCATCAGCGCGCGCTACCCGGCGGTTGAGCTGACTTGTGCGGCGCTGTTTGCATGGTGCGGTTGGCACTGGGGTGGCAGCTGGGAGGCGCTCGCCTGGTGTGGATTCTCTGCTGCGGTGCTGGCTTTGGCCTGCATTGACTGGGACACCACCTTGCTGCCGGACGACATCACGCTGCCCCTGGTGTGGGCTGGCCTGTGCTCGGCGGGCCTCAAGCTCACCGATACTGCTCTGCCCGATGCGGTGTGGGGCGCGGTGGGTGGCTACCTGTCGCTGTGGCTGGTGTACTGGGCCTTCAAACTCATCACGGGCAAGGAAGGCATGGGCTATGGCGACTTCAAGCTCTTCGCTGCCTTCGGCGCCTGGTTCGGCTGGCAGGCACTCGTGCCCATCATCCTCATGGCGTCGGTCATCGGTGCGGTGATCGGCATCGGCATCAAATTCAGAGGTGAGCTGCGCGAGGGCGGCTACGTGCCTTTTGGCCCCTTCCTTGCGCTCGCGGGGCTCACCGCCATGATCTTCGGACCGTCGGCCATTCTGGCCGTCATCGGTTTGTGAACACGGCAGCGCCTGCGCGACAACGCCTCAAGCTGGGGCTCACCGGTGGTATCGGCAGTGGCAAGAGCACCGTGGCAAAAATGCTCAAGGCCCTGGGTGCCGACGTGATCGACGCTGACGCGGTGTCTCGTGCCACCACGGCCAGCGGCGGCGCTGCCATTGCGGTCATCGCACAGACATTCGGCCGGGCATTCATCGGCGCCGACGGTGCGCTCGACCGGGCACGCATGCGTGCCTTGGTGTTTTCGCAGCCCGACCAACGCAAGGTGCTGGAAAACATCGTGCACCCCTTGGTGGGCCAGGAGATCCAGCGGCTCGCCGTGCAAGCCACCTCCAGCGTCCTTGTCTTCGACGTGCCGCTGCTGGTGGAGTCGCCGCACTGGCGCAGACAACTGGACTGGGTGCTGGTGGTCGATTGTTTGCCGATCACGCAAGTTCGCCGGGTCACGCAGCGCAACGGATGGGATCTCGCCACGATTGAGGCCGCCATGCAGAACCAGTGTTCGCGAGAACAGCGATTGGCAGCGGCCGACGTTGTGCTGTTCAACGATGGCGACCGCCTGGACAACCTGCAACATCTCGTCGGGGCGCTGGCAAAACGGTTCGGGCTATGATGAATGCCCACCCGCTGCCCCGCCCTGCGCACCCACGCTGCTGTGATCCTGTACGAATACCCTTTCAACGAACGCATCCGCACCTACCTGCGACTTGAACAACTGTTCCGGCGCATGGTTGAACTGGTTCCGCGCCAACATCCGCTGGATCACCACTTTGCGATCCAGACCATCTTCGAAATCATCGAAGTGGCCTCCCGGGCGGACATGAAATCCGACGTTCTCAAGGATCTCGAACGCCACAAGCAGCAGCTCATTTCCTACCGCGGCAATCCAATGATCTCGGAGCAGGCGCTCAATGAGGCCATTGGCCAATTGGAAGACTGCTTTGCACAACTCAGCGGCCTGGTGGGCAAGACCGGCCAATCACTGACGGAAAACGACTGGCTGATGAGCATTCGCAGCCGCATCGGCATTCCGGCGGGCACCTGCGAATTTGACCTGCCGGCCTACTACAAGTGGCAGCACCACAGCGCCGCAGAACGCCAGGCGGACCTGCAACGTTGGTCAGTGCCGTTGGCGCCGCTGGCCGAGTCCATCGTGGTCTTGCTCAAGATGCTGCGGGACTCTGGCTCGCCACAAAAGGTGGTGGCGCCAGGTGGGCAGTTTCAGCAGACCTTGCCCCAAGGCCGCACCTTCCAGCTGTTGCGCCTGCGCATGGACCCGAGCACGGGCCTGATTCCCGAGATCAGTGGCAACCGCTTGATGCTGTCGGTGCGCATGATGCGCCAGGGCGACGACGAACGTCTGCACTCGGTGCAAGACGACACCGCTTTTGAGTTGACGCTCTGCGCCTGAACGGCCCGGCCGCATTGCTCATGTCTGCGAACGCCAGCCCGCAAAAGACTGTGCGCTGCCCCGGCTGCGGCGGCCCCAGCCTCTACGCGCCCAGCAACGCCTTTCGTCCGTTCTGCTGCGAACGCTGCAAGAACCTGGACTTCGGTGCCTGGGCCACCGAGAGTTTCAAACTGCCCGAGCAGGACAGCCAGAACGATCCCGACTTCGAAACGTCTTGAGCGACTCAGCCCGGCTGGAGTCCACGCTCCAGCGCAAGCCACTCCAGCACCGGTACCGTGCCCGGCAAGATTGGTTTGCAGCGCGCTGGCAAGGTCTCCCAGCTGAACTGCTGCCCTTCGCGCATCTGCAGTTCACCCACCCAGTCGAACACCTTGCAGAAATGCAGGCGCACCAGAGCGTGGGGGTAGTCCACCAGGCTGTCTCGCCAGGCGTGTGCTGCGCCGATGGTCACGCCGATCTCTTCCTGCAGTTCGCGGCGCAAGGCTTGTTCAACCGACTCGCCCGCTTCGAGCTTGCCGCCCGGGAATTCCCAGTAGCCAGCATAGACCTTGCCCGCCGGGCGGGACGTGAGCAAAAAGCGGCCGTCGGGTGCGATCAGCAATCCGACCGCAACGTCGACCACAGGCCTGTCGGCCGGTCGCTCGACGCCTGGGTCGGCATCCACGACCAAGGTCGGCGCGTTCATGCCCTGGCGGCGTGCGTGCCGGCGTAGTCGCGGGCGAACTGGTAGGCCACGCGCCCGCTGCGCGATCCGCGCTCCAGCGCCCACACCAGCGCCTGGGGGCGCGCGGCGTCGATGTCGCTGGTGGGCACGCCGAACGATGAGAGCCACTGCGCCACGATGGTGAGGTACTCGTCCTGGCTGAAAGGGTAGAAGCTCACCCACAGGCCGAAGCGCTCCGACAACGAGATCTTCTCTTCAACCACCTCACCCGGATGCACCTCACCTTCGGCAGTGTGGGTGTAGGTGAGGTTTTCCTTCATGTACTCGGGCAACAGGTGGCGCCGGTTGCTCGTGGCGTAAATGAGCACATTGGGACTGGCCGCCGACACCGAACCATCCAGGATGGACTTGAGCGCCTTGTAGCCCGGCTCTCCATCTTCAAAACTGAGGTCGTCGCAAAACACAATGAAGCGCTCGGGCCGCTCGGACACCACATCGACGATGTCGGGCAAGTCCACCAGCTCGGCCTTGTCCACCTCGATCAGGCGCAGCCCCTGCGGCGCGTACTCGTTGAGGCAGGCCCGAATGAGCGAAGACTTGCCGGTGCCGCGCGCACCGGTGAGCAGCACGTTGTTGGCGGGCAAGCCTTGCACGAACTGCAGCGTGTTGCGCTGGATCTTTTCTTTCTGCCCATCGATTTCCTGCAGATCGCTCAGGCGCATGGCGCCCACATGGCGCACCGGCTCCAGCGTGCCGTGGCTGCTGGCGCGTTTGCGGTAACGCCACGCCACCGCAGCGGCCCAGTCGGGCGCCTGCATGGGTTGGGGCAGCACCGATTCGATGCGTGCCATCAACTGCTCGGCCCGCTCCAGCAGACGTTCGAAATGTTCGTTCATGGCGAGAAGTTCAAGACCGGTAGTCGGCGTTGATGGTCACGTAATCGTGGCTGAAGTCGCAGGTCCACACCGTCTCGGTGGCCGTGCCGCGGCCCAGGCCGATGCGGACCACAATCTCGGCCTGCTTCATCACGCGCTGACCATCCTCTTCGCGGTAGGCCGGGTGGCGACCGCCTTGGGTGACCACGTGCACATCGCCCAGGTGCAAGTCGATGCCGCTCACATCCAGATCGTTGATGCCGGCATAGCCCACCGCCGCGAGAATTCGCCCAAGGTTGGGGTCACTGGCGAAGAACGCGGTCTTGACCAGGGGCGAATGCGCGACGGCATACGCCGCCAGCAGGCATTCAGCGGCGGTGCGGCCGCCTTCCACCTGGATGGTGATGAACTTGGTGGCGCCCTCGCCGTCGCGCACGATGGCGTGGGCCAGAAAACGCGCCACCCGCTTGAGCCCTTCAAACAGGGCCGCTCCGGCCGGGCTGTCCAGGTCGGTGATGGGCGGGTTGCCCGCCTGGCCGCTGGCCACCACCACAAAGCAGTCGTTGGTGCTGGTGTCGCCGTCCACCGTGACACGGTTGAACGAGGCATCGGCCAGGCGACGGGCCAATTCGTTCATGAGCGTGGGTGCGACAACCGCGTCGGTGGCCAGGAAGCCCAGCATGGTCGCCATGTTCGGGCGGATCATGCCAGCGCCCTTGGCAATACCGGTGGCACGGACGGCATGACCATCGATCTCCATGCGCTGGCTGAACGCCTTGGGCAAGGTGTCTGTGGTCATGATGCCTTGGGCCGCCTGGAGCCATTGAGCTCCGCTGTCGGTCTGCGGCTGCGCAGCGTTGGCCAAGGCGGCCGGCAAGCCAGCCAACAGGCGGTCCAGCGGCAACGGCTCCATGATCACGCCAGTGGAAAACGGCAGCACCTGCTCGTGGCGCACGCCCAGGGACAAGGCCAGAGCGGTGCAGGTCTGGCGCGCATTCGCCAGACCCGGTTCGCCTGTGCCGGCGTTGGCGTTGCCGGTGTTGATCACCAGCGCGCGCACGCCCTGCCCCGCCGCCAGGTGCTCGCGGCACACCTGCACCGGTGCTGCGGCGTAACGGTTCTGGGTGAAGACGGCCCCCACCGCACAGCCCTCGTCCAGCAGAAACACGGTGAGGTCTTTGCGGTTGGCTTTGCGGATGCCCGCTTCTGCCACACCGATGCGCACACCTGCGATGGGCAACAGGTCAGCGACCGAGGGCGTGTTGAGTTGAACGGGCATGGGAACTCCGTGAATTCAGGGTTGAGCCGGTCAGCGTAAGACGTGGGGCCCAGGGCCCCGACGCATCAGTCCAGCTTGCCGTGGCACTGCTTGTACTTTTTGCCGCTGCCGCAGGGGCAAGGCTCGTTGCGGCCCACGCGCGGCACATCGCCTGCGGGACGCGGTGCGGCACTGGCCGCCGCACCCACGGTTTGCGATTCACCGGTTTCGGTGGGCGCGGTGTAGGTCACGTTGGCGATCTGCTCGGCACGCTCCTCCAGCTGTTCGGCCGCTTGCGCCATTTGCTCGGCAGACTGCACACGCACGTTCATCAACACGCGCGTCACGTCGTTCTTCACCGTGTCGAGCAACTGACCAAACAGCACGAAGGCTTCGCGCTTGTACTCCTGCTTGGGGTTCTTCTGCGCGTAGCCCCGCAGGTGGATTCCCTGGCGCAGGTGGTCCAGCGCCGCGAGGTGCTCGCGGTAGTGCGAGTCCAGGATCTGCAGGGTCATGTAGCGCTCGTACTGGTGCACCTGCTCCGCGGCCGCGGCCGGGATCTTCGCCTTGTACGCCTGGTGCGACAGTTCGATGATGCGCGCCAGCAGCGCCTCGTCGCCGAGGTCCGGCTCCTTCTTCAGCCACGCCGTGACCGGCACTTCCAGCCCGAGGTCGGCCTGCAGCGCGGCCTCCAGGCCGGCGGCGTCCCACTGCTCCTCGACGCTGTCTTCCGGCACGTGCTGGCGGAACACGTCCGTGACCACGCCCTCGCGCAGGCTGGCGATGTTGGCCGACACGTCCTGCGACTCCA
>JAJNQE010000077.1 GCA_021154985.1 Hydrogenophaga sp.
ACGCCCTGCCCCGCAAACGCCGCATCGCCATGCACCAGCACGGGCAGTACCTGTTTGCCCAGGGGATCGCCACGGCGGTCCATGCGGGCGCGCACCGAACCTTCAACCACGGGATTCACGATTTCCAGGTGCGACGGGTTGAATGCCAGCGAGAGGTGCACCGGGCCGCCAGGGGTTGTCACATCGGAACTGAAGCCTTGGTGGTACTTCACATCGCCGGAAGGCAAGTCTTCGGGCGCGGTGTGGTCGAACTCGGCAAACAGGTCCTTGGGCATCTTGCCCAGGGTGTTGACCAGCACGTTCAGGCGACCGCGGTGAGCCATGCCGATCACGATTTCCTGGATGCCGACCTGACCCGCCTGGCGGATCAGCTCGTCCATGGAGGCGATGAAGCTCTCGCCGCCTTCGAGCGAGAAGCGTTTCTGGCCCACGTACTTTGTGTGCAGGAACCGCTCCAGGCCTTCGGCCGCGGTCAGGCGGTCGAGGATGTGCTTTTTCTTCTCGGTGTTGTACGAAGGCTTCGAGCGCGTGCTCTCCAACCGCTCCTGCCACCAGCGCTTCTGGCTCTGGTCGGTGATGTACATGTACTCGGCGCCGATGGAGCCGCAGTAGGTTTCACGCAGGGCATTGAGCAACTCGCGCAGGGACATCGTCTCCTTGCCGAAGAAGGTGTTGCTCGTGTTGAAAATGGTTTCCAGATCGGCGTCTGCAAAGCCGTAGAACGCCAGATCGAGTTCGGGAATGTTGTCGCGTTCAGCGCGCTTGAGCGGATCGAGGTCGGCCCAGCGGGCACCCACGTTGCGGTAAGCGGCAATCAGCTGCTGGACGGCAACGCGCTTGCGGCCCAGGTCGGAGTCGGCGCCAGCGGCAATGACGACTTTGGTGCCACCCTGCTTGGCGCGGTCGGCAAAAGCGTTGATGACGGGCTGGTGCGGAACGTCGCGGGCATCAGACCCATCGCCGGCGGGCACGTGTTGCAGTGCATCGAAGTAACTGCGCCAGTTGTCCGGCACGCTGCCGGGGTTGGCGAGGTAGTTCTCGTACATCTCTTCCACGTACGGCGCGTTGCCGCCGAAGAGGTACGAGTTGGTCTTGTAGGCAACATAGACGTTGCCCCCATTGGCTTGGGAATCGCTCATAAATCCGCTGACCTCCGTTTCCCTGCAGGAAACATTAGCTGGTTAGAAAAACCTTCCGCTGCACGGCTTGACCGTTATGCGGATGCGACAGTGACTGTGGAAGGACCTGACTGCAACTCGGGATTGTGCCACCTTGGGCCGCGCGTGAGGAAAAAGGTTTGGCGACAGCGCGATGACGTCAGGATGTCACCCGGGGTGAAAGCCGCTCTGAAGGCGGCACGGCGCTGGGCTCGTCGATCTCGATCGCGATCTGTGTGCACACAGTGCGGCACAACATCACCGCCTTTTCGCTCTGCACCCGGTAGATCACCTGAGTGCCGTCCTTGCGCTTGGCCAACACGCCCGAGCGGTAGAGCAGGTTCAGGTGTTGCGACAGGTTGGGCTGGGTGGTGTCGATCTCTTGCAACAGCTGCGACACCGACTTCTCGCGGTCACACAGCGCGCTGAGGATGCGCAGCCGCATGGGGGTGGCCAGCACACCAAAGAGCTCGGCAGCGAGTTCAAAAACCCGCACCCGCTCCACCTGGCCTTCGGATTCGATCATCTTGTCCATGGCACCCATCGCTCGTGTGAATATAAGCATGGATCATACTTAGAAAGCCCGAAAACGACCATGCCGCGACCCGGTCAGCAATCCGGGCGGCGGCCCTGCAAGGCCCTCAGGCCAGCAGATCCCGGATCTGCTGCAGCGCAGCCGGGTCGTCCATGGTGGTCAGGTCGCCCGGGTCGCGCCCTTCGCACACGGCCTGGATGGCCCGACGCAGCAGTTTGCCGCTGCGGGTTTTGGGCAGCACCGAGACAAACCGCACCCGCGCCGGCCGCGCCACCGCGCCGAGTTGTTCGTCCACCAGTTTCATCACCTCGCCTTCGAGCTTCAGGCGCGAGGCGTCGTCGGTCAGGGTGGCGGCGTCCTTGACCACGGCAAACGCCATGGCCACCTGGCCCTTGAGTTCATCGGCCACACCGACCACCGCCACCTCGGCCACACGCGGATGGCTGGAAATGCGTTCTTCGATCTCGCGCGTGCCCAGGCGATGGCCCGCCACGTTGATCACGTCGTCGGTGCGGCCGAGGATGAAGAAGTAACCGTCCTCGTCCTTGATGCCCCAGTCGAAGGTGCTGTAGACCAGCTTCCCGGGCACGCTGGACCAGTAGGTCTTGACGAAGCGCTCATCGTCACGCCACACGGTCTGCATGCACCCGGGCGGCAACGGCCCTTCAATGGCGACCACCCCTTTTTGCCCTGGCTCGGTGAGTTCGGCGCCGGTCTGGTCGTCGAGCAGCTTCACGTTGTAGCCATACACCGCGCGCCCGGGCGATCCGAACTTGCTGTTGGCCGGCTCAACGCCGTTGCACAGCGACAAGATGGGCCAGCCGGTTTCGGTCTGCCAGTAGTTGTCGATGATGGGCTTGCCCAGGGCGTCGGCGATCCATTGCGCGGTCGGTTCGTCCAGCGGTTCGCCCGCCAGGAACAAGGCCTTGAGGCTGGAAAGGTCGTGGTCCTTGATGAACGAGGCGTCGTACTTCTTGAGCACGCGCACCGCCGTGGGCGCGCTGAACATGACGCTGACCTTGTACTTTTCGACCAGCTGCCACCAGATGCCGGCATCGGGCCGGATCGGCAAGCCCTCGTACAAAATGGTGGCCATGCCGGCGATCAGCGGGCCGTAGACGATGTAGCTGTGGCCCACGACCCACCCGATGTCGCTGGTGGAGAAGTAGGTTTCGCCGGGTTCACCCATGAAAACGTGCTTCATGCTCGCCGCCAGCGCCACCACATAGCCGCCGGTGTCGCGCTGCACACCTTTGGGTTTGCCGGTGGTGCCGCTGGTGTAGAGCGTGTAGCTCGGGTGGGTGGAGTCGACCCATTCACACGGCACCACGGTGTTCAAGTGCTGTTCGCGTGCGCTGGCGTAGTCCACGTCGCGCCCGGCCGTGAGCTTCATGGGCGCCAGCCCCCGGTTGACCATGACCACCTGGGCCGGCTTGTGGCTGGAGAGGCGGATGGCTTCGTCCAGCAGCGGCTTGTATTCCACCACCTTGCCCCCGCGCGAACCGGCGTCCGCGCTCACGATGACCACAGGCGAAGCGTCTTCGATGCGGCTGGCCAGCGAATGGCTGGCAAAGCCTCCGAACACCACCGAGTGGATGGCGCCGATGCGCGCACAGGCCAGCATGGCAAAGGTCGCCTCGGGGATCATGGGCATGTATATCAGCACGCGCTCGCCCTTCTTCACCCCCAGGCCGAGCAAGACCGCCGCCATGCGCTGCACCTCGGCGTGCAGTTCGCGAAAGCTGTAGGTGCGCTCCGCATCGGTCTCGGTGGAAACGAAGATCAGCGCATTCTGGTCGGGCCGGTCTTTCAGATGCCGGTCCACCGCGTTGTGGCACAGGTTGGTGAGGCCACCTTCAAACCAGCGCGCAAACGGCGGTTTGTCGTGGTTGCAGACCCGGTCAAACGGCTTTTTCCAATCCACCAGAGCGGCCTGCTCGGTCCAGAAGGCGTCGCGATCTTCGATGGAGCGGCGGTAGAACTCGGCGTAGCCCTGGATGTGGCTCATGGATGTCTCCTGCGGGGTGTGGTCTGGGGTCTGCACTCAAACTGAATTCATAATTATGAGCAGTCGGCTTGCGACAGGCTGACATGCGCCGGGAACCCCGTGCGCATGCCTTGGCATGCCTCACTTGATGAGTGCCTGCACGTCGCGGAACAGCGGGTGCTCGGCCGTGCGCAGCCATTCGAAGGCCACCATCTCGGTCGTCACCAACTCGGCGCCGGCGCTGGCCAGGCGGTCAAACGCCGCGTCGCGGTTGCGCTCGGTGCGCGAACCGCAGGCGTCCGTCACCACCCACACATCGAACTCCTGCTCGACCAATTCCAACGCCGTTTGCAGCAGGCACACGTGCGCCTCGCACCCGGCCAGCAACACGGTCTGGCGCTCGGCAGCCGGTGCCGCTGCGGGCTTTTGCAGGTGCTTGGGCAGGCTGCGGGCGTTGCCACCGCCCTGGGCTGGGCGGGCGGGCGGGCGCAGCCAGTCGCCCAGACCGTCGGACACGGCACCAAAGCTCATCTTGGCCAGGGTCTTGCGGCACAGATCGCGCAGCTCTGGCGGGTTGGGTCCCAATTTGTCGGGGTTCTGCTCGGTGCCCCACACCGGCACCGCGAGCAACTGGGCCATGCGCGCCAGGCGCACGGCGTTGGCCAGCACCTGCGGCCCTTCAAAAATGGCGGGCATCAGGCGGGCCTGGTAGTCCACCAGCACCAGTTGGGAGTCGTCAGCGTCCAGCAGCATGCGTGTCTTTCGTGTGTCGTTCAGAACCGGGAAAGCGGCGATTTTCGCAGCGTGGCCCCGGCTTCTGCAGGCATTGCGTCAAAGACCGAACAAATCCGCCTGGTCCAGTCCCCTGGGCGCCGCGTGAGCTCCCGGGTTGAACCGCTCCACCAGGTGCTCCACATAGGCCGCAAACATCGAGTCGGCGGTCTGCCCGACCCAACCGAGGCGACCGGTGTGCTGCAGCAGCAGCAAGCCCACGCCGTGCGCAAACAGCGCCGTGTTTTCGCGCAAGGCGACGTCGAGCGACAAGCCCATGGCCTGCAGCGCCGCCTCGCAGGGGCGCAACGCGTCTTGCAGACGCTCATTGAGTTGCTGGTTGAGGTCACCGGCCAGTCCGTGGGGCGACAGCCCTTGCACCAGGTAGAAGCCCAGATCGAGGTCGCGCGCGCTCCGGGCGTAGAAGCCGAACCACGCTTGCGCCTTGGACATCAGCGTCAACTGGGGTTGTGATTTGAACGAGCGGGCCGCCGCCACCTCGGCATTGAGCCGTTCGAGCGATTCGGCGAGCAAGGCCGCGTAGATGGCCTCCTTGCTGTCGAAGTAACTGTAGATCGCCCCCGGCGTGTAGCCGGCCCGCCGGGCAATTTCCCGGATGCTGGCACCCTCCACGCCCTTTTCGGCAAACACGCTGCGGGCGGCATCCAGCACCAGCGCGCGCCGCGTGTCGGACATGGCGAGCTGGCGCTGCTGGCGCTGCTGCTGCTGGCGCTCCGAGGCTTCGCGCTCGGTGGCCGACATGACCGGTGTGAGTTCGTGCAGCAGGACTTTCATGGCCGGCAGTTTAGTTCAATCACTGTGATTTGTTGAATTTTTTAAACGGCAATTGAGTTTTTTGAACAACGTTCAATTAATTTTCTACGGATGGCTTTTCTGGCAGCCTGAAGTTTGGTTTTTCAGAATGTCAATTTCATGAACGGTCGTCCAACGACTCTGCGCGGCAGATGTTCGGTACAACCGACCCAAACACCAACAAAATCAAGCATTTGCAGGTCACTTCTCGCTTGACTTGCAAAGGTAACGCCGATACCCTGCGCGGCATGCGTCACATCCTTCCTGTCCTCTTGGTGAGCCTGTCGGCCGCGGTCCATGCCGCACCGCCCGAAGCCGCCTTTGAAGACATGGACACGCTGCTGATGGAAAAGGGGCTCATGGCCCGCCTGGGGGACCAGTTGCAGAGCGCCCGCCACAGCGTGGGCGATCAGGCGTCCGGCCTGGTGATCAACGCCATGGCGTTTCTGGGCGTGCCCTACAAGTACGGCGGCAACACGGTGGAAACCGGCTTCGATTGCAGCGGCTTCGTGCGCGCCGTGTACGAGCAGTCTTTGGGGAAAATCCTGCCGCGCCGCTCGGACGAACAGGCCGCGGCCACACAGGTCATCGACCGCAGCGAGCTCAAGCCGGGCGACCTGGTGTTCTTCAACACCATGCGCCGCGCGTTCAGCCATGTGGGCATTTACGTGGGTGAAGGCAAATTCATCCACTCGCCACGCGCTGGGTCGCACGTGCGCATGGAAGACATGCGCCTGGCCTACTGGAGCACCCGCTTCAATGGTGCGCGCCGTGTGGTGCCAGCAGCCGACGCCACTGCCGGCAACCCACGCACGCCCTGACCGCCCCACCGGCGGCGAGGCCGGGCGGCGCCTGGCCCCGGCACCAATCCCAAATTCGAGGTTCAACGACGTTCGCAACAGCCCATGGATCTGGGCTGCTCGCGGGATGGCGTCGGCGCGCGCGCAGCGAGAGACTGCCCCTCTCCCCAACCGCCGCTCCGAGGACAGCCCGATGTTCGCCCAACTTCTGCTCAAGCCCCTGGTGTTCATGAACCCGCTCGACACCGCGCTCACGCCCGAACAAGTGCAGCTCAGGGCCGCGAGCGTGGCGAGGGTGGCGGCGGCCTTGCACGCCACCCCCGACGAAGTGCAACGGTTGAACGAGCTGGCAAAGGCGTTGCCGAGGACCGCGGCCGACGTGGAGTTTTCCCACTACATGCTGATGGCCCACCTGCGAAGCCCGGAGCGCACCGAGCGCGAAGGACGCATCCACAAGATCGTGGCGCCGGCATTCGTCGGCGTCGTCGGGAGCAGCACCCTGGATGCTGGCGCGCGGGCCCTGAAACTGCTGGGGTGCTTGCTCCCGAACAGCCTGATCGAGGCCCATCTGCGGGCCGGCCTGATGGCGGTGCACATGGCGGCCAACACACAGAAAGACGCTGCCTGGCTGGAGTACTCCAAATCCTTCAAGGCATGGCTGAGCGAGGCCTGCAAGCGCATGAATCTGCCCATCGGCTCCGCCGCCTACTTGCTGATGATGCAAACCTTGCTGACACAGCCGGTGAACGCACAGCAAGGCATGAGCAGTTGGTTTCTCATGGCGGCCGACCACAACCTGGGTGCGCTGATCATCGAATCCACCCGGGTCACCGGCCTGGAATCCGACCGGGGCGACACCTTGATCCAGATCCTGATCGATGGCTTGGCCAGTCCCGACTCAGCCAGAAGCGCCGCTGGCGCAAAGGCCATCGTGTCCGCCAACATCGACACGCTGAACGCGGAACTGGCCGAGCGCCAGAAGCTGTTGCTTCTGGAAACGGTCGCCGCGATGCAGCAGGGCGTGCCGTTCGGCCCCAGTGCAATCGAGATGAAGCCGACCGCCTGAGGCGATCGGCCAGCACGCTCAGCGCCGCACAGGCGGCACGTCGGTGCAAGATCCGTGAGCGATCTCGGCGGCCATGCCGATGCTCTCGCCCAGCGTGGGGTGCGGGTGAATCGTCTTGCCGATGTCCACCGCGTCCGCGCCCATCTCGATGGCCAGCGCGATCTCGCCGATCATGTCGCCCGCGTGCGTACCCACCATGCCGCCGCCCAGGATCTTGCCGTGGCCGTGGGCCTCGGGTGAATCGTCGAACAGCAGTTTGGTCACGCCTTCGTCGCGGCCGTTGGCAATGGCTCGGCCCGACGCGGTCCAGGGGAACAGCCCCTTCTTGACCTTGATGCCTTGCGCCTTGGCCTGGTCTTCGGTGAGGCCCACCCAGGCCACCTCGGGGTCGGTGTACGCCACACTGGGGATCACGCGGGCATTGAAGGCGGCCGCAGCCAGCTCCTTGTTGCCCTGCAGTTCGCCGGCAATGACTTCGGCCGCCACGTGCGCCTCGTGCACCGCCTTGTGCGCCAGCATGGGCTGGCCGACGATGTCGCCGATGGCGAAGATGTGCGGCACGTTGGTGCGCATCTGGATGTCGACGTTGATGAAGCCCCGGTCGGTCACGGCCACACCGGCCTTGTCGGCGGCAATCTTCTTGCCGTTGGGCGTGCGGCCCACGGCCTGCAACACCAGGTCATAAACCTGTGGCGCGGGCGCGGTACCACCCTCCTCGGCCGCCGCAAACGTCACCTCGATGCCTTCGGGTGTGGCTTTCGCCCCCACCGTCTTGGTCTTGAGCATGATGTTGTCGAAGCGCTTGGCGTTCATCTTCTGCCAGATCTTCACCAGGTCCCGGTCGGCGCCCTGCATCAGGCCGTCCATCATCTCCACCACATCCAGGCGCGCGCCGAGCGTGCTGTAGACCGTGCCCATTTCCAGGCCGATGATGCCGCCGCCCAGGATCAGCATGCGCTTGGGCACGTCCTTGAGCGCGAGCGCGCCGGTGCTGTCGACCACGCGCGGGTCTTCGGGCATGAAGGGCAGGCGCACGGCCTGTGAGCCGGCGGCAATGATGGCCTTCTTGAAGGCGATCACCTGTTTCTTGCCGGTCTTCTCCTGCGCCGTGCCGCTGGTTTCTTCCACTTCCAGGTGGTTGGCACCGACGAAGGCACCGTATCCGCGCACGGTGGTGACCTTGCGCATCTTGGCCATGGCGGCCAGACCGCCGGTGAGCTTGCCGATGACCTTTTCCTTGTGGCCCCGCAGCTTCTCGATGTTGACCACCGGGCGGCCGAAGTCCACGCCCAGGTCGGCCATGTGGCTGACCTCGTCCATCACGGCCGCCACGTGCAGCAGCGCCTTGGACGGGATGCAGCCCACGTTCAGGCACACGCCACCCAAAGTGGCGTAGCGCTCGACCAGAACGACCTTGAGACCCAGGTCGGCCGCGCGGAAGGCCGCGCTGTAGCCGCCCGGGCCACCGCCGAGAACGAGCACGTCGCACTCGAGGTCGGCGGAGCCGGCGAAGGCAGAAGCCGTTGGCGCAGGCGCCGCAGCGGGTGCAGCGTCCGGTGCCGCGGCAGCAGGTGCAGAAGCGGCCGCGGGGGCAGGCGCCGCAGCGGCATCACCCGCCGCCTCCAGTGTCAACACCACACTGCCCTGCTTGACCTTGTCGCCCAGCTGGACCTTGAGCTCCTTCACCACACCCGCAGCGCTGGAGGGAATCTCCATCGAAGCCTTGTCGGACTCGACCGTGATCAGACTTTGCTCCGCCTTGACGGTATCGCCGGGCTTGACCAGCAACTCGATCACCGCCACTTCGTCGAAGTCGCCGATGTCAGGTACTTGAATTTCAATGATGGCCATCGTCATTCCTTAAAGAAGAACGCGACGGAAGTCGCCGAGGATCTGGCCGAGGTACGCGTTGAAGCGCGCCGCCGCAGCGCCGTCGATCACGCGGTGGTCCCAGGTCAGCGAGAGCGGCAGCATCAGGCGCGGCTGGAACGCCTTGCCGTCCCACACCGGCTCCATCTGGCTCTTGCAGACGCCCAGGATGGCCACCTCAGGCGCGTTGATGATGGGCGTGAAGTACCGCCCGCCAATACCGCCCAGGCTGGAGATGGTGAAGGTGGCACCGCTCATCTCGGCCGGGCTCAGCTTGCCCTCGCGCGCCTTCTTGGCGAGTTCACCCATCTCCTGGCTGATCTGCAGCACGCCTTTTTTGTCGGCGTCCTTGATCACCGGAACCATCAAGCCGTTGGGCGTGTCGGCGGCAAAGCCGATGTGCCAGTACTGCTTGTAGACCAGCGCGTCGCCATCGATGGAGCTGTTGAACTCGGGGAATTTCTTGAGCGCGGCCACGCAGGCCTTGATCAGGAAAGCGAGCATCGTCACCTTCACGCCGCTCTTCTCGTTCTCCTTGTTGGTGGAGACGCGGAAAGCTTCCAGATCGGTGATGTCGGCATCGTCATGGTTGGTGACGGCCGGGATCATCACGGCGTTGCGCAGCAGGTTGGCGCCGCTGATCTTCTTGATGCGGCCCATCTCCTTGCGCTCGATCGGGCCGAACTTGGCAAAGTCCACCTTGGGCCAGGGGATCAGGCCCAGCTCGGAGCCACCACCACCGGTGGACGCCGGGGCCTTGGCCGCTTGCGCGACCGTTTGCACGGCGCCGGTCATCACCGACTTCGTGAAGGACTGGATGTCTTCGGCGGTGATGCGGCCCTTGAGGCCAGAGCCCTTGACTTCGGCCAGCGGCACGCCGAGTTCGCGCGCGAACTTGCGCACCGAAGGCGAGGCGTGGGGCAGGCCCACGGCGGCAGTCGCGGTGGGGTTGTGCGCCGGTGCTGCAGGCGCCGAAGCGATGGCGGCCTGCGGTGCAGCCACAGCGGCTGCGACAGCAGCGGGTTTGGCTCCCTCGCCCCCCTGGGGAGAGGGCTGGGGTGAGGGGCCCGCCCCAGCAACAGCACCTTCCAGCACCGCCAGCAGGTCCCCAATGTTGACCGTGTCACCCACCTTGACCTTGAGCTCCTTGAGCACACCGGCATGCGAGGACGGAATCTCCATCGACGCCTTGTCGGACTCGACCGTGATCAGGCTTTGCTCAACCGCGATCTTGTCGCCCGGCTTGACCAGCACCTCGATCACCGCGACGTCCTTGAAGTCGCCGATGTCGGGCACAAGCACCTGGACCGGGCCGCTGGCGGCAGGCGCCGCTGCTGCCTGAGCAGGAGCAGCCGCAGGAGCCGCCACGGGCGCGGCAGCCGGCGCAGCCACCGGAGCAGGCGCTGCAGCTGCACCCGCAGCCTCCACCACCAACACCACCGAGCCCTGCTTGACCTTGTCGCCCAGCGCCACCTTGATTTCCTTCACCACGCCGGCCGTGCTTGACGGAATCTCCATCGACGCCTTGTCGGACTCCACCGTGATCAGCGACTGCTCGGCCTTGACCGTGTCGCCCACTTTCACCAGCAGCTCGATCACCGCCACCTCGTCGAAGTCACCGATGTCCGGGACCATCACATCCATGAGTGCCATGTTCTTGTCTCCTCGCCGTCTCAGGCGTACAGCGGGTTGATCTTGTCGGCCTTGATGCCGTACTTGGCAATGGCCTCGGCCACCTTGGCCACCGGCACCGTGCCCTCTTCGCTCAGCGCCTTGAGCGCAGCCACCACGATGTAGTGGCGGTTGATCTCGAAGTGCTCGCGCAGCTTGCTGCGGAAGTCGCTGCGGCCAAAACCGTCGGTGCCCAGCACCTTGTAGGTGCGGCCTTTGGGAATGAAGGGCCGGATCTGCTCGGCGTAGTTCTTCATGTAGTCGGTGGAGGCGACCACCGGACCGGTGTGCTTCTCCAGCTGCTGCGCCACGAACGACACGCGCTGCGGCTCGGTCGGGTGCAGCAGGTTCCAGCGCTCGGCGTCCTGGCCGTCGCGCGTGAGTTCGTTGAAGCTCGGGCAGCTCCACACGTTGGCAGCCACGCCCCAGTCTTTTTCCAGCAGCTCCTGCGCCGCAATCGATTCGCGCAGGATGGTGCCCGAGCCCAGCAACTGCACGCGCGGCGTGAGCTTCGGCCCCTCTTTGCAGAGGTACATGCCCTTGATGATCTGGTCGTCGGTGCCGGGCGTGACGCCGGGCCTGGCGTAGTTCTCGTTCAGCAGGGTCAGGTAGTAGAAGACGTTGTCCTGCTTCTCCACCATGCGCTTCAAGCCGTGGTGCAGGATCACGCCGACCTCGTGCGCAAAGGTCGGGTCGTAGCTGATGCAGTTTGGAATGGTGCCGGCCAGGATGTGGCTGTGGCCGTCTTCGTGCTGCAGGCCTTCGCCGTTGAGCGTGGTGCGCCCGGAGGTGCCGCCCAGCAGGAAACCGCGCGCCTGCATGTCGCCGGCCGCCCAGGCCAGGTCACCAATGCGCTGGAAGCCGAACATGGAGTAGTACACGTAGAACGGCACCATGATGCGGTTGCTCGTGCTGTAGCTCGTGGCCGCCGCGATCCAGCTGCTCATGCCGCCGGCTTCGTTGATGCCTTCCTGCAGGATCTGGCCGGCC
>JAJNQE010000084.1 GCA_021154985.1 Hydrogenophaga sp.
GCGCGCTGACATCGCAGGGCCGGGTTGCGTTGCTGGGCGGCGTGGCGCCAGTAGCCAGACGGGGCGATCTGCAGCACCTTGCAGATCGACTCGACCCCGTAGGCCTGTCGATGCTGATCGATGAAGCCCTTCAGGACTTCAGACGGCGGTCGAGCTCCGCCTGGGCGAAAAACGCGCTGGCCAGCTTCAGGATCTCATTGGCCTTGCGCAGCTCCTTGTTCTCGCGTTCGAGCTCCTTCAGGCGCTGCAGGTCGGTCGTCGTGACGCCAGCCCGGGTGCCGGTGTCGATCTCATCGCGCTTGACCCATTCGTTGAGGGTCTGCGGCACGCAGCCGATCTTGGGCGCGATGAATTCGATGGCAGCCCACAGCGAGGGGTACTCGCCTCGGTGCTCCTGCACCATGCGAACGGCGCGTTCGCGGACCTCGGGAGAAAAGTGGTTCGACTTCTTGCTCATGGCTCAATCCTCTCAGAGAAAAGAGCCTCATCAAAACTGGGGCGGTTCACACTGTGCACGCGCTGTGATACCTGTGAAGCACTTGCCCGAGGCCGACAAAGCGTTCAGTTAATTCAACGAGAATTTGAGCCGACGATCAATTCTCGTCCAACGGCACACCCGAGCGCCAGAGCGCTGTTTGCAACACCTGCAGCAGTCGATTGGTCCCCGTTTTGACGAGTCGTTGCGACCCTCGCTTGCTCAGGCGGCCGATACCGGAATGGAACAGCGCAACACAGAAGTGCTGGGGATGTTGCGCTGACGCGTAGACCACGCCGTCCAGCGCCATCGCTCTGCACTCGACGGCCAGTTCCCGTGTTTGCGTTGTGCGTAGCGACTGCAGCACAGGGTAGGGCTCGGCGAGGCCGCGCAAGTCGGCCAATCGCAATGAGCCTGTCGTGACGAACTCCACCAGGCATCGACGGCGCAGCTCTGAGAGGCTTCTGCTCACAGTTTCGCGCCTGAGCAACGACTCATAAAGCGTTGTCTCGGGGCTGTCTGCCAAGTAGGCAACGGGTTCTTCTGGCAAACAAAATCGACCATGCATCAAGCCGACGGGAGGCATGGACAAACCATTCATTTGCAGGCTGCTGGCTCTGGGCCGGATCAGCTGGATGCGGTGCAGTACGCAGGGGGACGGGAGTTCGATTACGGGTGGGTTCAGGTCTCTAAATTTCATGGGCAGGCAAGCTCAATGCCCTTCTGCTGTTGCCAGATCAACGATGCGCCGGCCAGGCACGCCCTGCTCCAGGGCGATCCGCGGCGCCAGTCCGTCAAGTGCCTCGTGCGGCGTTTCCAGAAACGACAGTATTTGCCACCCATCTGTGGTGCCCAGGGCTTCAGACACCACCTGAATCACCGGGAATACATAGGGCTCAAACTGCCATTTCGGGATCTTGAAGCCTCGCCGCAAATGCGTCACTCCAATGCAGCGGCCACTCTTGATCCAAGCGTTGATCGTTACACGGGTAGTCCCGCTCAGCTCAGCTGCGTCTTCAGTCGTGATCATGTCCGAGGCGTTTATGCGTTGGCGACGGTATTCGGCACCACGGCGCAGCAACGCAGCCGTCTGCGCTTCACTGGCGTAAGGGTCGGCCGTACTGGAGTGACGTGGCTTGATAGAGTCAAGGGCAACAGAAAAAGGAGAAGTCAATGTGTTCATGGCGATCGAGTCTTGAGCACTGGTTCAGGGCGCGTTGCGCATGTCGGGTTTGCTGATGCCGAAGAACCGATGCGGCTTGGTCTGGCATTGCTGCGAGGCCAAGTAGCGCGGGCGCCCGATCTCATCTGCTCCATCGATTGCAGGTGTGCTGATCCTGGATAGCAGGATAGCTCGCAACATTCCTTGGAGCCACGCACTGCAGGTGCGGTGCGCGAACTCGGTAGTGGCGTGCACCACCAAAAAGACATTCATCATGGCTTGAGCAATCTTGGAAGGCTCAAACGTCAAGACGGCGCCATTGCGGCGAATGACCTGGTAGCTGGCAATAACCCCAGATATCCGAGGGAGGACAGTGTTTGGAGTGTCTGTGCAAGTGAGCATGTGTGCTCTCCGGTTCACGAGCTACTCAATTGCAGCGCGTGAATGCATTTTCGGCCATTCGGATAGATCTGTCAACTTCGTAAAGTCAGTAAGCTGTTGCGATGCACAGGTTGGGCTGGCCGTCACCGTGCGAGATCAACGCAGGTTTCCACACGCTGTCGGCTTCGGTGGCCAGGACGTGGGCAGGCTCACACCCGAAAAATGAGCATTTAACAAACAGGTGACCCTAACTAGCATTAGCAAAACGCAGCTGTTTAACTTGGAAAATGGTTGCGCTCAATCTTTTGCGGACACCACGCTCAAGACTGAGCTGAAGTACTGGCAACCCCTGAGGCGTACCAATCGAGGAAACGACGCTGAACACTCGCATGGGTGTTCGCGTCGCTCGCGCGAGGTTCGTAAGGCGCGTAGATATGCACATACAGTGTGTGTTGACGGGCGTAAGACTCACCCCCACGAAGATGGTTGCGCCGGACATCGCGCCACTCCAGCGCCTGTGGATTTGCAATGAGAGTGCGTACCCACGCCGGGTCGACAACGCCACCCACCCAAGAATAGAGGGTGGTCAGTTCGCCTGCGTCCATGCTGCGCAACTCGATGATGAGACGCTCAGTGGCGAGCATGTGAATACCGACGTCGATACGGTGCACGAGACCGATCTCGGGTGTGTATCTGTCTATGCGTTTATGCGAGCATAAGGTGGTGAATTTTGGGTCAACGCAATGGGATTTTTTGGTCGCTACGGTTGTCATTTCGTGATCTCCTTTCATCCAAGCTCTCACGAAATCTCTCCACGTCAAGTGCACAAGATCCTCTTTTTTCTGATCCTCTCGCTTAAATGTCGATGATCAAAATGAGATGGGCATCGACACACACTGCACTGCCCCAGGCCCCCTGCCGCCGAGGACCTCAGCCCAACGGAAGCAACAGGCTTACTGGCTGGTTCTCATCGCTCCAACGCCGGTCGTAGGCGGTGGTTGTTGTGATGCAGGCGTGCCCCAGGAAATGCCGAACTTCGTTGAGATCGGCGCGCTCACGCAAAGCGAGGGTGGCGGCCGTGACCCGCAGCGCATGCGCAGAAAACCGATCCCCCACCACGCCGATCTGCGCCAAGTAGGGTTGCACAATGCGCTGGGCAACAGCGCCAGCAGTGAGCCCAGCAGATTTGAGTACAGTGCCGGACTGTCTCTGACGCCGCGAATGCTGAGAAGCGTTGATCTGCAGATTTTGGGTACCCTCCGAGCTGCGCTCGAACGCCGCGGTGTGCGGCTCAATGGCTGGGGGCGCGATCGCGCGTTGCCCGGTGCCCCCTCTTTCGTTCGACAACTCAAGCTCCTCCTCAATATGACGATCTTGAAAATCGGCATCGCACCCAGCACCGGAGTGACGGCGGACAGCCTTCATCCGAACGAACAGCCGTTCATCGCTTTGAGGCTCCGCGCCCCTCATCGCCAAGTAACGCTGCACCCTCTCGCGCATGAGGGGTGCAGCGGCAATGAACCGCGTCTTGCCACCCTTACCCAACACCCGAAGGTGCGACACACCCGCGCGCTGACAATCAAAATCCCGCACGCGTAGGGTGACCACCTCCGCGCGGCGCAGGCCGCCCAACAGCATGACGGCCAGGATGGCACGGTCTCGCACGCCCTTGAGCGTGTTCGCATCGGGCGCCTCCAGCAGTGCCTGGGCTTGGACCAGTGAGAGCGCCGGCGTCTTGCCTTCATGACTCTCCAGGCGCGGCCTGCGCACGCCGCGTGCTGGGTTCGTTGGGATGAGCTGCTCATCGACGAGATGCTCCAGCAGCGAGGACAGGGCTGCGAGCTTGCGGCGTTGGGTGCTCGGCGACAGGCCTTGGGCCTGCAGGTGGTGGCGCCAGGCCAGCACATGGGAGCGCGCGACCCGCAGCAACTCGGACTGGGTTTGCAATCCTGAGAACGCAGCGAAGTCACGCACGTCGGCGGCGTAGGCGCGTCGCGTGCAGGCGCTGGAGAAGTTGGAGAGCCACTGGTTCTCGATGGCCATGAGGCCTATCTGTGTGAAGCGGCTTGCTGCGCTCTCGCGTTCGATGTCGAGCACGGGGCCGCGGGGGAGACTGTGGACGTGGGAGGGAGTTCGTGAGGGGCTGGGGTCAGAGAGTTGTTCGCGGGAAAGCATCGATGGTGGTTGTCTCCCCTTCCCTGCACGGTGCAGAAAACTGTGGGGGTCCCTGTATCGATAACATGTGTTTTCGATACGTCAAGGGCTGAGGCGGCACGCGACAAGGCGGCGTGTACCGAAGGCCTGTTGTGCAGCGGGTGCAGTCCTTTGACTTGCCGAACTTACGGCTTGAAAGCTGTTGTTCAGTTAGAAGTGCCCGGCAGGTTGCGGCGCCTTGCCAGGCCGTATCGGGGTCGACTGGTCTGCAAAAGTTCACCTCGGGAGCGATAGAAGGAAATTGTCAGCAAGCTCGAACAGACAATCAGTGGGGTCCTCACCGCGCTCCTTCATGTGCAGCATCTCGCAAAGCTTGTCGTCATTTACAACAAGCATCAACTTTCCATGTTCACGCATGGCTCCCTGCGTCATGGCAATTGCGTGCGCCTCCGCACCTGCTCTAGTCAAGATGATGGCCATCCGCCTAAGGCCGCGCTCCAGTAGATACTTCTCCGTCGTAAGAATCTGACCTTGCTTGATCTTCCCCGAGTAGTTCTTGAACTCAAATAGAACGTAGCGGCTGTCAAGATGTTCGATCACGAACTTCCAGAACTCAGTGGTAGGTCTCACTCGACAGACGAAGTCGAATCGGTTCAGGCCGTCGTCTGTCCGTTTCTGAGAATGCCAACCATGTAGGTCGTTAGGGAACAGGTATTTGAGAATGTTCGCACAGACACGTTCGTACTGCGCCCATGCTTCCTTTCCTCGCTTTACGGCCTTGAGTTCCTCACACAGCTCTGTTCCCCTGTTGTCTTCGGGTGGAGCGGAAACCTCCCCGAGTGGCCTACTTCTTTCCCGAGGATCGTTGCGCTTAGTGGATGTAGCCTGGGCATCACCCGGATCGGTCTCGATCAGTGCGTCAAGTTCTTCGGCAAGTCCGGAAAACGCTGCGGCCCAATTCCGCAGATCGACTCGATCAACAAATGTGACACTGAATCTACGCTCAAGCGCCTCACGCAGTTCGGGCGGCAAGATGCACGAAACGGCGAGCATGCCCTTTAGTGCTTGAGCTGTGATTGCGTTCTTTACGAGGCGTGTTGCAGCGGCTTCGATGAGAGTCGGCTGCGCGCGCACCGTCCGGTAGTATTTGACTTCTATCGCCCACCGCTCATGTCCATGGCTGCTGAGCAGATCGAATCCCCTGTCGCCCTTGCGCGTGTACACGGTGACCTGGAAATTGTTAGCCTCCAAGATACGACGTACTAGATCCTCGAACAATTCCCATGTCGGCGCGGACTGTTGCATGGTGTGAGCTCTACCTTCTTTGTGTTTGTACCGCTAGCGATTTCCGCTCGACGTTTATACGGGGGATGAAACCTACGAGGATCATTGCTGGCCTCGACTCAGGGCCAGCGAAAACCGAGGTGCCTAGTGCCCCATTGTTGGTAGCGGCGGGCATCGAACTCAGTCATCAGCCAACTCATCGCCATCGTCATTTTCAGCGGGCACCTCTGGCTGGGACGGCACGACAACCCTGTGGGGATAGAAGCCGGACCGGCCGACACCAGGCTTTTTCGTGAACTGAATCGGCTTGAGCTTTTCAGCGGTCTCTGCGGAAATTCGCTCGTTCTCGAGCACGATGATTTGGCCGCGGCCTGAGAACTCTGCCAGCCAGGCGTAGAACATCTCCGTGACCGTCGCGACAGGGACTTCGTGGGTTTCATCCGATTCAGGGTCAGCGTAGGCCTTCAGGGGCGAGTCGATGACCACGACGCCAAGGTGCGGATGCCCCTGCTCAAGTGCGTGCTCCATCAGTGCGATAACGAGCGCGGACAAATACAGAGCGCGCAGCCCGGCGCCGAAGCTGAGCCGGGTGCGGTCGTTCAGGACTAGGTCGCATGCCTCCGCATCGAGAGAAATGTTCTCGATATCCGTAAATCCCCAATGCATCAAGTAGCCCAGCGCCGCATTCGCGACAGAGCGCCCGGACGTGCCGCCATCGCGGTTAACCTGAACCTTTGGGCGCAGCTTCTGCTTCTTGAGCCGCTCAATCTCGACCTGGAGGCGCTCAATCTCGTCGAATATGCCAAGCTGAGCAGAGAGTTCAGTGCGGCGGACTGCCAACTGCTTGGGGTCGGCGGAAAACTCGATTCGCGTGCCCTCCATCACCATCTCCTCTCGGTTCTGCAGTGTATTCAGCTCGCTGCTGAACCGATCCACGTCGGCTTGCCAAGAGCCAAAGCGGCGACGCTCCCCTTCCAGGGCGGTCAAGAGGCCGGTACGAAGCCCTCGAATCTTTTCGGCCTCCGCGTTGATAGCGGCCCTGTATCGACCTGCCGTCTCAGGCTTCACGTCCTGCGACTCCGTCTGAGCTGCGGTAGGCGTCCTGCAAAGGGGGCAAGCGATAGCGGGAAGCTCTTCGAAGAAAGCCACGCCCTCGTGGGCTGCCCCGAGCCGTTCCATGTCGTTCGAGTACTTCTGCTCCAACAGCTCGAATCGGCCAATCATGGATTTGGCGTGATTTCGGCTGTTCGTGGCTCGCGCCAACTGGTCCGATGCATCTGCAATCTCGCGGCGCAGTTCGCGCAGCTTGGCCGCACGCTGGTCGTACTGGGAGGACATCGCCACCAGGACCTTATCGACCCGTTCAAGTGCATCTGAAACGTCGACTCGCTTGACGTCCTTGGGCAGCGCTGTCTGTACGCGCGCCAGTGCGTCCTCGGCGGACGACAGTTGGCCCTTGATGCGCTCGACCTCAGACGTCTTCTTCCGCAACTCCACCTTGGCGTCGTCAACGCCGGTGAGGAACAAGCTGAACGAGGCCATTCTCTTGGTGACTGCGAAGCCCTCACCACTGGTTGGGTTCTCGCTCAGAATGGCTGTCTGGGACCAAAGAGCCCAATGGCGAACATCGTCACCAGTTACCGCACCACGTTCACTCAAGGACCGGATGATTTGCTTACCATGGGCACCGCTGCGCTCGACCAGAAGTTCGCCGATGTCGTCTTCTAGTGGCTCGAATGCAAGCTCCTCCTCGTTGCCCATCGCTCGGACGTACACCGTCGGCTGGCCGCCAATCAGTGCCCGGCGCACCTCGTACTCAAAGCCCTCACTTTCGAAGCGCAGCTGCAATTCTTGGTAGCCATCGGCGAGCGGAAACTTCTTTGGTAATTTGTCTCCGCCAAGCAAGAACCAGAGGCAGTCGCGGATGTAGGACTTCCCGGTGTCGCTGGGGCCTCGGATAAGGGTTCGCTTCTCGCCGAACTCGAGTACCGCGTCTTCCCTGTCCGGGCCGATGGACTTGAGACGCTTCAGGACAACTGCCACGAGACCTCCAAGTTAGATGCCGCCGTCTCAAGTTCGGCCCCCCAGAGATGGCCGCTGTCCGCGAACTGCTTGGTCAGGTCGGCCGAGTCAGAGTCTCCGAAATGCTGAGCGACCCATTCACATCGCGTTTCCAGCTTCCGCAGATACGTCGACGTCAGCGAAGTGGTCATCGACCTCGATGCCTCGCCTGCGTAGTACGTGATGCCGTAATCATCCCATGAGGCTGTGACCAAAGCTCGCGTGCTCATCAGGTACAGACCTTGTTCGATGAGCTCTCGGCGACTCAGGAGCTCTGCTCCGCGGAAGGGGACCGGGGTATGCAGGCTGCTAGGCCCATTCAAGTCCGCCGAGTAGACAACTGCGTAGTCTAGGAGCACGAGCTTCTGCAGGTCGGCGCCTCGCGGCCCTAGCGACTGCAGCAGGTAGACCATGCGGATGCCCAACTCGAACGGTGAGTTGAACAATGGTAGTGCACGACGCTTGGCGTGCTTCATTTGACCCATGCCAGCTTCCCCTGATTGGCCAAGTGGTGGCATGTCCCGGGGAGGTCTCCCGGACGCAGCCGTGGCAACAGAACGCTGTCGTTTACCTTCAGCCCCGCGACCGAAGAGAGCCCCGCATCGAGGCGCTCTTCTCCAGACTTGTGCTTGAGGCTATTTACGCTCGGCCGGACGCCCACCAGCACCATATCAAGCAGGATGTTGAACTCCTCTTCGCCGTATAGGTCTCGACTGAACATTTTTAACCCCTCCGCGCAGTAGAAAAGCGCACGGTGGCTCTGCAGATGCTCCAGGTAGCGCTGCTCCTGAAGCACCTCGAGGAGGGTCATCGGCTTTCCAGCATGCTCCTCGTACAGCCGACGCAGCTCTTCAACGTAGGCATGCTCGGCGATTGTCGGAACAGCGGGAGTGGCTGGGTCGTCGCCACGTTCAGCTTCAATGCCGAACAGCTCGAAGTGCTTGGCTCGATTGAGCGCGTGCCATTCCAGAAGGTCGCGCAACTGGCACTCCATGATGGTCGAGAAGTCGTAGGCGTCAATGACGGTCTTTACCTTTGGAGTCAGCTCTGCGCTCCGCCCCTTCAGCCCAGTCTTGCCCGCCGTCCACTCGTCAAGGAAGCGCTGCTTCAGTTCAGACGGCTTGCTGAGGAGGTTGTGCAAATCATTACCAACGCCTCGCGGCGCGCAGAGCAGGTACTGGCGCGGTGCCGGGTAGGTGCCCGCGACAAGCTGTAGGAAGAACTTCGCCAACTCAGGGAAGAAGTCCGAGGGCGTGATGCCGGTGCTGTAGTGCTTCGCCTGAAAGAGGTCCCACTGACCGGCCACGAGCGTTGGGACCAGTCGCGCCTCAACGTCGCGACCGCCATCACCTGCGCCACCGAGCTGCTTCACAGCCGCATACATGGCTGCGTTGGGCAGCTTGCGTTGCCAGCAAGCTTCCTCAATGAACTTTTCCCACTGGTCAGGGGAGAAATGAAGAACAAGCGAAGACGGGGGCACTACCCCGCGCTTCACTTCAAAGCTGTTCTTCCGCGGCTTGCGCGGTACAGACGTTGACTTCGCCATCGCGTGTGAGGCAGCGCTGTTCGGCGCATGCGCTCCCCCCTTTCCTACCATGGCACTCGTTCGGCCACGTGCACGGAGTTTACCTACGGAGAAGGGTAGCAACTGCTTCAGCGCCGCCGCTGCTCGAAAAGGCGGCGTTCGGAACGGATGAAGGGACGAGACGACGACGACATGCGTCAGAGCATTTACGAGCAGACCTTGTGCTGGAGTCCGGATACAAGGTGACGTTGCTTTCATTGGGCTAACGAGCCGTCGCGTCGCAGGCCGCGAATCCGCCGGACTCGCTGCCTGGTACTGAACGACCCCGAAGCAGCCGTTGGTGAACTTCCGCAATCAGTCTTCTACGGGCATCTAGCTACCGGCGTCGAAAGCACATCCAAGACGGGTTCTTTCGTTCGAACTGGTCGTGAGCAGTTGCCGATGGCCAACGCACAGACCGATGATCTGTGACTGATAGACAGGGCCGTGAAGCCAAAAAACTCGTAGGCCGACGTGTCATGGTCGGAGACATTGCGATCTCTGCCTGAACAATCGCCCTCTTGGCACTACGCGGTGGCCGATCGATCCTTCAAAATGTTGAGCTGCGTACCTCGCGCAACTTGCCAAAGTCGAGCCACTTCCAACGCTTGTCCGTGCGGACCTCCACCAGCACGGCATGCATGAACTTCAAAATCAGGTAAGCCTATGAATGACGAGCATGATCTTATCGACTCGCCCCTGAATCAGACGTACAGGGCTAATGGTCGTTCCGTGGAAATTCATATCTACCGCATGCCGAATACCGGCTGGACTCTTGAGGTGGTGGATGACCAGAACAACTCTACAGTGTGGGATGGAGAATTTTCGACAGACAAAGAAGCGCTCGACACTGCCCTGGAAGACATCAAGGCAGAGGGAATCGAAGCCTTCATTGCCCGTCCGCCCAATCAACACTTGCATTGAAGCCTCGAGAAGGTGGGGTATCCCGCACGTCTAGCGGCGTAAACGACAGTTCGAGTTAAGGGTTGTAGGACGCCCTCCCGCGCAGGCGCGCCGACGACACACGCTGACCACGAAGGGTGGGCGTCGTACAAGCCTCTAGGGAGGAAACCGCGGGGAGCACCCATCTGGGCGTACCAGCTGGCAGCGCTTTGGGGATTTGACAGTGCGCAGAGATGTTGGCGATGGCGACTGCGCCATCTGGCCAGTGCGCGACGGTGCCACCACGGCGTACCGTGCGATTCCACATAAGCATCCGCAGCCGATCTCGCAGGGGTCGCACCGTTGATTTCTGGGTCGGACACAGGGGTCTCCAGCGAGCCGTATTGAGCTCGCTCCAGACACACTCAAAGTTGCGAACGCCGAGGTGCTCACGGTGGTCCTCGCTGGTGTGGAAGGGGAACGGGCTGTCCGCGCGCGAACGTCTCGACGATGAGCATCATCGCGCCGCAGTGAACACACACGAAGATCGGGCGGATCTGCTCGGCCGCACCGAACCCGACCTCCTCGGGCATTTCGCTCGGTGCCTCGGGCATGAGCAGCTGGCGCGCCTGCTCGATGCACTCCCGCCGATGGATATTGGCCAGCAGCCCGTAGTGCCGGATGCGGTGGAACCCGCCGGGCAAGACGTGCAGCAGGAAGCGGCGCATGAACTCCTCGGGCGAGAGCGTCATCGTCTTGTGGCGTGTCTTGCCTTGACCTCGGTCCTTGTCGCGGTAGTCCTTCCAGCGGAACGTCACACCTCTCTCGTCGTACGCCACCAAGCGCGAGTTGGAGATGGCCACCCGGTGCGTGTAGCGCGAGAGGTAGGCCAGCACAGCTTGAGGCCCCGCAAACGGCTTCTTGGCATAGACCACCCATTCACACCGGCGCAGCGGTGCGAGCCACCGCGCGAAGGCCTTCGGATCGGCCAGCGCGGCGTGTTGCGAGAAGAACTGCAACGTGCCTGCGCGGTGCTCCTGCTCCAGTGCTTCCAGGAAGAGCCGCCGGAACAGGCGCGAGAGCATACGCACCGGCAGGAAGAAGCCCGGTCGGCAAGCCACCCAACGCTCGCCGTCCAGCGAGAGCCCGCCGCCGGGCACGATGCCGTGCACGTGCGGGTGGTGCGTGAGCGCCGAACCCCAGGTGTGCAGCACCAGAGTGACACCGATCTGCGCACCCAGTTGCCGAGGATCGGCGGCGATGGTGCGCAACGTCTGTGCCGCCACCTCGAACAGCAGGCCATAGACGACGGCCTTGTTCCAGTACGCGATCTCGCTGATGGGTGCGGGCAGCGTGAAGACCACGTGGAAGTAGTCCACGGGCAGCAGGTCGGCCTGACGCGCATCCAGCCAGCGCTGCGCAGCCCTGGCCTGGCATTTGGGGCAATGGCGGTTGCGGCAGGAGTTGTAAGCGACCTGCAGGCGCTGGCAGTCTTCACAGCGCAGCACATGTCCCCCCAGTGCCGCGCTGCGGCACTGCTCGATGGCTGTCATGACCTTGAGCTGACCCAGGCTCAGGTGGGAGCGCTGGGCTTGCCGCCAGGCCGGCCCGTGGGTGCGGAAGATGTCCGCCACCTCCAGGGCAGCGGTGCCCATGGTGGGCCTACGCGGTGCTGAGCTGCTCCAGCGGGCTGACCACCTCGCGCAAGACCTCGGTGGCCACCTGCGCGTACATGGCCGTCGTCTCCAGCTTCTTGTGTCCCAGCAGGACCTGGATCACCCGGATGTCCACCTTCTGCTCCAGCAGGTGGGTCGCAAAGCTGTGGCGCAGCGTGTGCATGGACACGCGCTTGTCGATGTGCGCCGACTCGGCCGCCATGTGAATGGCGCGGTTGAGTTGGCGGGTTGTGAGCGGGTCGACGGGATTCATGCCCGGGAACAACCAACCGCCTTCGAGCATCTTGCCTTGGGCGCGCGCCACGCGCCACCAGACTCGCAGGCGCTCCAGCAGCACGGGCGAGAGCATGGCGTAGCGGTCCTTGCTGCCCTTGCCTTGCTCCACGCGCAGCGTCATGCGCTGGCTGTCGATGTCGCCGACCTTCAAGGAAACCACCTCGCTGGCACGCAGGCCCGTGGCGTAGGCCAGCGACAGCGCGGTCTGGTGCTTGAGGTTGGGTGCCGCTGCGATCAGGCGCGCCACTTCCTCGCACCGGCAAGGTGCGGGGCACATGAACGGGCTGCATCTTGGCCGTCAGGTCTGCGCGGTCCAGCGTGATCTCGCAGAAAAACTTCAGCCCGGTGATGGTGGCGTTGAGAGTGGTAGGTGAGGTGCCCTGGTCCACCAGGTACAGCTGGAAGTTGCGCAGCTCTTCCACGGTGGCGGTGTCCGGAGGACGGTGAAGGTACGCGGCAAGCCGGCGCACGGCTCGGATGTAGGCGGTCTGCGTCTTGGGGGCCAGCTTGCGCATCCGCATGTCCTCGAGCATGCGCTGGCGCAACGGTGAGACCGTCGGATGGGGTGCATTCATGATGGTGCTCCTGTCGTGATCGAGGCCAATTGCCTAGGCTCACAACATCGGCGCGTGCACCATCGCCGTCAACCAACCATCCCAGCTCGGAGACTACCGCGAGAGCAGTTTAGTCCCCAGACTGAACTGAGTCATTAGGGATTGAGCTCATGGCTGGCAGCGTCGGCCGTCAACGGTCATTAGACGGTCGACCATGAGTATGGCCGCTTCACGCTCAGGACCGGGTTTTTGGCCATCATTGATAGCGGTCCGTAAGCGAACGACCGCATGTGCTTAATGCGAGTTGGTGCTCCCGACCCTTAGCGGCAATAGTTTTGTCAAAGCGCTGATGTAGAAAGCAAATAGCGACCATAAGTGTTGCGTCCTACAGCCCGCTCAATGACGTTGCCGATCGTCGACGTCCATCCGCACTGCATCGCGATCGAAGTCAGCGGCAATGCGGCCCGATAGTCCTGAAGTGACCAGCCAGCGTATCGACAGTGCGTTCTGCCATAGCCGGTACTGCTGAGCAAGCTGGCGTTCCTGTTCTCCGCCGTCGCCGATGGAGCGCATGGTGACACCGCGATCTGGAGTTTGAGCCCCCCCACCATTCCTTCGTGGCGGGAACTTTGGCGGGTGATCCCCCGCTATGAGCACCGTCTCTTTGGACAAACCCGATGGCCAACAGCCCGCACCAGCCTTCATCAGTCATCGATGCCTCGCTGGGCTGGCACGCCCGCTTTGAAATGATGCTTGATCAACGTCATTTCTGTCACCGTATCGGCCAGCTCGATCAGCTTTGCAGGAGCACCGCGCCCGGTGAGCACCACGTGCACGTGCTGCTGGAGCTCCCGCAGGCAGGCGAGAACGGCATCCAGGGGTATCCAACCGTGGCACAGCGGAAACATGATTTTGTCCAGCACCACTAGGGAGTGTTTGCCAGCGCGGATCGTAGCCTCGGCTCTGGCCCAGCCTTGCAACACGAGTCCGGCCGAGTGGTGCATATCGCAGCTCTTCCAGCTAAAGCCGTCGCCAAGACCCTCAATAGGAATGCCGAGCTGCTCGAGAAGGCGATGTTCTCCGAACCGCGTCTTCGGCATCTTCACGAACTGGTAAACCTTCACCTCCTTGCCATGGCCGTGCTCAAGTAGGGCCAAGCCTAATGCGGCCGTGCTCTTACCCTTGCCGGAACCAGTGTGCACTGTTATCAAACCGCGCCGTTCCTCTTGTTGCGCGTCCACATACGGTTGGACTGGTAGAGCTTCAATGTTCATAGTGGGTCAGGCTACGTTGTTAAGACTGCGCTCCACCAGCGAGGTGCCTTCGAGAAGGCGCAGCGTCTTGGCAATGGCCAGGATGGCAAGGTCGATCAGGGGTTCAAGCAACACGACTGTCATGTAGGCCGCGGCGAAGCTTCCGATGCTGGAAAGGTTATCGGCGTCAAAGCCCTGGCTGTAGAGAGCCCAGAAGCCCACCCACAAAACGATGCCGCCCTGGTGGGCCAGATACAGCTCGAGTGTATGCGCAGAGCGGATGTCGGCGTAGCCTACGTCAGCGGGGATCACCTTGTGGGCCAGTGCGGCGGTGGCGAACAGCGGCACCTGCAGTGTTGTGACGTTCATGCCGTACTGCGGCAGGTCGGTGGGGGCGAAGAACAGCCTCTGGATCAGCAGACCGGCAGCAAGTCCAACGGCTGCTTGACCCACGCCCAGCAGAGCAGCAAGGCGGAACCCACAATGAAGTGAACCTCGGACACCCTTGGAGTAGCGCCCCCCTTGGGTCTGGCGTCCTTGTCGCGGGATTTGTGATGATTTTCCTAGCTGTGTCCGCGAGCGGTATCCGCTTGCCTCCGGCGCTGCTCCAAGTGCAACTTGGCCGACGTGATAGCGGTCAAGCGACCGTTGAACGACTCGATAAGCCCGTTGTCCGTGGGCTTTCCAGGCTGTGTGTGGTCGAGACCTACGGGAGGGGGCACGAACCGGGCGCTGTATGGTGAGTACTGGGCCTCCCCGTTATACTCACGAACGTTGGTGCTCGCGGTGTGGTTCACATGCTGCAGTTCAACGGGAAGCAGGAGGGCGAGTCCACAAGGACGAACCTAACCTGCGCTGCCCCCGCAACGGTAAGCAGACGAGAGACCCGACGCAGATCGGGCCCCTCCGCTTTCATCACGCAGCCACTGGACGACACACGTTGTTGTCTGGGAAGGCGATGAAGGTTGTTCTGTCAGCCCGGATACCGGCCAACAAGGTGGTGGTGCGTCTGGCAACGGGCAGTCCACTTTTACGCTCAAGCACTGTCGGGGAAGGCGGTGAGGGCTTCTGCTTGTGTTTTCTCGCCTATGGCTTCAAGTCCTTTGCATGCGGACCCCGCAGTGATGTGGTTGGCTTGCACCCGGTGGTAACCCGGGTCCACCGCCCTGCGATCCTGGTCGCCGCGCCGGCCTCTGGGCAAGGTAAAACCACGGTCACCGCTGCACTTGCGCGCTTGCATGCGCGGCAGGGCCGGCGGGTGCGGGCATTCAAGTGTGGGCCGGACTTTCTGGACCCGATGTGGCTGGAACTGGCGACTGGCCAGCCGGTGCACAACGTGGACCTCTGGATGACCGGCGAGGACGACGTACGGGCGCGCCTGTACGCCTCTGCGCAGGACGCCGATCTGGTGATTGTCGAAGGGGCCATGGGCCTGTTTGACGGGGAGCCAAGTGCTGCGGACCTGGCGCGCCGTTTCGGCTTGCGAGTGCTGGCGGTCATCGATGCGTCGGCTATGTCTGCAACTTTTGGTGCATTGGCCTTTGGCCTGCAGCACTACCGTGCGGGCTTGCCCTGGGCCGGGGTGCTAGCGAACCGCGTGGGCAGCCCGCGGCATGCGCAGCTGCTGCAGGCTGCGTTGCCAGCCGGCGACGCGATAGCACCAGCGAGTTGGCTGGGGGCAGTGATGCGCAACGCCGCATTCAAGCTGCCGGAGCGTCACCTGGGACTGACCGTCGCGGGCGAACTGCCAGACGCGCTAGCCCGCCTGGATGCGGCCGCCGATGCACTCCAGCACACCTCCCTGGGTCAGATGGATGCCGAGGCCCTACAGCGCTGGTCGGTGGCGTTCGACTCACCGCCTGAAATGCAGCCCACACCCAGGTTGCTGACGGGTCAGACCGTAGCGGTGGCGCGTGATGCTGCTTTCTGCTTCATTTACGCCGCCAACCTAGACACGCTTCGTGAGCTCGGCGCGAAGCTGGTGTTTTTCTCGCCGCTGGCCAACGAGCCGGTGCCCGCCTGCGACGCGGTATGGCTACCCGGCGGATACCCGGAACTGCACACGCACGCTCTGGCCGACAGTCTGACGTGCCGCGACAGCCTGAAGGCTCATGTGGCGCAGGGGCGGCCCCTTTGGGCTGAGTGCGGCGGCATGATGGCGTTGTTCGATGCAATCGTGGACACCGAAGGAAATCACCACCCAGCCTGGGGCCTCTTGCCCGGGCTAGTGCGCATGCAGCCACGGCTAGCGGGGCTGGGTATGCAGCAGTTGGCGCTGTCTGCCGGGGTTTTACGCGGCCATACCTTTCACTACTCGACCTGCGAAACAGCACTGCAGCCAACAAAACGCACGGACCCCGGCCGCAGTGGCGCTGCTGGAACGGGAGAAGCGCTGTATCAGCACGGCGCCGTGCGCGCAAGTTACTTCCATGCCTGGATGGCATCCAGTCCGGCGGCAGCTGCCGCCTTGCTGTCACCGGGTACTTTGGCATGAGCTCGAGCACGCCGCGCAACGTCTGCCCCGTCCAACCGACACGCGCAGACCTTGAAGCTGTCGTTGACGTAACAGGGCGGCATCGTGGTCTGGCCGGGCTTATGGGCCGTCTAAGGCCAGGGTTTAGGTGCTGCAAACCTGCCGAGCATCGGCACCTTTGGCGTGGCCTACATGGGCTTGTTACTGGAGCCGCTGGTAGACCTGGCCGTGCTGGCACTGGCCAAGCAACTACACCGCCTCAAAGGCTCACCTTGGGTCGAGCCCCGGTTTTACATCACAGCCTGATGTGGTACTTGCTGGGATTGGCGGCTCGTGGACGAAACCACGCGATCTGGACGGGCCGTGGCCATGGATGAGTTGCAGCGCACTGGCTGGGTGTCGATCGTGGGCGCTGGCCCTGGTCCGGTTGACCTTATGACCTTGCGCGCGCTGGACCGCCTTCAGGCCGCGGAGGTGGTGATGTACGACCGGCTAGTTTCACCCGAAGTGCTGGAACGGATTCCCCCTGGAACGCAGCGTGTGTATGTGGGTAAGGCCCTGGGTAATCACGCTATCCCTCAGGAGGACATTCACGCCTTGTTGGTGCAGCACGCGAGGGAGGGGCGGCGCGTAGTGCGGCTCAAGGGCGGTGATCCCTACGTCTTCGGACGTGGTGGGGAAGAAGTGCAGGCCTTGCAGGCCGCTGGTATTGCGTTTGAGATAGTGCCGGGGGTCACGGCCGCCAACGGGTGCTCAGCCGCTGCAGGTATCCCGCTGACCCACAGAGAGCTGTCGACCAGCTGCGTATTCCTGCCCGGCCATCTTGCCGACGCGGAGGCCACGCACGACTGGCGTTCGCTGGCTCGCCCCGGGCAGACACGTGTGTTTTACATGGGCATCCAGCGGTTGCCACAGATTGCAGAACAACTGATCGCACATGGACTGTCGCCTACCACCCCGGCGGCGGTCATACGTGACGGTACTCGCGCGTCGCAGACGGTGCAGGCCTGCGGCCTTCGCCGGCTGGCCGCCACCGCCCCTGCGTATGGTCCTCAGCCTGGATTGCTCATCATCGGTGAGACGGTGCAGCTGAGCCCCCATTTCCAATCTGCGTGAAGCGGGACGCGCCAATCCATGACCGACCTCACTTCACTTCGCAGCGATGGCGCTGTGCAGGTTAAGGGCTGGTGCCCCGGCACCTTGCGGCCCCTGGCAGCCAGCGACGGGCTGGTGATACGCATCCGTCCACCAGCCGGGCGACTGAGCATGGCGCAGGCCCAAGGCATCGCCGCACTGGCGCGGCGGTACGCCAACCCGATGCTGGAGCTGACCAACCGGGCCAACCTGCAGATGCGCGGCGTGGATCCCGGGCGGCACGCTGAGTTGCTCGATGCCTTGTGCACGCTGGGGCTGGTCGACGAAGACGTCTCGTCCGAGGCTCGGCGCAACGTGCAGGTCAACCCGCTGTGGACCGAGGGCGATGTCACGCCCCACCTGGCCCTGCAGCTGGGCGAACTGCTTGCCGGCAGGGATGTGCCCGAACTACCAGCCAAGTTCGGCTTCGTGGTCGACACCGGCACTGCGCCCTGCATGCGCAACACCCATGCAGATATCCGGCTCGAGCGCCACGTCGATGGCGTACTCGTCTATGCCGATGGGGCCGATGGTGGGTTGGTCGTCGCGCCGTGGGCGGCGCCACAGCATGCATTGGCCCTGTCACGCTGGTTCCTGGACGCTGGCGGTGCACCTGCAGGCCGTGGGCGGATGGCCGCCCTTGTGAGACAGCGCGGGTTGCCGCCAGAGTGGCGACCAACGCCGGTGCCTGACCGCGCGCTGCCCGCGCCCGGGCCGGGGCCCCAACTCGCAGGGCAGATCGTGGGTCTGGTCTTTGGTCTCGTGCAGGCCGAGACCCTGGCGGCGCTGGGCGCGTGCGGCGCTTTGCGGCTGACTCCGTGGCGCAGCCTGCTCGTCGAAAGCGCAAGCCGATTGCCCACCTGCGCCGAACTCATTACCGATCCGGGCGATGCGCGCCTGCGGGTCGCCGCCTGCACGGGCGCTCCGGGCTGTGCGCAGGCACGCGGTACCACCCGTGACCTGGCGCTGGCGCTGGCGCCTTCGGTGGCCCCGGGACACTTGCTGCACGTCTCGGGGTGTCCCAAAGGCTGCGCCCATCCGAAATTTGCCACCACGGTGGTCGCCACGGACCATGGGTGGGACTTCATCCGGCGCGGCACCGCTGCCAGCCTGCCGGACTACCATGGGCTGGACCGTGCGGCCCTCGAACAACGATTGAGAGAAGAAACGGCCCATGTTGCACCGCTATGAACGGGATGGCGACGCCATTTATCGCCAGTCTTTCGCGATCATTCGCGCCGAAGCCGCGCTTGGCCGCTTTACGCCAATCGAGGCACTGGCCGTGGTTCGCATGATTCATGCGGCCGGCCTGGTAGGCCTGGAACAGCACGTGGCGTTCACGCCGGGCATGGCGCAAGCCACACGCGAGGCCCTGCAGGAAGGCGCGCCCATCCTGTGCGACGCGCGCATGGTCAGCGAGGGCATCACGCGCAAGCGCCTGCCCTCGGACAACCAGGTGATCTGCACTCTTCAGGATCCGCAGATCCTCGCGCTGGCGCATGAGATGGGCACGACCCGCAGCGCCGCTGCGCTGGAACTCTGGCGCCCGCACCTCGCCGGGGCCGTGGTAGCCATCGGTAACGCCCCCACGGCGCTATTCCATCTGCTGAATATGCTGCAGGATCCGAACTGCCCGCGACCGGCCGCCATCATCGGTTGCCCGGTGGGTTTCGTGGGCGCGGCCGAGTCCAAGGCGGCACTGATGGCTTCGAATGCCGCACCGTCGCTTGTGGTGCACGGCCGACTGGGCGGCTCGGCCATCACCGTGGCCGCCGTTAATGCGCTGGCCAGCGAGCAGGAGATCTGATGGGCCGCATCATCTGCGCCGGCCTGGGACCTGGCGACCCGGATCTGATGAGCGTACGCGCCGACCGTCTGGTGCGCACCGCGCAGCACGTCGCCTTCTTCCGCAAGAAGGGTCGATCCGGGCAGGCACGGAAGATGGTGAATGCGCTGCTGGCTCCAGGCGCGATGGAATACGCGATGGAGTACCCGGTCACCACCGAGCTGCCTTTCGACAGCCCGGCCTACATCGAGTGCCTGGCCCGCTTCTACGACGAATGGGCGGCGCGCCTGACTGAGCTGGCGAGGACGCGGGACATCGTGGTGCTTTGCGAAGGCGATCCCTTTTTTTACGGGTCCTTCATGCACCTCTATACCCGGCTGCAAGGCCGCGCAGAGGTGGAGGTGGTGCCGGGCATCCCCGGCATGGTGGGCTGCTGGTGGGTCACCGGTCAACCCATGACCTGGGGCGACGACGTGATGACGGTGCTGATGGGCACGCTACCCGAAGACACCCTGGTCGAGCGCATGCAGGCAGCCGACGCCATCGTAGTCATGAAAACCGGCCGCAATCTGCCGCGTGTGCGGCGTGCCTTGGCACGCGCTGGCCGGCTCGAGCAGGCTTGGCTGGTACAGCACGGCACAATGCCCCAGCAACAGATGGCGCGCCTGGCCGACACACCCGACGAGGTCTGCCCGTATTTCGCCATCGTGCTGGTGCATGGCCAGGGCCGGCGGCCGGAGATGGCCGAATGAGCGGCTGGCTGTGCATTGCGGGCCTGGGCCCGGGCGACGAAGCCATGCTCACGCCCGCCGTGGGCCAAGCACTGGCCGATGCCACTGATGTGCTGGGTTACATCCCCTATGTGGCACGCGTGGCCGCGCGCCCCGGGCTGCGCCTGCACCCGTCCGACAACCGCGAAGAGCTTGACCGGGCTTGCGCCGCGCTGGCGCTGGCCACCCAAGGCGCCCGCGTGGTGCTGGTGTCCTCGGGCGACCCAGGTGTGTTCGCCATGGCCGCCGCCGTGTTCGAGGCCATGGAGGGGCGCGAGGACTGGCAGGCGCTGGACGTCCGCGTGCTGCCTGGCATCACCGCCATGCTGGCCGCGGCCGCGCGGGCCGGCGCACCCCTGGGGCATGACTTCTGCGCCATCAACCTGAGCGACAACCTCAAGCCCTGGGCACTGATCGAGAAGCGCGTGCGCGCAGCCGCCGGCACCGACATGGCCATGGCCTTCTACAACCCCCGCTCGGCCAGCCGGCCTCACACCTTTGAGCAGGTGCTGCAAGTGCTGTGCGAAACCTGCGAGCCCACTCGCTTGCTCGTGTTTGCGCGGGCCGTGAGCACGCCGCATGAGCATTTGCTGAGCGTGCCCCTGTGCGATGCACGGCCCGAAATGGCCGACATGCGCACCCTGGTCATCGTGGGCAGTTCCACCACTCGGCGCGTGGGACGTTTTGTCTACACCCCTCGTTCGGCCTCATGAGCGGCTTGCACACCCAGCCAACGCAGCGCATCCTCAACCGTGCTCACGGTGGGGCGCTCAGGCAACTGCGGGCGATCAATCAGTATGACCGTGCAGCCCAGTTGCCGCGCGGCGTCCAGCTTCGCCCGGGAGCCCTGCCCGCCCGCGTTCTTGGCCACCACATGGGTGATGCGGTGTCGCTTCATCAGGGCCAGGTCATGGTCCAGCGTGAACGGGCCGCGGTCTATGACCACGGCGCCCCGGCCCTCTGGGAGTGTCAGACCGGGGTCGACCAGCCGCAACAGGTACCAGTGCTGGGTCTCGTCGAGGAAAGGCGCCACGTGCTGCCGGCCAATCGCCAGGAACACCCGGGCCGCGCGCTCGGGCAGGGCTGCCAAGGCGCCGGCCATATCGGCTGTGTGCTGCCATTTGTCACCGGCCTGTGCCTGCCAGGCCGGGCGCTCCAGTGCCAGCAGAGGCAGCGCCATTTCGGCGCAGGCCTGCACCGCGTGGCGACTCATCTGGGCAGCAAAAGGGTGCGTGGCGTCGATCACATGGGTGACGGCCTCGGCCTGCAGGCAATCACACAGCCCGGCCACACCGCCAAAGCCACCCACACGGGTGGGCAAGGGCTGCGCCACGGGCGCATGGGTTCGCCCAGCGTAAGAAAAAACAGCGGGCACGCCGGCCGTGGCCAATGCCTGTGCCAGCTGGCTGGCTTCGGTGGTGCCACCCAGCAGGAGGACACGTCGCATGGCTGAACCGTGGCTGTCGATCATTGGCTTGGGGGAGGACGGGCTGGCAGGACTGAGCGATATTAGCCGCGCCGCACTAGCCAGCGCCCACCACGTTTTCGGCGCGCCACGCCACCTGGCGCTGGCGCAAGTGAACGACCGCGGTACAGCCTGGGATGTGCCGTTCGACCTTCAGCCCCTGCTGGCCCTGCGCGGTCAGCCGGTGACCTTGCTCGCCTCGGGAGACCCGTTCTGGTTCGGAGCCGGTGGCAGCGTCTGCCAGTACCTGCAAACCGGTGAATGGATCGCCTATCCCGCGCCCTCCACGTTCTCGCGCGCCGCTGCCAAACTCGGCTGGCGACTGGAGAACGTGCAGTGCCTGGGTCTTCACGCCGCGCCTTTGAGCACGGTACGGCCCTGGCTGCGCCGTGGTCAACGCCTGGTCTGCCTGGTGCGCGACGCGGAGGCCCTGCGCGCGCTGGTCGCGCTGGCCAGCGCCCAAGGTTTTGGCGAAGCGAGCGGATGGGCGCTGGAGCGCCTGGGCGGCCCGCTTGAGCGCGTCCGTGCGTTCCGCCTGGCGGCGGCGAACCTGCCCGAATTGCAGGCGCCGCTGGCGCTGGCCATGGATCTGCACCAAGGCCCGCCGGGCCTGCCCGCCTCCAGCGGCCTGCCCGATGAACTGTTCGTCCACGACGGGCAGATCACGAAATCCACAATCCGAGCTCTGACGCTTCGCGCCCTGGCGCCGCGCCCAGGCGAATGCCTGTGGGACCTGGGCGCGGGATCCGGCTCGATCTCGGTGGAATGGTGCCTGGCTGGAGGCTGCGCGCACGCTGTCGAACAGCAGGCGGAGCGCGCGGCCAATATCCGGTACAACGCAGAACAGTTCGGGCTGTCAAACCGGCTGCATGTGCAAACCGGTAACTCCCTGGAGTGCCTGTCCGCGCTGCCTCGGCCCGATGCCGTCTTCGTTGGGGGCGGTTTCGACCGCGCCATCTTCGACGCCATCGCAACCTCGGCAGGCCGGGGTGTGCGCTTGGTGGTCAACAGCGTCACCCTGCAAACCGAGTCATTGCTGCAAGAGTTGCTCGTCCGGCACGGCGGCGAGCTGCTGCAGGTGGCCATTGCACAGGCGCAGCCACTGGGGCGCATGCTCAGCTGGCAACCGTCACGTCCGGTGGTTCAGTGGAGCGTGCGGCTGTGATGAGAGTTGTCGCCGGCCTGGGCTTTCGCCATCACACCTCCTGCCATGCGCTGCGCCAGGTGCTGGAGCAGGCCGTGCAGTCGGCACAACACGATCAACACGTCCCAATGTTGCTGCAGGCGCTGGCCACAGCACAGGACAAATGCGACCACCCCGCCCTGGCCCAGCTCGCGGCCGAGCTGGGTTTACCGGTTGCATCCGTGCCGCTGGCCTATGTGCGCGCCCAAAGCACGCAGCCCAGCCCACACGCACCCGCACGTTACGGGTTCCAGAGCCTCGCCGAGTCTGCCGCCCTGGCGGCTGCGGGCCAGGGCGCGGTGCTCGCATCGCGCCGCCACATCAGTGCCGACGGCACCGCCACCGCAGCCATCGCCCTTTACAAGCCTGATCACACTGCACCATGACCGTTCACTTCATAGGCGCTGGACCCGGTGCCCCCGACCTTCTCACCCTGCGGGGGCGCGACCTGATTGCCGCCAGTCCCGTTTGCCTGTACGCCGGCTCGCTGGTGCCTGAGGGGGTGCTGGCGCACTGTCCGCCCGGCGCGCACATCGTCAACACCGCGCCCCTGTCACTGGAGCAGATCGTCGCCGAGTTGCGTAGTGCGCATGAGCAGGGGCTGGACGTGGCACGCCTGCATTCTGGCGACCTGTCGGTGTGGTCTGCCATGGGCGAGCAGTTGCGCGCCCTGCGTGAGGCGGGCATCTCGTATACCGTCACGCCAGGTGTGCCCTCGTTCGCGGCGGCGGCTGCCACGCTGGGCTGCGAGCTCACCTTGCCGGGCATGAGCCAGTCGGTGGTGCTCACCCGCACCAGCGGCCGCGCCTCGCCCATGCCCGAGGGCGAAGCCCTCGCCCACTTTGCGATCACCGGGGCCACGCTCGCCATCCACCTGTCGATCCATGTGCTGTCCGACGTAGTGCTGACGCTGTTGCCCCACTATGGCGCCGACTGCCCAGTGGCCGTGGTCTGGCGCGCCAGCTGGCCTGACGAACGGGTGGTACGGGCCAGCCTCTCGACCATCGAGGCGGCCATGGGCGAAGGCATCGACCGAACCGCGCTCATCGTGGTCGGGCACAACCTGGGCGCGCAGGACTTCGGCCACAGCCGCCTGTACGCGGCCGACTACGACCGCCGCTACCGCCCGATAGGCGCTGATAAGCGTTTCCTCGAAGGTGCCGAATGAAACTCGAGCTGAGCCTGATCGGCATGGGCACGGGCCATCCGGACCACATCACCCGCCAGGGTGCTGCGGCCCTCAACAAAGCCCAGCTGGTCCTGATACCGCATAAGGGCGAGGACAAGGCCGAACTGGCGGCCCTGCGCCTGAGCCTGTGCCGGGAACTGATCACCCACGACGGCGCCGTGATCGCGACCTTCGACATGCCGGTGCGCGAAGGTGCCGACACCGACTACCTGGGAGCGGTCGACCGCTGGCACGACGCCATCGCCGCCGCCTGGCTAGACACCATCGGCCGGCACCTGCCCGATGGCGGGCGGGTGGCGCTGCTGGTCTGGGGCGACCCTTCGCTGTACGACAGCAGCCTGCGCATTGCCCAGCGGCTGGCTCTGCGGACCGAGCTGACCATCCATGTGGTGCCGGGCATCACGGCGCTGCAGGCCCTCACGGCGGCGCACGCCATCGCACTCAACGACATCAACGCGCCCGTGCTGATCACCACCGGGCGGCAGCTGCGCGAGCTTGGCTGGCCAGCGAGTGCCAATACCGTGGCGGTGATGCTGGACGGTCAGTGCGCCTTCCAGACCCTGGCGCCGGCGGGTCTGCACATCTGGTGGGGCGCCTACCTGGGCATGGCCAACCAGTTGTGCATCAGTGGCAGCCTGGCTGAAATGGGGTCGGTGATCGTGCGCGAGCGTGAGCGGGCGCGGGCACAACACGGCTGGATCATGGACACCTATCTGCTCAAGCGAACGGGCCCGGCCCACACCCATCATGCAAATTGAAACACCGCCTATCAACCGTGACACCCCCAAGCCCCAGGGCGAGCGCCGCGGGCTGGTGATGGTCCACACCGGCAAGGGCAAGGGCAAGAGCACGGCCGCGTTCGGGCTGGCGCTGCGCGCGCACGGCCGGGGCAAAAAAGTCAAGGTTTACCAGTTCATGAAGGTGCCAACGGCCCGTTTCGGCGAGCACCGCCTGTTTGAGTCCCTGGGCATCCCCATCGAGGGGCTGGGCGATGGCTTCAGCTGGAAAAGCCGCGACCTCGATCATTCTGCAGAACTGGCGCAGGCCGGCTGGGCCAAGGCCGAGGCAACCGTGCGGACCGGAGAGCACTTCATGGTGGTGCTCGACGAAATCATGTATCCGCTGCGATATGGCTGGATCGCACTGGAGACGGTACTGACCTGTCTGCGCGAACGGCCCCCGTCGGTGACGGTGGTGCTGACTGGGCGCAACGCGCCAGCCGAGCTGATCGAGCTGGCCGACATGGTGACGGAGATGACACTCATCAAACACCATTTCAATGCCGGTGTGCCTGCGCAACGCGGCATCGAGGACTGATGGCGTCGTCATTTCCGCACACCCGCTCTTTGCTTTGATCTTTCATCCATTTCATCAACAGGCCCCTCATGAATCTCCAGAAAATCCCCGCCACCATCGTCACCGGTTTTCTGGGCAGTGGCAAAACCACACTATTGCGCAAGCTGCTCACCAACGCGCAGGGTCTCCGCATCGCGGTCATCGTCAATGAGTTCGGCGAGCTTGGGATCGACGGCGAGTTGCTGCGGGGCTGCGGCATCGGCTGCGATGAGAGCGGCGAAGAGAACGGCCAGTTGTTCGAACTGGCCAACGGCTGCCTGTGCTGCACGGTGCAGGAAGAATTCGCACCCGTGATGGAGCTGCTCGCGGCCCGTCGCGACCAAATCGACTACCTCGTGATCGAGACCTCGGGCCTGGCACTGCCCAAGCCGCTGGTGCAGGCGTTCCAGTGGCCTGCGCTGCGCAACGCCTTCACCGTGGACGCAGTCATCACCGTGGTGGACGCGCCCGCTGTGGCCGCCGGTGATTTCGCGGACGACCCGGTGGCTGTGGATGCCCAGCGCCGTGCTGATGAGAACCTCGACCACGACTCGCCGCTGCACGAGCTGTTTGAAGACCAGCTGGCCACGGCCGATCTGGTCATCGTGCACAAGGTCGACGGGATGGACGCGGTGGCGCTCGAGGCCGTCGAAGCCACCGTCCGCGCCGAAGCACCGGCCGGCGTGAAGCTGGTGCGCGCATCGCATGGCGATGTGCCGCTGGACGTGCTGCTGGGTCTGCAGCGTGCGGTGGAAGATGTCATTGACGAGCGCAAGACCCACCACGACGACGAAGAAGACCATGACCACGACGCTTTCGACTCCGTGTCGGTGGCGCTGACCGTGACCGACCGTGACAGGCTGCTCGCGGCGCTGATGGTATTGGTGCAGCGTCATGAAATCTACCGCGTCAAGGGCTTCGTGGCGCTGCCCGGTGCGGCCATGCGCCTGGTGGTGCAGGGAGTGGGCCAGCGCTTTGACAGCTATTTCGACCGCGCCTGGCGCGCCGACGAGCCGCGTGCCACCCGCCTGGTCCTGATCGGCGACCACCTGGACGCCGCCGGCCTGCTTTCTGAGCTCCAGGCCGAATTGACCCGCTAGCACTTATCCCGTGCGTTTTTCCCTCCACTCCACCCTTGAAAGGACTTTTTATGCCCGACTCGACCTCCGTGACCCACAGACCCTCCTATACCCACGACTCGGCCCGGACTGTGTTGCGCCCCTTGCTGGCAGCGGCGGCACTCGGCTTGGTGGTTATGTATGGCGTGGGTTTCGCTGAGAGCCCGCTGGCCCACAACGCCGCACACGATGTCCGACACATTACTGTTAAGCCCTGCCACTGAATTGTTGGCACCAAGGAGAGCAACATGCTTTTTCAAAAGCTGATCTGGGCAGCGCTCACTACCGCTGTGGTGGTGGGCAGTCTCCAAACCGGTGTGCAGCGCTGGCAGGCCGCTCCGCTGATCTTGGCGGCCGAGGTGTACGAGGACCAAAAGGCAGAGGTATCCCCACCAGGCGCAGCGCTCACCGATCACGCGCATGGCGAGGGCCAAGCCGGCCCGGCGCACGACCATGGTGCTGCCGAGGAATGGGCGCCCGAGAACGGCGTAGAGCGCACTGGCTGGACGTGGGTCGCCAACATCCTGCATGCCTTTAGCATGGCATTACTGGTGTTTGCAGCGATGGGCTTCTGGTTTTCTCGGCAGGACACGTCCTGCCTGACGGCGAGCGCTTCGTTGCGTGTCGCTGGTCTGGTGGCGGCGGCCGGCTGGCTGAGCTTTCACCTGTGGCCCACCCTGGGGCTGCACGCCGAGGTTCCCGGCATGCAGGCGGCCCCGCTGCAGGCCCGACAGATATGGTGGACGCTGGCGGTGGGGTGCGCAGCGGGTGCCTGCGCCATCGCTGCATTTGTGCGCAGTCCCTGGCGCTGGCTGGCGGTGGCGGCTTTGCTCGTGCTGCCGTTCTTGGTGGGAGCGCCCAAGCCGCGAGGAGATGCACTCGCGGGCTTTGGCCCTGAAGCTCATGCCTCACTGGAGCAGTTGGGTCACCAGTTCATCCTGGCGACCACTTGGGTTGCGCTGTCGTTCTGGCTTTGCATGGGGCTGGTGGGAGGCCTGGCGTTCCAGCGCTGGGTGGCGCCCGGCGTTCGCGCCGCATTGTCCGGCACGAACACTGCCGCCCCGGGCGCCATGAACCCGGTGGATTGACGCCACGTCCCCAAGGTCCAACATGCATCTTTTGTCTACCCGACCCGGCGGCCACGTGGAAGACGCTGGCCTGGGCGTGGTGCGCGTCGCGCAAACGCCTGCCGACATCGTGGTCCTCACGGTGGCCGACACCACGTTGTCCCTGCTGGCAGAAGCGGTGGCGGCGCTGCCGCCCGATTTCCCGACCGTGCGCCTGGCCAATCTGATGTGGTTGCGGCAGCCCGCATCGACCGACATGTACGTTGACGACGTGCTGCGCCACGCCCGTATCGTGGTGATCGACCACCTGGGCGCACCAGCGGACTGGGCCTATGTGGTGGAACAGGCGACGACGCTGGCTCGCCAGCACGACCAGTGGCTGGCCATGTTTTCGGGCGAGCAGTTGGAGGACCCACAGTTGCTGTTGCGCAGCACAGCAGCAGTGGAGGACAGCCGTTTTATGTGGCAATGCCTGCGCGAGGGCGGTCGCGACAATGCCCGCGCCTTTTTTGACTTGATCGCGTACCGCGCGCTGGGGCGGGGGTCTTTGCCCGCGCTGCCACAGCCCTTGCCGCCCGTCGCACGCTACCTTCCAGCCCTGCCACTGGCCTGGCTGGACGGTGCACCGGTGGCCCTCGTGCTGTTTTACCGGGCCCATGCGCAGACGGGCAATACAGCGGTGTTCGACGCCCTGATGATGGCCTTGCACAGCGAGGGCGTCAACCCGCTGGCCCTGGCGCTGGACTCGCTGAAGTCGCCCTCGTCACTGGCGGCCGTGCATGCCCTGGCTGCCGAGCACTCTGTCGATGTCGTGCTCAACGCCACCAGCTTTGCAGTCGGTGCCATGGGCGACGATGGCGCCGACGGCGTGGACGCTCCACTGCTCGCCGGCGACGCGCCGGTGCTGCAACTCATCACCGCCGGCTGCGCGCGTGAGCAGTGGCGGGCCGATCCGCACGGCCTGCAGCCGCGCGACCTGGCCATGCAGGTCGTGCTGCCCGAAGTGGACGGCCGCATCGGCACCCGGGCCATCAGCTTCAAGGGCGTGGCCTGGCGCTGCGAGCGCTCGCAGGTGGATGTAGTGCGCTACCAACCAGAGGCCGACCGGATTGCATTCGTCGCCGAGCTTGCCCGGCGCTGGTGCGTCCTGCGCCGCAAGCCGGCGGCCGATAAGCGCCTGGCCCTGGTGCTGGCCAATTACCCCAGCGACGACGCCCGCCTGGCGAATGCCGTGGGCTTGGACACCCCGGCCTCGGTGGTGGGCATCCTAGGCGCGCTGCAGGCCCAAGGCTATGCCACGGGCGAGCTGCCCGCACACGGCGACGCCCTAATGGCGCGACTGATCGAGGGCGTAACCCACAAAGTGGACGCCAACGACCATCGCCCCGTCGGGCAAAGCCTCTCCATGGCCGACTACCTGGCTGACTTTGAAGCCCTGCCCCCTGACCAGCAGGCCGAGGTCAACGCGCTGTGGGGACCACCCGAGAAAGACCCGTTGTTGCGCAGCGGCCGCTTCATGGTGCCGGGCCTACGCGTCGGCCAGGTCTTCGTGGGCCTGCAGCCGGCCCGCGGGCGCGACCTGGACCTGGTCGCAAGCTACCACGATGCCGACCTTGTGCCCCCGCACAACTACCTTGCGTTTTACTTCTGGTTGCGCCGCGTCTGGGGCGCCGATGCGCTGGTACATGTGGGTACGCACGGCAACCTGGAGTGGCTGCCGGGCAAGAGCGTGGCGCTGGGTGCGGGCTGCTGGCCAGATGCGATCTTCGGGCCGCTGCCCCACCTGTACCCTTTTATCGTCAACGATCCGGGCGAAGGCAGCCAGGCCAAGCGGCGTACGCAGGCGGTGATCATCGACCACCTGATGCCGCCGCTGACGCGGGCCGAAACCTACGGGGCGCTGCAGGTATTGGAGCGGCAGATGGACGAGTACTACGAGGCTCTGTCGCTCGACCCACGCCGCGCCACTCGGTTGCGCCAGACCATTCTGGAGGAAGTGCTGCGCCACGGCTTGCACGCCGACCTGGGTTTTGAGGCGCCCGCCGACGAAGCCGCACGCCAGCGCCTGCTGGAACGGCTGGACGCCTACCTGTGCGAGATCAAGGAATCACAGATCCGGGACGGTCTGCACGTGTTCGGTCTGTCGCCTCAAGGGCGTTTGCGGACCGATACCCTACTTGCTTTGGCGCGGTTTCCACGCGGCAAAGGCCAGAGACAAGCCAGCTTGTTGCAAGCCTTGTCAGCCGACCTGCGGCTGGACGGATTCGACCCGCTCGACCCCAACTGGAACCAGAACTGGACCCAGTCGCGCCCACCGGTACTGGCAGCCTTAGGAAACGAAGCCTGGCGCCATGCGGGCCACACCCGTGATCGGCTGGAGCGATTGGCCAGCCGTCTGGTGGACGGCAGCGAACCTCTGGACCGCGCCAAGTGGCCGCTCACCGCGCAGGTGATGGACGAGCTGCAGGAGCGGCTCGGCCCCCGGCTGGACGCCTGCGGCGAGCAGGAAATGACCCAGCTGCTGCGCGGCTTGCGAGGCCGTTTTATCCCCCCCGGACCGAGCGGCGCGCCATCGCGCGGACGGCCGGACGTATTACCCACCGGCCGCAATTTCTACGCAATCGATACGCGCGCGGTGCCTACACCCACCGCCTACGCCATGGGCGTAATGGCGGCCGAGCGGCTGATCGAGCGCCATCTGCAGGACCACGGCGGGTTTCCAGCGTCGGTCGGGCTTTCGGTCTGGGGCACCAGCACCATGCGCACTGGCGGCGAAGACATCGCCCAGGCCATGGCACTGCTGGGCGTGCGGCCCAAGTGGGCGCCGGGCAGCCAGCGCGTAGTGGACATCGAGGTGCTCCCGATGGCGATACGTGACCGCCCTCGGGTGGACGTGACCTTGCGCATCTCGGGTTTCTTTCGCGACGCTTTTCCGAATCTGATCGACCTGTTCGACACGGCGGTTAAGGCGGTGGCGGCCATCTCGCTAGAAGACGAGCCCGACGACGTGAATCCAGTGCGTGCTCGCGTGCAGCGCGAGGCGGCCGATGCGTGTGCCCAAGGGATGTCCGAAGAGGTCTCGCAGAGGCAGGCCAGCTGGCGTGTTTTCGGCCCGCGGCCGGGCGGCTACGGCGCCGGCGTGCAAGACGTCATCGACAGTGGGCGCTGGGAAGCGCCGGGTGACATCGCCCAGGCCTACCTGCGTGCGGGCGCCTTTGCTTACGGCCAGGACGAACACGGTGCGGCGGCGCGCGCCAGCTTCGAGCGGCGTGTGGGCGGCTTCGATGTGGTGCTGCAGAACCAGGACAACCAGGAACAGGACATCCTGGATTCAAGTGACTTTTACCAGTTCCAGGGCGGCATGGCTGCCGCGGTACAACACCTGAGCGGCAAGGCGGCGTCCATGTACCACGGCGACTTCAGCACACCTGGATCGCCGCGCATCCGCAGCCTGAGTGACGAACTAGCGCGGGTGGTGCGGGCCCGCGTGGTCAACCCCAAGTGGATCGCGGGTGTGCAACGCCACGGCTACAAGGGTGCCTCCGAGATGGCTGCCACCGTCGACTCCCTTTTCGGCTTTGACGCAACCACTGGCCTGGTGGGGGACCACCAGTACGCTCTTGTGGCCGATGCCTACGTGTACGACCCTGTCAACCGCGCCTTTCTTGAACAACACAACCCCCAGGCCTTACGCAGCATGGGCGAACGCCTGCTTGAATCCATGCAGCGTGGTATGTGGCAGGAACCCGGCGAGCATCGGGAGCGCATCCAACAGACCTTGCTGGCACTGGAACACCGGCTCGAAACTCAGGGCGAAGGACCCACGAAATGAAGACATTCAACGCACACAACACGTCCCACGAACTGCAGGACGCCAACGATGTGATGTACCCATTTTCTGCGCTGATCGGCCACGCCGGGCTGCGGCAGGCGCTCCTGCTGGCGGCGGTAGACCCCGGCATCGGCGGCGTGCTGATCAGCGGGCCACGCGGCACGGCCAAATCGACTGCGGCGCGCGCACTGGCGGCTTTGTTGCCGGGTGCTCCCTTCGTGAGCCTGCCGCTCGCGGCCACCGTTGAGCAACTGGTGGGCACACTCAACCTCGAACACGTACTGCGCGACGGCCTCGTGCGCCTGGCGCCTGGCATGCTCGCTCGTGCGCACGGCGGCGTCCTTTATGTGGACGAGGTCAACCTTTTACCCGACGCGCTGGTGGACGCCCTGCTTGACGCGGCGGCAAGCGGCATCAACACGATCGAGCGTGAGGGCGTTTCGCGCCAGCATGCGGCCCGCTTCGTGCTGATCGGCACCATGAACCCCGAAGAGGGCGAGTTGCGCCCCCAGTTGCTGGATCGCTTTGGCCTGTCGGTGGTGCTGGAAAATCCCACCGATCATGCGCTGCGCCAGTCGATCGTCCGTGCCCGCTTGGACTTTGACCTCGATCCGCAGGCATTGATGCAGCGCACAGCCAGCGCGCAGGCCGAGCTGGTGTCCCGGATGGCAGCCGCGCGAGAAGCGCTACCTGCGGTGGACTGGAGCGATGCCGTGCTGGCGCACGCCACCGCGCTGGCCGTGCAGGCCGCCGTGGACGGTGTGCGCGGTGACCTAGTGCTGCTGAAGGCGGCCCGGGCCCATGCCGTGCTGGCGGGTCGGCTCGAGGTGACGCCGGCGGATGTCGACACCGTGGCCGAATGGGCCTTGGGCCACCGCCGGATGGCGCCGGCTCCCCAGGCCCAGCAGGCTGCGGCGCCCCCCCGCACTACCAGCGGCCCCTCAGGGGCGGGCAGTGCCGGGTCGCAGGCAGATCATTCATTGACGAGTGCCGCCGGGGACTGGGGCGCACTGCCGGCGCAGGCTGAAGGCTGGGAAGCGGTTCGAACCACTGGGGGGCCTGTCGCAAAAAAAGCCTGAGCCACCCCGCAGGCCGCGCCTCCACGGTGCCCGGACTGCGGCGGTGGTTCTCCATTGACCCATACGCAAGGCCGCAACTGGCGCAGAACGCGATGCAGGCATCGACCCACACGCCAGGGCGAATCGATTGGTGTCGCACTCTGCTGCGCAAAGGGCCCGCCGCCTTGCAGCGGTCCCATCTGCAGCGCGAACACCGCCCCGCTGACATGTCGACGCTTCACCTGATCGCGCTGGACAATTCCGGCTCCATGCGGCAAAGCGGTCGTCTGGCGTGGGCCAAGGGTTTCGCGGCGCGCCTTATCGAGGACGCGGCCCGTACCGGCAACCAGGTCGGACTGCTGCTGTTCGGGGGACAGGGGGTGCAATGCGTACTGTCGCCCACCCAGGCGCGGCGCTCGGCGTTGGGGCGCCTTCGGCCGCTGGGCGGGGGTGGCGGTACGCCCCTGGCGGCAGCGCTGGGTCAGGCGCAGACCGAACTTCTGGCGCATCGGCGGCGCCACGGCAATGGGCGCCGCCTGCTGTGGCTACTCACCGACGGGCGCAGCCTGGAGCAACCAGCAGCACCTACGGCGGCTGACCACATCGTCATCGTCGATTTCGACAACTCTCCTCGCCCACTCGGACGCTGCAGGGCCTGGGCACAGGCCTGGGGCGCCGAGTTGCGCCAACCCACCACTGACACACAATGACTCCAAAAACCGACCTCAGCACGACTGAGCTCATCATTTGCACCACCTGCCGCCCTGCGGAGAACACGCGAGATCAGCGCGCTGCAGGTGACATTCTGTTGGAAGCCGTGCAAACCGCACAGGCCTTCGGCGATCAGCCCGAGTGGGCCGCTATTCATGTGCGAGGGGTGGCGTGCACGGCCGGCTGCTCGCGCGCCTGCACGGTGGCTTTTCAGGCTCCTGGCAAGCACAGCTTCCAATTTGGCGACCTGACCCCCTCAGAGGACGCTGCCCGGCAACTGCTGGATTGCGCCGTGATGCATTTTCGGGCGCCCGATGGCAACTTGCCCCGCGATGCCCGCCCTGCCCTTTTGCGCAGCGGCATCCTGTGCCGCCTGCCACCGACCCGTTCATCCGCTGAAAGCAATCATGACGCGGGCCGTTGAAAGTCCTGCCGTGCAAGCCGCCGCGGCAGACACCGACCTGACCGGGGCGACGGCCCCGGAGCACGTTTTTTCGCCGGCTCAGCAGGAGGCCGTCTACCGCGCCATTTTCGAGCGGCGCGACATGCGCCACTTTGCCGGCGGTGCGGTTGCGCCGGCTGTGATGCGCCGCCTGCTCATGGCCGCGCACCATGCGCCCAGCGTGGGCTTCATGCAGCCGTGGCGCTTCCTGCGGGTAGCCACGCGCGCGTTGCGGGCCGAGTTGCAGGCGCTGGTGGAACAGGAGCGGCAGCAAACCGCCACGGCGCTGGGAGAGCGCATGGATGCGTTTTTGCGCCTCAAGGTCGAAGGCCTGATGGACGCGGCCGAGGTCTGGGTGGTGGCGCTGTCCGAGGGCCGTGAACAGCATGTGTTCGGCCGGCGAACCTTGCCGCACATGGACCTCGCCTCGACCGCCTGCGCGATACAGAACCTGTGGCTGGCCGCGCGCGCCGAGGGCCTGGGCATGGGCTGGGTTTCGATGTTCGACCCGGTGGCGGTGGCTTCATTGCTGGGTATGCCCGAAGGCGCAGAGCCCGTCGCGCTGCTGTGCATTGGCCCGGTCCGCCATTTTTATGATGACCCCATGCTCCAGCAACAGCGCTGGGCACAGCGAACGGCACTGGACGATGTGCTGTTTGAAGACACTTGGGGCCAGCCCCTGAGCGCGGGCGGGACGGCGGGCTCGGGACGTGGCGATTGATCCGGATCGCCTCAAGGAAATGATACGGAAAATGAACGTGCAGATCTCTCATGCCGACGCCTGACCTCGTCATGAGCCTCGTCGGTTGGTTCACCCCCGACGCAGCCGTACTGACCGGCGCGGTACTGGTCGGGCTGGGGCTGGATGACTGCAGCCCCCTTAATAGCCGTCGTTGTTGCCGTAACGCTGACGGGTGAGTCGATGACGGCTTCGTGCCAGCCAGCGTCTACCCAGCTCGTGACCACGACCGACGGCTGTCGCTGCCTATGCCGAGATCGCAACTATGTGCAGTTGCGATCTCGGCATAGGCAGCGCTATGTAAAGCTCGCCATAGCGCTGCACATCAGCCCTTCCAGTCAGCTGCCGCTCCGACGAGCTTTATTCCGTCTAGTCATCTGGAAAGCAAGGTGCGCTGAGCTGCCGAGACAGGATTGCCCTTCGCGCGAGCGCGCGATCTCTTTCCAACATGAAAAGTGGGTGACAGTTTTCGTTTTCGGCTGACACTCACTATTTACACGATTAAATTGTCAAAAATATCCATAATCTAAAAATATTAGTCAATTTTTGAAGTATCCCTTTCAAATATCCTCGATAATTGTCAATCAAAGTGCTCTGGGCGCGGGTGGCTGCCCTCACTCCACCGTGACCGACTTCGCCAGGTTGCGCGGCTTGTCCACATCGGTGCCCTTTGCCAGCGCTGTGTGGTACGCCAGCATCTGCAGCGGCACCACGTGCAGGATGGGCGACAACGCGCCGTAGTGCTCGGGCATGCGGATGACGTGGATGCCTTCGCTGCTGGTGATGCGGGTGTCGGCATCGGCCAGCACATACAGCACTCCACCGCGCGCGCGCACTTCCTGCATGTTGCTCTTGAGCTTTTCCAGCAGGGTGTCGTTGGGCGCCACGGTCACCACCGGCATGGCCGCGGTCACCAGTGCGAGCGGGCCGTGCTTGAGCTCGCCGGCCGGGTAGGCCTCGGCGTGGATGTAGCTGATCTCCTTGAGCTTCAAGGCGCCTTCGAGCGCAATCGGGTAGTGCAGCCCGCGCCCCAGGAACAGCGCGTTGTCCATGCGCGCAAAGTCTTCGGCCCAGCTGATGACCTGCGGCTCCAGCGCGAGCACCGCTTGCAACGCCACCGGCAGGTGGCGCATGGCCCTGAGGTGGTTGGCTTCGTCTTCGTCGCTCAAGTGCCCGCGCACCTGGGCCAGTGCGAGCGTGAGCAAAAACAGGCCCGCGAGCTGGGTGGTGAAGGCTTTGGTGGAGGCCACGCCGATCTCCACACCCGCGCGGGTGATGTAGGCCAGTTCGCATTCGCGCACCATGGCGGAGGTGGCCACGTTGCAGATGGTCAGCGTGTGCTTCATGCCCAGGCCTTGCGCGTGGCGCAGCGCGGCCAGGGTATCGGCGGTCTCGCCGCTCTGGGTGATGGTGACCACCAGGGTGCGCGGGTTGGGCACGCTGGTGCGGTAGCGGTATTCGCTGGCCACTTCCACCTGCGTGGGGATCTTGGCGATGCTCTCCAGCCAGTACTTGGCGGTGCAACCGCTGTAATAGCTGGTGCCGCAAGCCAGGATGAGCACGTTGTCGATGTCCTTGAAGGTGCGGTAGGCGCCGTCGCCGAAGAGCTCGGGCGTGATGCCTTCCAGGCCTTCGAGCGTGTCGCCGATGGCGCGCGGCTGCTCGAAGATCTCTTTCTGCATGTAATGGCGGTAGGGGCCAAGCTCGGCCGCACCGCTGTGGGCCTGCACGGTTTTCACCGGCCGCTTGGCCGCATCAAGCGCGCGGCCCTGGGCGTCCAGCACCCAGTAGCGGCCAAGCTGCAGGTCCACCAGGTCGCCCTCTTCCAGGTAGACGATCTGGTCGGTCACGCCGGCCAGGGCCATGGCGTCGCTGGCGAGAAAGTGCTCGGCACCGCGCACGCCATCGACCGTGCCCACGCCCAGCACCAGCGGCGAGCCGGCGCGCGCACCCACCACGCGGTGCGGTTCGTCTTTGTGGAACACGGCCAATGCATAGGCGCCGTGCAACTGCACCACCGCAGCCTGCAGCGCGGCGAACACGTCGCCTTCGTAGAGGGAGTCGATCAGGTGCGCGATGACCTCGGTGTCGGTCTGGCTCTCGAACACATAGCCTTTGGCCTGCAGCGCTGCGCGCAGCTCGTCGTGGTTCTCAATGATGCCGTTGTGCACCAGGGCCACACGGCCCGCCGTGCCTGCCGCAGCACCCGGGCCATGGCTGAAGTGGGGGTGGGCGTTGTGCACCACCGGTGCGCCGTGCGTGGCCCAGCGCGTGTGGGCAATGCCGGTGCCACTGGCGATGCCGTCGGCCTGCACCTGCTGTGCGAGTTCGGCCACACGGGCCGTGCTGCGGGCGCGCTGCAGGCCGCCGGTGTGCACCGCCACGCCGCAGGAGTCGTAGCCGCGGTACTCCAGCCGCTGCAAACCCTGAACCAGCACGGGCACCACATTGCGCCCCGAAACCCCTGCGACGATGCCACACATGCCGTTCTCCGAAAAATGGTTAAGCGCCGATGCTAGTGACTGCCTGAAGAAATAAAAGCTCAAAATTTCACACTGAATCGACAATAATTTCTTCATTCAACATCATTGATGAATAAAGTCGAAAATATGCTGAATCTGGAAGAAATCACCATCGACGACGCCGATCTGCGTCTGCTCGATCTGTTGCAAACCGATGCCTCGCAGAGCAACCAAGCACTGGCCGAACGGGCACACCTCTCGCCGCCCACCAGTCTGAGGCGCACCAAACGCCTGCGCCAGCTGGGTCTGATCGAGCGCGAGGTGGCCATTCTGAGCACCGACCGCCTGGCGCCGGTGCTGGGCCATGGCCTCACGGCCCTGGTGGAAATCACCCTGGAGCGCCAGGGCGCCGAGCTGCTGGACGCGTTCGAAGCGCGTGTGCTGCCGGTGCCGCAGGTGCAACAGTGCTACCGCGTCAGCCCCGGGCCCGACTTCGTGCTGGTGGTGCATTGCCAGGACATGCCGGACTACCTCGCGCTCGCCCAGCGTCTCTTCACCAGCGACGCCAACGTGCGCAACATCAAGGCGTTCTTCAGCCTCAAGCGCGCCAAATTCGATCCCCGCGTGGCCTTGCCGCTCAAACCACCCGCGTGACTCGAATGCACCACATTGGTACTCAGCCTGGTCCGGAAATTGATACATAACGCACATCTGGAGCGCTTCATACCCCCTCCATGAGTTGACGAACCAAACTTTATGTAACAACCTTCGCCTTTAGCCGAACTGAAAAGGCGGCCCGATCTCAGGAGGTTTTGATGAATACGACGTGGATTGCGGTGCTGGGGGCGCTGGCCGTGCTGGGCCTGGCTGCGCTCGCGTACTGGCGCTTTCGCACGACAGCCCAGTCGTCCGGGCGGGAAGACCGCTACAGCCCGGAGCGCCTGATGACGCCCGAACAAGCCCAGATGCTGGACTATTTGCAGGACACCTTTCCCGGGCAGGTCGTGCTGCCCAATCTGTTGCTCAAAGACCTGCTGTCGGTGCGTCGTGCCGCCAACCGCAAACGCGCCGAAGACCGCTTGAACAAACAAAAGGTGGACTTTGTGGTCTGCGGCGACGACGGAAAGCCCTCGTTTGCGTTCGACATCGAGCAACACCCCCTGAGCAACGCCCGGCACAAAGCCCACATGGTGAAGCTGAAGAACCGCATCCTCAAGAGCGCCGGCGTGCGCTTCGTCTTTCTCAAGAACGGTCTGCACCGCATGCCCTCGCCGGCGGACTTCCGCAAGCAGTTGAATCTGGCCGAGCTGCCCAAACCCATCGTGAAAGAGAAGGAAGACACCCGGGACAGCCGCCGCCAGCAACTGGAGAGCCAGTTCTCGGAGTTCGACTCGCTCAACACCACCACCTCGTTCCGCGACTCCGAGGTCATGGGGCTGAGCGGACTGATGGACCTGAACCAGGAAAGCCGCCGCGGGGGCTTCAGCAGCGCCTACAGCAACAGCGGGTTCAATCCACCGCGTTCCAAGAGCAATGGGCCCAACAGCAAATCGCCCGGCGAGAGCCGGTTCGACTCCATGGACGTGCGCGGCGGCCGTTGACCGCGCCCCGCTCCATCCAACAGGCTCCTCAGGGAGCCTGTTTCTTTTTCTGCGGCCGCTGCCAGTTGGCAATGCCGATCTGTTTGCCCCGCGCCACCGACAGTGCGCCGGGCGGGGTGTCCTTGGTGATGGTGGAGCCGCCGCCCACGGTGCCGCCGGCCCCGATCGTCACCGGTGCCACCAGCACGCAGTTGCTGCCCACGTGCACGTCGGCCTCGATCACGGTGCGGTGCTTGTTCGCGCCGTCGTAGTTGGCGGTGATGCTGCCGGCGCCGTAGTTGACCCGCTCGCCCACCGTGGCGTCGCCCAGGTAAGCCAGGTGGTTGGCCTTGGCGCCCGCGGCCAGGGTGCTGTTTTTCACCTCCACGAAGTTGCCGATGTGGACTTCGGCGCCCAGGTCGGCACCGGGCCGCAGCCGTGCAAACGGCCCCACCAGCGCACCTGGACCCACTTTCACGCCCAGCTTTTCACCGTCGATGTGGGTGAACGGGTGGATCACCGCACCGGCCTCGATCACGGCGTTGGCCACCACACAGTGCGCGCCGATGCGAACGCCGTCGCCCAGGCGCACAAGGCCTTCAAACACGCAGTTGACGTCGATCTCCACGTCCTGCCCGCACACCAGTTCGCCGCGCACGTCCAGACGCGACGGGTCGGCCAGGCGAGTCCCCTGTTCCATCAGCGCATCGGCCACGCGCCGCTGATACGCGCGCTCCAGTTCGGCGAGCTGCACCGGACTGTTGACGCCCGCAACCTGCACCGCATCGCTGATGCGGTGCGCCGCCACGCTCAGGCCATCGGCCACGGCGAACCTCACCACGTCGGTGAGGTAGTACTCGCCCTGGGCGTTGCGGTTGTCCAGCCGCGCCAGCCAGCCGCGCAGCAGCCGCGTGGGCACGGCCATGATGCCGCTGTAGATCTCGGTGATGGCGCGTTGCGCATCACTCGCGTCCTTGTGCTCCACGATGGCCTGCACCGACGCATCGGCGCCGCGAACGATGCGTCCGTAGCCGGTGGGGTCGGGCATGTCCAGCGTGAGCAGGGCCAGGCGGGTGCCGCCACACAGATCGAGCAGCGCCTGCAGGGTCTCGGGCCGGGTCAGCGGAACGTCGCCCGAGAGCACCAGCGTCACGCCGTCGTCGGGCAGGACGGGCGCGGCCTGTTGCACCGCGTGGCCGGTGCCCAACTGGGGTTCCTGGCGCACAAAGCGCAGCGCGGTGGTGGCGGGCGCCTGCAAGCCAGCCTCGACCTGCGCGGCGCCATGGCCGGTGATGACCACCACCGAACGCGCCGATAACCGCGCGGCACAGTCGATCACGTGCTGGGCCAGTGCGCGCCCGCCCAAACGGTGCAACACTTTGGGCCGAAGACTTTTCATGCGCGTGCCCTTGCCGGCCGCCATCACCACCACATCCACAGGGAACGACATGAACACCTCTTTCGGGGAATCGTTGCGCGGCGTCCTTGCCGGGCCTCACGTGCGCCGGATTATCGCCCTGCGGGTGGTGCGGGTCTGTGCATTGGTGATCGCTGCCGCCACCCTCACGGCCTGCACCGCCACACGCCTGGCCTACAACCAGGCGCACAACGCCACCTACTGGTGGCTCGACAGCCACGTCAACTTCAACAACGGCCAGTCCACGCCGGTGCGCGGCGACATCAACGCTTTCTTTCAATGGCACCGCACCAACGAGCTGCCGGTGTACGCGGGCTTGTTGCAGCGCTGGCAGACGCTCGCCTCGCAGGACATGAGCGCCACTCAGGTCTGCGCCGAGTTCGACGTGATCCGCCAGCGCATCGACCGCGCCACCGAGGCCAGCGTGCAGCCCATGGCGCGCCTGGCCCTGCAGCTCGATGCGGCCCAGTTGGAACACCTCAAGAGTCGTCAGGCCAAGAGCAACGAGGAGTTTGCCGACGACTTCCTCCAGGCGTCCGAAGCGGCACGCATCGACAAACGATTTGAGCGCGCGCTGAGCCGCAGCGAAATGCTCTACGGCACCCTCAGCGCGGCGCAAAAGGAGCAACTGCGCGCCAGCATCAAGGCGTCACCGTTCGACCCGCAACGCACCCAGGCCGAGCGCTTGCGCCGCCAGGCCGATCTGCTGAAAACCGTGAAGGACGCGCAGGCCGCGCCCGACACCGCGGCCGAGCGCGTGCGCGCCCACATCGCGCGCATCGGCCAGTCGCCCACGCCGGGCTATCAGGCGTATTCGGATGACCTGATTCGCCAGGGTTGTGCCCAGTTCGCTCAACTGCACAACACCACCTCGCCCGAGCAACGCGCCAACGCCGTGCGTGTGCTCAAGGGCTACGAAGAGGATCTCCGGGTGCTCAGCGCCCAGCGCTGAAACGCGTGCAGCGCTTCAGGCCACAAAACGCATCCACGCCCACACCAGCACCAACGTGGCCAGCGTCACCGGGATGCCGGTGACCGCATGCCGTTTCCAGTCGATGACGATGCCCTGCTGGCGCGCGAGGTCGGCCACGATCAGGTTGGCGATCGAGCCGACCAGCAGCAAATTGCCGGCGAAGGTGGTCACGAGTGCCAGCATCACGCCGGCCTGGTCATCGCCGCCGCCCAGGTGCGGCAGCAGCAGCATGACGGCCGGCACGTTGGACACCAGGTTGGAGAGCAAGGCGCCGGCCACCAGCAGCGGCCCGGGGTCGGTGAGGTGCACGCCCTGCGCGCCCAGCCAGGCGACGGCCTGCGCAGCGAGACCGGTGGTCTCGAAGGCGTGGTTCACCACGAACAGCCCCATGAACAGGATCAGCAGCGGCCAGTCGACCAGCCCCATGACGTGCGCGCTCTGCAACCGCCGGCTCAGCAGCAGCACCCCAGCCCCCACCAGCGCAGCCACATCGCGCGGCCAGTCGGTGAAGAGAAAGATCAGCATGAGCGAGCCAGCAACCACCA